>CAJXXI010000009.1 GCA_913062615.1 uncultured bacterium | reverse complement strand
CGTTGATCCTTCTCAAATACTCCCGACACGACGCGGACAAACTCATCTCGCCCCCCATCAGCCTTGGGATGCTTCCGAAGCTTCTCAATCGCCGCGATGACTTCATCGCGATTCAACTCGCTGCACTCACTTGGGCCTCGACATACGCCTCGCACAGATCAATCCGCTTCGCCACCGCGTCCTTCCCAAGGATCGCAAGAGTCTGACCCAAGGGCGGCGACACCGCGGCGCCCGTTGCAGCAACACGCAAAGGCTGGGCGAGCTTGCCCATGCCGACCTCTTGCGACTCGGCATAGTCCTTCACCGCTACTTCGATCGCGTCGGGTGTGAAGTCATCCATCGCGGCGACCACTGATCGGAACCCTGTGAGGAGTTCGAGCCCTTTCTTGTCGCCTTTGATGAGGGCTTTGTGGACTGCTTTGCCGTCGTATTCGATCGCGTCGTCGGCGACGAGTGCAAACCCAACAATGGTGCGCCCGTCGGCGAGCGTCTTGCACCGGGTCTTGACCGCGGGCGCAAGCGTCAACATCGCTGCTTCATCAAACCGCCCGGCCAGCTCCGCGTCATACTGCTGTGCCCACGCGAACCAAAGACTCGCGAACTCTTCATCGCTGAGCGCCGCGATCGCGTCGCCATTGAAACTCATCAGCTTCACGCGATCGAACTTCGATTGCCCTTTGCTCATGCCGCCCGTCGTGAAGTGCTGACCGAGATAGTCCATATCGAAGTGCTCGAGATCCGTCCCGTCCTCGTTTTTTACCTTCGGGTTCCACCCGAGCAACGCCAGATAGTTATTCAAAGCCCCCGGCAGATACCCGGCTCTTCTGAAATCCTCAACATCAATCTCAGGCAGCGTAATCCCCAGCACCTCGGCCAACGCGATCAGATCATCGGATGCGAGCTGACGAGTCTTGTCCTTTAACCACTTGGCGAAGTCCTCATCACTCACGCCCTCGATCGGGCACGATTCGATCTTCTGTTCTTTGACCGCCTTCTTAGCAAGCTTGTCCTTGTCCCGCTTGGACATCTTCGATCCATCGGGATTAAAAATCAAAGGCATATGCCCATAGCTCGGCGTATCAAACCCGAGCGCCCGCTGAATCGCGATGTGCCTCGGCGTGTTAATCAAATGCTCTTGCCCACGCAGCACATGCGTCACGCCCATCAACGCATCATCGACCACAACAGCCAAGTGATAAGTTGGGAACCCGTCGCGCTTGCGGATAATAAAATCATCAAACTCGCTCGGCTCAACCGTAACATCACCCAAGATCGCATCATGCACCGTGATCGATTCGTCAGGCATCATCAGCCGAACGACATGGGCTTCGCCCGCGTCCATCCGCGCGATGCGATCTTCGAGCGAAATCTCAAGACCTGCGCGGTTGTACTTGTATCCCGTTTTCGCTGCGATGGCTTCCTTGCGTGCTGCATCGAGCACCTCGGGGGCCTCGAACGCCGGGTAGGCCTTGCCGGCTTCGATCAGTGTGCGGATATGTGTGTTGTAGAGGTCCAGCCTCTGCGCCTGAAAGAATGGGCCGACGGCTCTCGGATCGCCGCCGAGGTCTTTGCCCTCGAAGCTCAGTTCCGGGCCTTCATCCCACTCAATCCCCAGCCACGCCATGTCTTCGAGAATCCCCCGCATGGATGATTCGGACGATCTGGTTTGGTCGGTATCCTCAATCCGAAGCACAAACTTCCCACCATTCGCCTTGGCAAACGCCCAGCAAAGCAAAGCTGTGCGTGCCCCCCCAATATGGAGATGCCCAGTAGGCGAAGGAGCGAAACGGGTGATACATCCGGTTGAATCAGTCTGATCAGTCATAGTCGGGGAGTTTAGGAGCTGATTCCCAAAGATCGAGCCTTCTTGCCCTCATCGGAAAGCGGATACGCACAAAAAATGCACTGATCCCGCGAAATCCGTCGCCTTTGGCGCCGTTTTACAATCAGCAACGCAATCCATCGCAACCCCATCCACACCCAGATCACCACCGCAAGAACCGACAGCACCGATGTTGGCGCGATATGGACCGACCGCTCATATAGATCGCTCTGCCAGCCAAATGTAAAGTATCGTCTATCAACAAAATCTACACTCAACCCACGATCGAACTCACTGGGAAACTCAACGGTTTTCGTGTTTTCACCCTCGTCAAGATTCGGCCTCCAGATAGTAGCCCCCGAGAGCAACTCGATGTCTGACCCAATCCCTATAGACCAAATCCTTACGCCAAGGCCCGGCCGCCCGAAATCATCTTGGATTCCAACGATCAGATCGCTGTCTTCAGTATCTGGCGTGATGGATTTGAGCAAAGCCCAAAGCTGCTCCGCTTGATCCGGATTAAACTTCGCTTGTTCAACAATCTCTATCAGCGTGTCATACTCGATCCACTCGGATGTTTTTACAGGCGGATCATTTGCGTAGGCATATCGCAAGTCATTCGGAAATGCCGCAGACGAAACCACGATACCGAGAAGCAGTATTCCTATACCAACTGCAAGCTGCTTCGGCGAATGCAATGAACGAATCCCAAAGCGTCTGAGAACTGCCCCCAAAACCCAAACCAACAGCCAGCACGAAGCAATTATGGCAAAGATCGAGATATAGTTCACGACAACGGACTCATTGAATGCAAAGTTGTGCTTGAACTCTCCACGCGTGTACTTGTACGGACCATATGAAACCCAAACTGTGTCCGATGGGTTCCAGTCTTGATCCCAAGCATCAGGAATACGAACATCGAGCAGGCTTGAACGCGTTTCCCACAGGTAGACCTCTTCGCCAACTCCGTAGCTCAGCTCTCGTCCAGTCATACCATCGGGTTCCACACTGACCAATCGAATCAACCCGCCCCAGTACTGCTTCTCAACTTTATTGAGCCTTCGCGAGAGAGTTTCGATAAACTCCTCTCGTGAACTGCCCGTTTCTTCATCAACCAGTCCCGAACGCCCCACCGATTGAATAGGATCGAGTAGCTCTGAATAATCAGTGATGAAAGAAGGCGAACCGCCATACGATCTCCATCCCTTGCCCGTCACTGTCAACACACCCACCAGCCCAACCAACA
The DNA here is from genome assembly GCA_913062615.1 of uncultured bacterium. GTDB lineage: Bacteria > Planctomycetota > Phycisphaerae > Phycisphaerales > UBA1924 > UBA1924. The sequence continues at coordinate 25,043 of CAJXXI010000009.1, read as the reverse complement.
AAACCACCACCAGCAACTTGGGAATCCACCTCGCCCGGTGAGTCTTTGGCAATTCCATATCTTGAACTATCCGCACATCGCCCCCGCATTCGCTGCAAAGCACGGGGGTTTCTTGGGATGGATACTGATCGTTCGCCATAGAACATTGTATCAAGACGAATCCCTCAAGTTTCATCTTCCAATTGCAATCGTGTCCTGCTAGAATGTCAGTCGCACAGGCAACCCCTGTGCATACATCTCAGTTGCGGGCAACATCGGCCCGCGGTGTTCAAGGGCCGACAGCGCCCGCCGAAAGGAGGCGGAAAGCTATGGCACTTCGATCCCCGGCGGATATCAGAAACATTGCACTCGTAGGACAAACAGGCGCAGGAAAGACAATCCTCGCCGAACGCCTCCTCTTCTCAACTGGCACCATCGACAGAATGGGCACCATCGAAGACGGGTCAACATTCTCCGACTGGTCCGAAGAAGAAAAACTCCACAAACACTCGCTCCGCACTTCCCTGCTCCACTTCGATCACGAAGGGCACATGGTCAACCTGATCGACGCGCCAGGGCTCGGCGATTTCGTAGGCCAAGCCATCTCGATCTTCCCAGCCGTCGAAACAATCTGCGTGGTGATCGACGCACACAACGGCATCGCCCCGATGACCCGACGCATGATGCGCATCGCCAAAGAACGCAACCTCCCACGCATGATCATCATCAACAAAATCGATGACGACCAGTGCGATCTCGAATCGCTCGTTGAATCCATCAAGGAGGAGTTCGGGGGCGAATGTCTCCCGATCAATCTACCCTCGCCAGATCGCACAAGCGTGATCTCGGTCTTCGACGACAACAAACCAGTCGAAGGCTCAGAAGACACGCTTTTTTCTTCCACCGATGACGCCCATCAAACCATCATCGAACAGATCGTCGAAATGCAAGACGATCTGATGGACAAATACCTCGACGACGGCGACGAGCACAACATCACCAAGCAACAGCTCCACGATGTGTTCGAAAAAGCACTCCGCGAAGCACACCTCGTCCCGATCTGCTTCTGCAGTGCCAAAACCGGCGCAGGCATCGATAAGCTTTTGCATATCTTTGCATCGACGCTGCCATCGCCGATCGAAGGCAACCCGCGTCCGTTCATGAAACGCGACGAAGAGGGCGGCGAAGAGCACGAGTTCCACGCCGATCCCAATGCATCCAAACCGGTTCTCGCCCATGTATTCAAAGTCGCCACTGACTCATTCGTAGGCAAGCTCGGCGTCTTCCGCGTCCACCAGGGCACGCTGCGATCCAAATCCGAAATTATCATCGGCGACGCAAAGAAACCCGTCAAAGTCGGGCACCTGCTCAAACGCCAAGGCAAAGAATCGCACGAAGTCGACGAACTCGGCCCGGGCGACATCGGCGCGATCGGCAAGCTCGACGATGTCCACTTCGACGCGGTCCTCCATGAAGGACACGACCTGGATTCCGTCCACTTGAAGCCGCTCCCACTGCCCAAGCCAATGTACGGCTTATCAATCGAGCTCAAAAACCACGCCGACGAAACAAAGTTCTCGACCGCGATCCACAAGCTGTTGGCCGAGGACCCATCGCTCGTCATCGAACGCATCGCCGCGACCAAACAAACGGTCATGCGCGGGCTCGGCGAGCTCCACCTCCGCGTGGTCGTTGAAAAGTTCAAAGAACAAATGGGCATCGAGCTCGTCACCGAGCCGCCACGGATCGCGTACAAAGAAACCATCGCAGGCAAGGGACAAGGGCACCACCGCCACAAGAAACAGTCCGGCGGCGCCGGGCAGTTCGGCGAGGTCTACCTCCGCGTCGAACCACTCCCGGCTGATCATGATTCGGGCTTTGAGTTCGTCAACGCAACCGTCGGCGGATCGATCCCGCGTCAGTTTATGCCCGCGATCGAAAAAGGAATCCGCAACGCCCTCGTTCACGGCGCGGTGGCAGGGTATCCGATGTCGGGCATCAAGGTCGAGGTCTACGACGGCAAGTTCCACGCGGTGGACTCGAAGGAAATCGCCTTTATTACCGCCGGCAAACGAGCCTTCATCGAGGCCGTCATCAACGCCAAGCCTTTGCTCCTCGAACCGATCGTGCACCTTGAGATCACGGTTCCATCGGGAAAAATGGGCGACATCGCTGGCGATCTCTCGACCAAGCGAGGGCAGATCCAGGACACACTCATGCTCCCGGGCGACCAATGCACCATCGTCGCCCAAGCACCATTGAGTGAACTCCAGAACTTTTCAACGGAGCTCAAATCCATCACCGCAGGCTCGGGCTCGTACACGATGGAATACTCTCACGACGAGAACACCCCGCCTCAGGTCCAACAAGAAGTAATCGCCGCCTTTGCCGGCCACGATCACGACGACTAACGTAAAATACCTTTCCAAACCCATAAGCCCGGACCTGCTCCGGGCTTTTTCTATACACATATTTATCAGGGGTTCCATTTCATCCGGGTACCGAGTGCCCGACACCACGCGAAACGGCGCAGCCGAATTTTCCTCTTACCTCCTTCACTGGCTTCCGGGGAAGGTGTCTGCGCAACGGACTGAGCAAACTTCATGTATCTCAATGTATTGCATTCCGAATCTTGGGTTCACAGAGCACCCAGAATCAAACTGAGACCCCAAGTCGAACAGATCATCCACAGAGGGCACACGCCCATCCAATCAGTTTTGTCATAATTTCTGATTAGTTGGATCCGCTCGTTCAGTGATCCGAATGGAAATGGCCACCTACAGGAGAATTGAGAATATGTTGAACTTGCTATTTTTCGGGCGTTGGATCATCATCGTACTGCTCTTTGCTCGCCCAGCCCATGCGGGTGCCGACGATCAGTATTACCTTATCAGTTCCGGTACCGGCGCTATCCACAAGTACTCGCTCACGGGTGATTTCATCAGCGATCTCGTCCCCGCCAACGCCAACCAACTCGGCAATCCGCAGCATATGGTCATCCGCGACGGCAAGGTCTTTGTCCCCGGCTATGCCAATAACAAGCTCGCACGAATAGACCTGCACACAGGCGTGATTGAAGCCCAATGGGACCTCGATGGCGCAAGGGGGACCGCCTTCCTCCGCGAAAGCATGGACGGCACAGAACTCTGGGTAAGCTCGATCACTTCCGCTCGGATCCTCCGCGTAGATCCCATGACCGGCTCAGTCTTGGGAGACCTGATCACCGCAGGACTCATCCCCGGACCCCACGGCATCATCGACGGGCCAGACGATTCGCTCCTCGTCGCCGGCGGCGACAAAGTCATCTATCAAGTCAACGGGCACGATGATGTCGTGCCATTGATCAGCGTACCCCTGAGTAATCGTCCTACCAATATGATCATGCTCAACGACAATACACTCTTGCTGACCGCGTTTGCGTCCAACATCGAAAGATCGCTCCGCAGTTATAACACCACGACCGGCGAAGACCTCGGCAGATATTCCGACACCCAAGGGAGCCGCGCCGACGGGCTTGTCCGCGGGTACAACAACGAAATCCTCGCCGTGTTCTGGGGCTCAAGCTCTATCGCACGCTACAACGACACCGGCGACTTCCTGGGCTACCTCGTCGCCCCGGGCTCACAACTCTCAGGACCAAACCACATCATCCTCGTGACAGAACCCCCAACCCCATGCCCCGCAGACTTAACCGCCGACGGCATACTCGACTTCTTCGATGTCTCCGCATTCCTCCAAGCCTTCGCCACGGCAGATCCCATCGCGGACTTCACCGATGACGGCATCTTCGATTTCTTCGACATCTCCGCATTCCTCTCCGCCTTCGCACAGGGTTGCCCCTGAGCATCTCACTCGAATCGTAATCCGCCTCAACCAAGACCGCGATATTGGACAGCCAATACCTCGTTGTTCAAGTCTCTCGCCTGCCATCACTCAAAGAGCCTCTGAAACATCCCACGCCCGAATCGGAATACCCCTTCGATGCCTGCGTGCCTACTCCCAAACCGAACCCGCCAGCTCGCTGCAACCGGCATCGCCGACCGGGCGATCTCCGCCTACGCCGTTGGCTACACCCCCGGGCACCACATGCCCCCACACGCCCATGACACCGCCTCCATCTCCCTCGTCCTCGCCGGCGACTTCAGCGACCAAACAACAACAACTGCGATTCCCCAACACTCACGCCCACTCGCCGTCATGATCAAGCCTGCCGGCGTAGAGCACGAAACATCCATCGCCCAATCCGGTGCAGCTTCGCTTGTCCTCAAGCTCCCAAAGCATCTCACCGAGCACTTCTACTGCCAGTCCAATCTCGATCCATCCACCGATACCGACTGCCGCTGGCTCAACGACGATCACGCGACCGCCGTCCTCCTTCAAATCTGGCTCACCCTCGCCGCGGGCGAGCTTCGATCAGATTCCGCCCTTGATCAATCCCTGAGCACCCTCGCCAATCTCTACACCGCCGACTCCTTCCCCACTCCCCAATCACCGAACGATCTCACTACCCAGCGTGCAACTCAGCTCCTGAGCAATGGCTGCACCATCGCCCAGACCGCCGCTACATTGAGCCTCCATCCAAGCCATCTCGCCCGCAAGTTCAAAGCCCAGACCGGTACCACCCCGAGCACCGTCGCCCAGCGGGCCAAGCTCTCGACCGCTGCCGAACTCATCATCACCACCAACTACTCGCTCGCCCACTGCGCCCTCGCTGCCGGGTTCGCAGACCAGGCCCACATGTCCAAACGACTCTCCAAATCCCTCGGCGTCACCCCACGCAAACTCCGCTCACTCGTCTCGATTCTTTGATCAACCGTCCAGACCGCCCCTGCTTTCTGCGACCGCGCATGATCCGTACAAGATCGCCCCTTCCTCTTCCTCTACGCTGATCTTCAAGTTAACAAATCTCAACCACGAACTGACATGAAGGAATTATCCATGCGACTCACCCAACTCGCCCCCATCGCCCTCCTTACCCTCGCAGCAAGCACCTCCCCGCTGCTCGCCCAACCCAAAGTCCACGCCCTGCCTATCAGCAACGACAAAGAGCTCAACAAGCTCGCAAAAAGCTGGGGCGAGCTCACCGATCTCTTCGATGTTCCCGGCGCAGCAATCGCCATCGTCAAAGATGGACAAACCTATATCTGGACCCACGGCAACCGAACCCCAGAATCCAGATCGCCCGTCAACAAAGACACCATGTTCTATATTGCGTCGATCACCAAAACCTATACCGCATCCGCCATCGTCAAGCTCGCCGAGGAAGGCAAGCTCGGCCTCAACGACCCAATCACCAAGTACCTACCCGGCATCAAGCTCGGCGACTCCGTCGACGCTTCCTCCATCACCATTGAGGATCTCATCACCCATCGCAAGGGCATCAACTCCTCGCCCATCGTCCTCCTCGATGCCTACTCAGGTGAGATCACCGACGAACGATACGACTATTGGCTCGCCCAAGGCGAGGTCGCAGGCTCCACGCAATACACCAATGTAAACCTCACTCTTGCCGGGCGAATCATCGAACAAGTCACCGGCATCGCCTGGCGCGACTACCTCGCCCAAGCATTCTTCACTCCCGCAGGCATGACAAGAACCACCGGCTACGCGAGCGAGATCTACACCGATGACAACGCCGCATTCCCGACCGTATGGGACGGCGAAAACTGGGTAGTCTCCTTCCAGATGAAAACAGACCGCACTATGCACGCCGCCGGAGGGCTGGGCACCACCGCCGTCGACGCGGCCAAATGGATCCAACTCCAGATCAACAAGGGCACCATCAACAACGAAGACATCCTCAGTCCAGAATTAATCGCTGCGATGCATGAACAGCACGCAGCACTGGACAAGCCCGAGGGCACAATCCGCATATCGACAGGCTTCGGGCATGGCTGGAATGTCGGTTCATTCGTCGGCCAAACCCCGCTCAGCTCCCATGGCGGCGGATACTCGGGCACCTCCGCATGGTACGGATACCTCCCTGAGTTCGACGCCGGCATCGCCATCCTCGTCAACGGCTCGGGGCTCGCAAACGCCTGGCAATCCATCGTCGCTGTCGAAGCGTTCACCCACATCACCGGATTTGAGCCCGACTGGAACCCTCGCGAGAACTTCTCGCAGCGCGTCAAGCAAATGAAAGCAGACGGCGAAGCACCGAGAATCGACCAAGGGCACATAACCATGCCCACAGATCACCTCACCCGCCCACTCGATCTCTACACCGGCTGGTTCCATAACGAACACCTAGGCACCCTCATCATCGAACGCATCGACAACACCCTGAGCATCCGTCTCGGCGATTTCTACCCAACTGTCGAGCCAGGCGAAGAACCTAACACCGCCGTAATCACCGACATGACCGACACGGACTCAATATTCCGCTTCATCCTCTCGGAGACCGGCTATATCGAAGCCGTCGAGTTTACAGATGACTCCCTAGGAGCCCCACTCCTATTCACCCGCTAACGGCACATGCACAACTTCAACGACACCAAACCCCGGACTCGTTCCGGGGTTTTTATATGCTGTTCACCTCTCGGCGCCTCGGCTATGAACGCTCACCGATCGGCCATCGTGCAAGTCGGCAGATAATCGGAAAGATACATATCAGCCAGATGATGAAAGGGAGAATGCCCAAGAGCATGCCGAACCCAATACTCATGCCCGCCAAACGATCGGGGAGATGAATCAGAGGGCTTACGACTTTGAGCACGCCTCCCAATGCCATCAAACCGGCAGACACGAATGCAAGGTACGAAATCTGATCAAAGGAGATGTGGCGTTTTTCAGGCTCGGCCATTCCTGTCTTGGTCGCAAACGACTTCGCTTGAATCGCAAGCGAGCCAAGAGTGCACACCACAACATTGAGAAAAACCATGTTGTTTAGATACGCCCAAGTGCCGCCCATCGAAGAACTGGGAACTAAAATCCTGATCGGCCAGAGCCAAAGAAACATAAATACACAGAGCAAGATAGAGGCGTGCGCGGGAGCGCTGAACTCGCGCTTTGGCACTTTCATAAACCAACCCGCCGCCGAACCGGTGATCGAAGCCATAGTCAACGCGATCACCGATCCGTACACGCCTACATCACGCTCCACAAACGCAAACCCTGCTGCCACATAGAACACAAAGCCAACGATAATACATGGAACAACACTCATCAACGAAAATATGCCCATCCATCTTTGAGCCTGTGACCTGATGACAAGCGGGGCTTCCCCCCGAGCAATCGACACCAACAAGCCGCACTCAGGGCATACCGCATCTTCGCCAAACCCGAATAGGCTGTAGCCGCATCGCCAGCAGCATGCATTATGATCAGAATCAGACATCGCCAGCCCTTCTGTTCTCATTCAATGCGATGGAATTCCTTGCCGTGGCGCGGGATGTGTTTCTGGAATAAAATCAATAGAAATTTTGCGGACACCACTGGAATCCTTACCACCAACCCTTATTTCAAACACAACCGTCACCGTGTCACCATCTAAAGGAACTGCATTTAGAAACTTGTCTGTTTCAATCCAAGCCGCTTTAAAGCCTGTATATATAGCTGGGTCGAGCGAAGGGTTTTTCAGAACCGTGTTCATTGACAATGCGTCGAAATGACTTGATATATCGAACGGCTGATTTTCATTGATAGAAACGCTTGCAGAAACAATTTCGACGAGCACTATTGTATTCGAAATCGAGTACGCCCCCAACACAACGCTAAACGGTGGGCTTCCACTATATGTTGTTGCGTCTGTCGCAGATAAAAACGCCGTTATAAATACCGATTCGATAACACGCGAACTATAATCTGGATTATTTGTATCGCCAGAGTCAATCTGATCTTTTTCAAGATATTTTTGAACAATTACACGATTAGGTTTAGCACATGAACACAGAAAAACCAAGACGGATATCGTCATTAACAAACGAACAACTGCTGTACTATTCATTGGCCACTCCATTTTTTACCACATTGCCCTGCCGCCATTATGTGCATTGCTCCCTATGTTAGGGCCGTGGCGTTCCTTTGTCCCCCAACGATGATCGCGACGGGTGCCCCGACTGCGCCCAAGCCGGCGAGCCGGGGCACCCAACAGACAACGGCCTCTCAACCAACGCGCAAAACTGGACAGCCAATAACCAGTTTTTTCAAGGTCCTCACCAGTTATCATGAAGTCCGTCCGTGATTGCCGATGAAATATACGGTAGGATGGGGTCTGTGAAAGCAGAAACCGTGTCCATGGATGGACGGATCAAGCATTCGCTGGGTGCCAGTAGTTTCTGGACCAAGGGTCATTTCGTACGACCGCCGCCTAGCAATCGAGATATACAACGATGGATCGAATCAACGCCAGCTCATTCCCAATCAACCAAGCGCTCCGCGCGTACGCCCAGTCCCCGCGCATGAATCGCCCGGGCGGTGCTCCATTCGCCAAATCGGTCCAGCCGATGCGTCCGGTGGCCCCCACCACCCGCACAAGCCCCACGGCCCCTGCGACTACTATTCAGCCAACCCAGCCGACACAACGCGCGGACACGATCGGCAAGATCGCGCCCAAGCAATCGGTGCTCAAATCGAGCTCGATCAACGAACTTGTTGGCGGCAAGGTGCAAGCGATTGATCTGAGCACTGATGTTGCTTCGATCACCGGGCCCAAGCCGGTGATGACCAGTGCGGGGACCTACAACATGTATCCCCAGGCTGCCGATCGGAATCTGGCTGCGACGAATATTTCGGCCAACCGCTCGGCTAATGTCTCGCTCGGTCGATCGCTCGATCTTCGAGGATAATGTTCGTTCGAGCATCATCGGCTATGCTCTGCCATGACCAAAACGCTCCCACGACCATCGTCGCTCATCGAGCATTTCAGATTTGATCCCAAGGTCGTGTACCTCAATCACGGCTCCTTTGGTGCGTGCCCCACTGGCATCATCGAGGCACAGCAACGCCACCGAGATCGGGTCGAAGCCGACGCGATGCAGTTTTATATCTATGATCTTTGGAGGATGGTTGATCGCTCACGCCAAGCATTGGGCGAGCTGATCAATGCCCAGGCTGAGGACATCGTGTTCGTGAACAATGCGACCACCGCGGTGGCGACGGTGTTGAGCAATCTTGATCTTGCGCCCGGCGACGAGATGATCGTGACGGATCTTGAATACCCGGCGTGCAAAAACAACTTTGAACACTTCGCCAATCGCAGCGGGGCCAAAGTCGTCGTCGTGGATATTCCTTGGGTTGGTCTCAACGAGGACGCCGCCTTCGATGCGATCATGGCCAAGGTCACCAGTAAAACCAAGCTCCTCCTCATCAGTCTAATCTCCAGCGCCACTGCTGTTCGGCTCCCGGTCGAGCGCATCATCGCAAAGCTCAAAGACCAGGGCGTCGAAACGCTCCTTGATGCAGCCCACGGGCCGGGGTGTGTGCCGATTGATATCACCGCATGGGGAGCGGCATATACGACGGGCAACGGGCACAAGTGGCTCTGCTCGCCCAAAGGCGTCGCGTTCTTACATGTCCGCAAAGACCTCCAGGCAGGTTTTCGCCCGCTGGTGCTCTCGAATCATGCGATGGATATCGAGCCTGCGCGTGCGCGGACCAAGCGATCGGCCTTCAACCATGAGTTTGATTACATGGGCACCGATGATCGTTCGGGGGTGCTGACGATCGCGGATTCGATCGAATGCCTCGACTCGCTCATGCCCGGCGGGCTCACTGGGCCCGATGGGATCATGGCGCACAATCTTTCGTTGTGTATCGAGGCCCGGAACCTGCTCTTTGATGCGTTTGGGACGACCCCGACGATTCCCGAATCGATGCTTGGGCCTTTGGCGGTGATTGATATCCCGGCCCCGGGGTTGCATCCGCGTGAGCTGCGGGAGAACCTGTTCAAAAACCATGCGATCGAGATCATGATCGTGCCTTCGCCCGTCGGCACGCACCCGATGGTGCGGATCAGCCCGTACATCTATAACTCGATCGAGCAGTATCAGTATCTTGGCGACGCGATCCGCTCTGAGATTGGTTGAGTTTCGCTGATTGCACCCGCCCATGCGCATATCCTTTCGGCTCACCCTCAAGCCCAAGGAACCATTGCCATGCCATACGCGATTGACGAGACCCACGACCAGAACCTCAAGTCTTGGGTGGAGAGTGCAAACGATCCAAAGAGTGATTTCCCGATCCAGAACCTGCCTTGGTGTCAGGTATTCCTTGATGATGAAGACCAGTGCGTGGTCACCGCTGTCCGGATCGGAAACAGCTTGGTGCTCGTTGATGTCCTTGCTCATGTAGGGCTCCTTGAAGAAGCGAACTCCGACGAGTTCTCCGCCATCGAGGCATGCGATGAACAGCCATTCGAAGATCGTGTCAAGATTCGTAAGCAGCTCTCAAAGCTCTTGAGCGCCGATTGCCCTGATCTTCGCGATAACGACGAACTGCGTCAACACGCGATCATCGAGCTCGATGATGAAAATCTTGTCATCCCGTTCTTCCCCGGCGACTACACCGACTTCTACGCCTCGCTCTTCCACGCAACCAATGTGGGTTGCATGTTCCGCCCGGATAACCCGCTGCTGCCCAACTACAAGCACATCCCGATCGGATACCACGGCAGAGCATCATCCATCGTCCCTTCGGGCACTTCGATCAAGCGCCCTGTCGGTCAGCAGGCACCCACCGAAGAAGGTGGCTCGCCGGGGTTTGGGCCTTGCAAGCTGCTGGATTATGAGATGGAGATGGGCGTGGTCGTCGGTCGCGGCAACGAGCTCGGCGAGCCGGTGTCGATCGAAGATGCAGAAGCCCACATGCTCGGGTTGTGTATTCTCAATGACTGGTCGGCGAGAGACTTGCAGAAGTGGGAATATGTCCCCCTCGGACCGTTCTTGGCGAAGAACTTCGCATCGACCGTGTCGCCTTACATCGTGACGATGGAAGCGCTCGCCCCGTTCCGTTGCCCAGCGGAGGAACGCGACGCGAGCGATCCACAGCCGTTACCTTACATGGATTCCGATGCCAACCGCAAGGCGGGCGGGTTTGATATCAAGGTCGAGGTGTATATTGCCTCAGCCAAGATGCGTGAACAAGGCATGGACCCGATGCATCTCTCGACGGGCAACTTCAAGGACATGTATTGGACGCTTGCTCAGATGATCACGCACCACACGGTCAATGGATGTAATCTTCAGCCCGGCGATTTGCTCGGGTCAGGAACGATCTCTGGGCCGACGCGTGATGCGCGGGGCTCGTTGCTCGAGCTGACATGGGACGGCGACCCGTTCGCCAATCCGCCCGTTGTCGTGCCGGGCACGCAGCGTACCCCAATTGTGTTGCCGACGGGTGAAGAGCGGAAGTTCATTGCTGATGGCGATGAGATTATCATGAAGGCCTATTGCGAGCGTGATGGGTTCCGGCGGATTGGGTTCGGCGAATGCCGAGGGATTATCGAGCCTGCTCGTTCGGTGTAGCTGCTTGTTGAACCAACGATGTTTGGCAACGATCATCCACCCATTATAGGGGTGGATGCTATGTTGGTCCCTCACCTAAAATTGTGCGATTTGAACTATTTCACACCTTCTTGGGCTCTATTAGAACAGATGCTTGCCGGCTTGTTCGATGCTGTCAGTAGATCATTTACTGAGGTACACAACAATGACGGATCAAGAACTACAACATCCCCACGAAAACGCCAGACTCAGCGCATTGCATTCGCTTCAGATATTGGGCACGCCGATCGAAGAGCGGTTCGAGCGCATCACGCGCCTGGCGAGCAAGGCGTTCGATATTCCGATCTGCGCAATCACGTGTGTTGACGAGCACCAGGTCTGGGCAAAGTCTGCCCAAGGGCTCAATGCATATAAGATGGACAGAAGCGCCACCTTCTGCCAACACACGATCCTTGGCGATGGGCCGCTCGTCATCAATGATGCGCGGTTTGATGAACGATTTGCCGATAATCCATTGGGCCACGAAGATTCGTCGCTGGTGTTCTATGCAGGCATGCCGATCCGTTCGATCGGTGGCTTGCCCGTCGCCGCCTTCTGTATGATCGACTCCGAGCCTCGCTCGTTCGATAATGATGATCTTGAGATGCTTGAAGACTTTGCCAAACTGGCACAGTATGAGTTGCATAATGCGGGGCCCAACCGCGTACAGGATGACCTGATCCATCAGGTCGGATATTCGTGGCGGCTGTCCATGATCGATCCGCTGACCCGGCTTTGGAATCATGACGGGATCATCACCACGCTGAGCGAATCGCTCGAGCGATCTTCCGAATCAAACGCAAGCATGTTTATCGTCATGGTCGACCTTGCTCGATTCAGGGATATCAACACCGCCCTGGGGAATGCCGGCGGCGATGAGATCCTCCGTGCTTTCGCCAAAGCATTGATCCGTGAAGTTGGCGAAGAGCACATCGTCGGACGGAATCACAATGACCAGTTTATGATCCAGATGAATACCGTCACCGATATCGCCGGTTCCCAAAGACAACTCGATCGGATTCAGCAGTTTGTTGATTCGTACCCTATCGCCGGCATCGAAGGACGCGTGAGCATGGGCGGGGCGTTGGCTGGAGTGCTGGTGGACCGGGGGTGCCCGTTCACAACCGAAGGCGTGTTCGAGCATCTCGACGAATCGATCTATCTCGCCAAGCAATCAGATGAGTATCAGCTTGTGGTGATCCAACGCAATAGCGGCGATCAGCAGGCTGCGTGATCTGCGTCGGCTTTGCTGCCAACACCAGGACAGAACGAGCACTGCTTGCCCGCGATAAAGCCTGGTGCGCATCTGAGTTTGGTCGTCAGTGCATGCCCGCATCCTGGGCAGAACTTGGCCGCGTCTGACGGTGCGAGATCATGATTAACCCCGACGCGCTCGTCAAAGACATAACAATCGCCCTTCCACATGCTCTCGCTGTGTGGGACTTCTTCGAGGTACCTGAGAATGCCGCCTTCGAGGTGGAAAACTTCTTCGAAACCTTGTTCGAGCATCCACGCGGTTGATTTTTCGCACCGGATGCCTCCGGTGCAGAACATGGCGACTTTTTTGTGGACCTTGGGATCGTAGTTTTTGTTGACGAACTCGGGGAGCTCGCGGAATCGGGTGATCTCTGGATCGACGGCGCCCTCGAATGTGCCCGCATGAAACTCGTAGTCATTGCGGGTATCGATGAGCACAACATCTGGATCGGAGATCAGGGCGTTCCAGTCTTTAGGTTTAACATACTGCCCGACGACAATGTTTGGATCGACATCAGAACCGATATTGATCAACGAAGGCTTGACCTTGACCTTGGCGCGGTTGAAGACATGTCCTGGCGCGTAGCTTGATTTGCAGGGCAGGTCATCGAGCCCATCGTGATCGCGGATGATGGTGAGGATTTGCTCTATGGATTCGGGGAGCCCGCCGATGGTGCCGTTGATGCCTTCGTTGGCGAGCAGGATCGTGCCCATGATATCGAGATCAAGCATGTGTCGCTTGAGGACGGGTGCCCAAGTCTCGCAATCGTCAATCTTTACAAATTTGTAAAAGGCGATTACTTCGTAGTTTGTTTGATTCTCAACTGCTGTACTCATGGCGGATTAAAGACCGAAACATCGGGCGAGACTATCACTCGATCACGAAAAACACCCATTGAGTCCGTTATTCTGGTGGCCATTGGTTTTTCTGATCTGTGAGGCATCAATTACCGAGGGCACACCCGTGGTCTTGAGTGTGCCCTGCAGTTCGACTTATAAGTGGAGTGTTTTTCTTACCGTCTTCGGCGAAGTCCAACAAATCCTGCTCCGAGGAGCAATGCGGTCCCCGTTGGGGCCGGGACTGTGTTGTACTGGTAAGTAAGCTCGACTGTTCCTGAGTGGAAGTGATTGGTGATCCACAGGTCAAAGAATGGCTCTGGCGGCGAAATTCCCAGTGAGAGGAATGGGTAGATATCTGCTTCCATCTCGCCGGAACCGATGAATGCGTCAAATGCAAAGGGCATCAAGTCTCGTTGTCCGGAGATCGAATCTTTGAATGACCAATGCACTGCATCATTTCCCGATTGTTCGATCCCATCTGCTATGGCCAGATCAGCACTCAACGGTCCATAGCCGGTGCTTCCGAGCCCAAAGACTGTGTATCCATTGAAAGATAAATTATTAAAGATCGCTGCTTCGACGAACCAGTCGCTTGTTGTGATGGCGTAGTCTTCACGGTTCTCTGCGATCATCTCTAGTGAATAAAAAGCATCAACGCTTACTGAGATACCGGTGAGTTCGCGTGTGCCCCCCATTGTGTCGAATGCTTGAAAACTGAGCGGCGCTGGTGCATTTGCCTCTTGGACATCCCAGAAATAATCTGAGGTTTGCGTCATGACTTCTGCCTGAGCAATTCCGGTCGCTGATACCAATAGTGCGAGTTTTAACGCATTTTTCATCTCTTCTTCTCCTGTTTGACTTTGTTGGTCTCAACCGAAGTGGTCTTGATCCAGCTTTGTTGCGGTCCCTGTCGAACATTCTGCATGATGTCGACAAACCGAAGTTACCATGAGTTTGTGTGCGTGTCAATCTTCTCTAGAGAATTTTCCAAAGATTTTTTAGAGAAATCTCTGGCGGTTCATGATTTGTTCTCTGAATCATGTATAATTGAGCGATGGAATCAGAAACCGGGTCTCAATCCAAGTTCTCTCACGATGCAGTTGTATGTGTGCGCCATGCTCAGGCTGCGTTTTCTGACCTTTTATTGAATGCGGGGCTCGCTGGAGCTCGCCCAACGACAGTTGGACGGGCTTTGGGGCTTGATAAGACTCTGGCGTGGAAGGTCTCGCGGTTTTCTGACACGCATGATCTTCTCAAGGCGGTCAAACATATCCCGGGGCCAGGCGGTGTGGAGATTGTCCTCAAAGCCGCCAAAGCCAATGGCGTGCATGAAGATCAGATCACTGCTGTGCGCGAGGCGAATCAGGCGTTTTTAGTCTTTGTTAGAGAGATTGCGGGTGACCGCCGGTCCTTTGAAGCAATGCTGGCTGCGGGGGGACTGAGCGAAAAAATCAATATCGACGAGCGGCGTGCCTTTTACCGCTCGGGATCCGTCATTTGGGGTGTGCGCGCCAAGGTCCAGTTTCTCACGATGATCCTGCGCCCATCACCAACAGATCCTGATCGGATTGATGTGCTTCAACTCAGTGGATTCTACGATTTCGCTCGTCTGCGTAGCGATGTGCCCTGGATCATCCGTCGACTTTGGATTTCCGAAACGAAAGGGGAGCTCAACTCGAGTTTTCGTCGTGAAGCCCTTTATGCGCAGGAATCTGGGCGCGATGCGCTGCCGATGATCCCCGAGTTCTGCTCAGACCCGATTCCAGAGATTCACCAGTTCACGGATTCTAAAGGCGTACTCTGTGACGAGATTGCTCCTGGGCCAGTTGGTAATCCGGGAGCGCTGACCTGTGTTTCTGGAGAAATTTATCACAGCGCATTCCCGATGCATTGGTCCAAGGAGAACACATTCGGTCGCTATGAGCTCAGGCTCACCACACCGGTTGAAGCGGTCGTGTTCGACGTGTACATCCACTCCTCGCTCAAGCAGTTCGGCGACTTCGAACAAACGGTGTTCGGTCTTTTGGAAGATCGACCTGGGATGGGGAGCGGCAAATCGCACAACTCACCGATCTTTGATCCAGAACCATCGCTCAAGCTCGGACATCTGCCCTCGGCACCCAACACACAGTGCTCGAAGATCCCTGACTATTCTCGGCTTATCAGCTCATCTCTCGAACAGGCCGGCTTTGACCCGATCGATGAGTTCAGGGGGTACCGCAGTGAGCTTGAGTACCCTCCTACCCCGTCTTGCCTGACGATGCGGTGTCCCATTTTCAAGCCTACCTGAGTTGCATGATTGAAATGCAATCATTTGCTGGTTGCAGTTGCCCTGGGCATTCCCCAGAGTGGCAAAAAAAGAAAACGCCCGCAATCGCGGGCGTTCTTTAGTTCAAAGTGGAGGACAGGGGACTTGAACCCCTAACTTCCAGCTTGCAAAGCTGGCACTCTACCAATTGAGTTAGTCCCCCAGCACCGAAAAAACGGGTGGGCGATGCCAGATGACATCGGGGGCAAGTCTAGCCCTGAGATTGGGCTTTGGCGAGCAGCAAGCAAAGATGAAAATCTTCATCTATCTCGCCTGAGATAGAGTCTGGCCAAACCGCACCCAAACCCCTGAGATTGCGGTATGATCCACGAAGATTCCTGTGAACGAATATCCGACGAAAGGTGCCTTCTCGATGAACTCCCCCGCTGCTATTGCCTTGTTTGCCCCGTTGCTCATCTGTGGATTGGCGTTGGGGAGTGAACCGATCACTGATCCCGACGAGGTCCAAGAGATTGTGGTCGATACCAAGGCGACCAATGGATCAAACTCAGGATTTGTATTCGAAGCAAACCTGCACACGACCTTAGCTTCGGACGCCGATTTCGATACCGACATCGGCGAGTTCGCCTACGCCGAGCTCAGAGCCGGGATCAATGCATCGCGCGAGGTTGGCGATTCGGGCATGTTCTCTGTTGATTTTAATGCGGGTCTGATCAACTACGACATCACTCCATCAGCCACTTCTGCCGCTGGCGATGCCGCGAGCATCGGCGCCGAGTTTGATGATGTGACGACGCTCTCGTTGATCGGTATGTACGCCAATCAGACCGACGAGGGACACACTTGGTTCATCGGCGGCGGGGTGCTCTCCAACGGCGAGAACGGCGCAGACTTTGGCGACACCGTCGATGGAATCTTCCTCGGTGGGTATCGTCACAAGCTCAGTGACAATCTCCAAGTCGGGCTTGGTATTACTGTGCGGTCTCGGCTTGATGATGATGTGTTGGTGGTGCCGTTGCCTCAAGTGAAGTACACCGTAAACAAGTTCTGGAGCATCGAGAGCGAGGGCGTCGGGCTCAGGCTCAACTACAAGGCCTCGGACGATCTGAACTACGGCATCATCGGACAATACGCATCAACAACCTTTCGACTCGACGACACACACGCTGCTGCCCCCGAGGGCATGGTGACACATCGGCGCATTCCCGTTGCCTTCTATGCACGATATGCGCCCAACGACACGATCGAAATCTCTGGGCGCGTGGGCGGGATGCTCTCGGGCGAGCTCGAAATCCTCGATACCAACGGCAACGACATCACCTCACAAGATATCGACACCGGAATCTTCGGGTCGATCACCGTGTCATTTAAGTTCTAAACCCAGTTTTCTAAACCCAGTTTTCTAAACCCGGGTTCTCACGGGCTCTATTTACCGGTCTGGTTCGACCTTTGTGAAATCGGTCTCAGGCTCGGGCTTGGCGCTGATCGGCATCTCGCGATCAGCGAGTGTTGGTGCGTCGCGGGTAAAGGACTCGATGATCATTGGTGGATCGAGCGGGCGATCATCTGCATCGACAGGCACCGCCGCGATGGTGCGGATGACCTGTGCGCCCGAGACTGCTTGGGCGAAGGCGGTGTATCGACCATCGAGGAACTCGGTTCCCTCGCGCGAGAGACACACAAAGACCTGCGAGCCGTTGGTGTTTGGGTCTGCCGAGCGGGCCATCGAGAGCACACCGAAGTCATGCTGAAGATCCGTTTTTTCGAGATCGATCATGTATCCTGGTCCGCCCGAGCCGGTGCCTGAAGGATCACCGACCTGGATCACAAACGCTCGCCCATCAGCAAGCGTCGCCACCACGCGGTGGAAGATGATGTCGGTATAAAACCCGTTATGCGCCAGATGCATAAAGTTGTATGCGGTGTTGGGTGCGGCGTCGGGTCGCATGCGGAACACGATGTCGCCGGCGGTGGTTTTCATCACAACTTCTTGTTCGATATACACGCGTAATCCTGAGAACACGACCTCTTCGCGCTGTGCGGATGCGATCTCGCCTTTGGCGAAGCGGGTCGAGAGCCGATCGTCCTCGAAGACAACCCTCGAGTCGTCGCCTTCAGGGGCTTGGGTAACCAACATCGTTGCCGGATTCACCCGCGCCGCGATGTTGGGTGTCACCAATGGCTGGAGCACCAAGGGCGATCCCGTCGCGGTTGAATCGAGATACAACTGCGCGAGCATGACCTTGTGTGATTTGTCCGACCAGATGGTTGGGAACAAACCAGTAAGATCGACGCGGCCTTTGGCGGCGGCCGCCGAGTGGAGCACCTCGAGTGTGCGTGGGTCGTGGAGTTTGATTGTTGGCTCGCCAACGAAGTCGTCGGGAACATCAACCCGGACGACCACGCGTTGTCCAACCCCGAAGTACAACCGATCGGGGGTGAGCTGGGCGGAGAGCGGCGAGGACATCATCGCAAAGATGAGCAGAGCGAGCATTCGATGAATCCGAAGCGTGTTAGTTGGCGTGTACATGCACAGAGGATACGCCAAAGCGGAGGGGCATGCTGTCCACCGATCGACTTTGGCGGGGTCTTCATCGAAAACAGATGCGCACAATCAAGCACGAAAATTGTGCACAACTCTGCAAATGAGAGACTCTTTTTAACCGGTTGTGCCGAAACAGGCTTGGGTTTCGACCAAGTTGTTCCATCGCTGAATGCTGGGTTACAGGCTGATTATGGCTCGATTGAGTCATCATCCGGCGAGCCATCGAGGAGGTCCCAAGTGGTGATCACTGCAGAGGACTGGGTCCCGTCATCACCCGAGCGAAGCAAGATGTCTTGGGCGATTTGGTCGCCCACATCGTCGAACCAAGTGATTGCCAAACCCGCTTGGAGGATATTGAATCCACCCTGATGGTTGAGATCTTCGTATGAGCGGAGTGTATCGGTGACCAATGCTGCGGTCGGATCGATGTTGTAGAGCACGCGCCGTCCGTCGGGTCCCATACCTCTGAAGAGGTAGTTGACGGTGATCTCGGAGGTGCCGTCGAGTCGGTTCCAATCCTCAGCCGCATCTTCAAAGAGGAAGTTACCGCGATGGCTTGGGCAATAAAATATGTTCGATGCGGTGATGTACTCATCGGCGTAGAGCAGCCCGAGCCCGTCCCACAGATCGCCGTACATTCCTGGGAACTCTTCAGCTGCAAGGCGAATGGTGTCCATCCGGTGAAGTTCGACAAATGACGCTGCATTGGAGCGTGAGATCGGAAGGAACACGCTGTCTGGCAGGCGTTCTTTGTTGTCTTGTGTGTAGATGCTCACGCCCATGCCGATCTGACGCATGTTTGAGCCGCAGATTACTTTTTGGGCTGACTCTCGTACCTTGCCAACTGTTGGTAGAAGGATCGCGATGAGAATGCTGATGATTGCCATCGAGACCATCAGATCCATCATGGTGAACGCACGGAGCGCGCGAAGAGAGTGCCGGGATGTATGTGTCTTTAGATACACGAGAACCCTAACTTTTGCTGGATGCAGCCCTTTCGAGCTCCACCGATACCCCACTGCTACGAGTCGCAGCGACCTAATGCATGAATAAGATATCGGAATTCCTTCAAATATGCAACCTGATATTTCTGAAATTGGCCGGTCCCAAAGGAAATACCAGAGGAACAACACCGTACATACTCCGTATTCGCCTGACAATTCCATAAATCCTTGTAGAAGACAACACTTGCAAGCATCCGTACGATCTGGTATTCGTATAGGGAGGTGGCCTGCGGGGTGGTTTCGCAGGCTCCGGGACTCTCGTAACCCGGTGGATAATGAATAAGAACGATAAACATACAAAACCCGTGACGGGATCACCCTTGAAGGGCGCCGATCGCCCCTCTCCCCCGCCACTGCGGGCGAGTGATCTCACGGGCCAAGACAAGGTTGACTACGAGTTAATGCAACGCGTATCCACCAATCAGGAAGCCGCTGTCGGCGAACTCTATGACCGTTTCGGGTCATTGGTTTTCCGTATGTCGTACCAGGTGATGCCGACTCGTTCGGAAGCCGAGGACGGGGTGCAGGAAATATTTGTTCGACTCTGGCGTACTGCTGATCGGTACGACCCACGCAAGGCGGCTCTGGTCACCTGGGTCATGCTGCTGACTCGTCGTCACTTGGTCGACAAACTTCGGCGTAAGCGTTCACGGATCAAAACCGCGATGCTTGACGATTCACTCGCTTCGGGCATCGGTGCCTGGAATGAATCAGACGCGGGCAAAAAAATGGAACACGATGAGCACTTCAACGCGCTCATCAAAAGAGTAGAAACATTACCTGAACTACAGAAGATGGTAGTGATGCGTGCATACTTGGGTGGGCAGACACTCAGGCAAATCAGTGAGGAACTCGGTACCCCCTTGGGTACCATCAAATCGGCCCTCAGCAGGGCACTGGTTCGTTTGCGTGAACGGACCGGAGAGGAAGTGCAGTCATGAATACCCACGAACTTATAGAATCTACGATGCTCCACTCGATGGGGCTCCTCGATGACACCGAGCGCGAAGCCTATGAAGCAGCGTTTGCGGTGGCACCGGCACCGGTCCAAGAGGATGTCCGTAGAGAAGCAAGGCGGATGGCCGACCTTGGGGACTTGCTCCCTGATACCGAGCCAACAGCCGAGCTGCGCTCGATGGTCTTGGCTGCGGTCCGCGCTGCAATGCGTGAAGAAGAAAACGAAGCACGCATCGCACAAGTCTCAATGGCACAAGTCGCCAATAGCTCGGTCATCGCCAAAATCAGCGCAGACACCGCTGCTCCAGCAAGAGCAACCTCGCAACCCAAGCTCTCATCGAGCCCACGGGTCAATCGGATTTGGCGTTTGGCAGCGATCGGTTCGGCAGCCGCGGCGATCGCCCTGGGCGTCGTCACCATCCAGATCCAGCAGACCTTCAATCAAGCTCAATCCCACGCGCTCGTTGCGAGCCTCTATGACACCATCGGCGCTCAATACCTCGAAGCGACCATCTTTGATGCCAATACCCAGCGTGTTGCGATGACCTCTCAGAACAACACCTCGGCCGTCGCTGCCATCTGGACCAACCCAGACTGGAATACCGCTCGCCTGTTCGTCAACAACCTCGCATCTGAGAGCAACGAGCCTTACCGCCTGGTCGTGCTCGACAGCGAAGGCAATATCGTTCGCGAGATCGCGACATTCTCGCCCAACGGCAAGTTCCAAGACTTTGATGTCGATGTGAACCTCGCGACCGAACGCAACCTGGCGATCTACCCTGCGATGGTCCAAGATATCGAGAACGCATCGCCGATCTTGATCAGTTCCGAAGGCACTCTCTAAACCCACACGCTAAACCCATGCGTGATTCAAGTTCATAAGAAAGCCGGTCCCATGAGGACCGGCTTTTTCGTATGAGCAGCTGTATGGATCTCGCTCGGATCAGTTCGGCATTTCCCACCGTGCTTCATCGAGCAGCCCTTCGACGCGAGAATCGTCTTCGAACTTGGCTTTGGCTGCGCTGAGTCGTTTCCAGAGCACGCCTCCAACGATCATTGTCAGGAGCATCGTTCCGCCAAAGATCATGCCTGCCATTTTGAGACGACGGGTATCGAGCGGATCGGCATCTGCAGCCGCTGCGGATTCGACGATGGTCAACGAGCTATCGGCGCGACGAGCACGCGCATTGTTCGCTGCACTGGCGAGCGCGACCGAGAAGGTATCGAGCACGCGTTGGGTGCGAGCAGCGCCCTCGCCACGGTATTCCATCACCATGGTGCCCGGCATGGCCGAGACAACATCGAGCGAGTTGTTCATTTCTGCAGAGAGATCACCCGGCACCGCAAACTCGGAGATGCCCCGGCGTTTCATGCGATCTGCCGCGACCTCAAGGAAACGAGGATCAGACGCGAGCTGGGTGATGTAGACCTCCCACTGGGCCATGTCGGCTTCGGAGAGTTGAACATCACCTGAGGCGGCCGCCATCGTCACCTTGGCCGCATACACGCCCGGCGCAATCCGGTCGGACACGAACCAGCTCGTCACGCCGAGCATGACTGAAATCGCAGCGATTCCGAACAATCCAAGGAGGACGCCCGAGCGTACTTCACGCCCTTGGTATTTCCGCTGGGCCGACGCGATTGCTTCGTAGGCATCTGCCAGTTCGGCGCGTTTGGTGAGCACCTGCTCGCACTGGTCATAGCGTGAGCGGAGCGCTTCGGTCGCCAAACGAATCTTCTCGGCGTCGCCGGTCAAAATCTGACGCATCTTCTTGAGTCGGACTCGGCGATCCTTGTTCCACTCGTCCACCTCGACCTTTGGCGACGACTGCGCTTCTTCGAGCTCATTGCCGAGTTTTTCGATGGTCTCGAACAACTCGGTTGATTGGGCTGCCAACTCTTGAATCTTCGATTCACCCTCGGCGAGCAGCTCGTCGCGTGATGCAATATCCCCATTGAGCTTGGTAAGCAAAGACTCGGTTTCTTCGAGCCTGACGCCCGCGCTGAGCGTTTCCTCATGGGCAGCATTGAGCTGAGTTTGGATCGCGGCAAGCTCTTCGGGATCGGCCTCTGGCTTTGAATCGAGCTGTTCTTTGAGCGATGCTTGGTGCAACGACGCTTCTTTGACCTGCTCGGTGAGCTCGGTGATGGCTGATTCAAGGTCGCCAACGCGCTTGCGCTCGGCGGTGAGTTCTTCGTCTGCGCAGCATGCGATCTCGTTGACCTGCGCGGTGAGTTCGTTGACTTGCAAACGCGAGGATTCGAGTTCACTGGCGAGTTCGCTCACGCGTCCTTCGCTCTGCTGGCCCTGCTCGCCGAGCTCATGGGCGGCCTCACGCATGGATTCAAGCTCGGCGGTCGCCTGCTTGAGTTTGAACTCAATTTTTTCGACCTGACCTGATGAATCGGTCGCTGCTTGCTCGTGATCGGTTTCGAGCTTTTCGAGCTGGGCACGCAGTCCGAGAGCCACATTTTTCTCTCTGGCGAGCTGCTCGGCGGTCTCGGTCAGCTGCAAGCCGTACTCCTCACGCGAGGTGCTCAGATCGTGCTCGAGCCCGCCGGCCTTCTCGGCGAGTTCTTCGAGTGTGTGTGAACGCTCGGAGAGTTCGATCTCGCGACCACGCAGCTTCGATACGGTTGATTTGAGTTCGCCAGCTGCGAGCTTGTGGGCTTCTTTACTCTCGGACAACTCGACGACCGCGAGCTTGTGCGCCGATCGTGTTTCTTCTAGCTCATCGTTGGCGGTGGTGATCTGGGATCCCATATTGTCGAGCTGAGACTTGGCGTTGACGAGTTCTGCGGACGCCACTTCCAAATCTGCCGCTGCTTTATCCTCGATGGCGAGTTTTTCTTTGACCTGTTTCTCGATTTCGTTGAGCTCGGCCTTACGCAGTGAGAGCCCGGCGAGCTGGGAGTCGAGTTCGAGGATCCGTGTTTCGAGTGTCTTGTCCTTGGTATCGAGATCGCCTTCTTGCTGTTCAAGAAGTTCTGCCTGCGTGGCGATCTTGGATTCGCGTTGTTCCAACCCGCTGGCGCGTTGGATGAGGTTCATCTCACGAGACTCGAAGTCTTGACGCATCTCGGCGAGTTCAACCTCACGGGTGGTCAGTTCGGTTTCACGAGAATCGAGCTCGTTTGACTGGGTTTCGTATTCTCGCTTCTTCTTGGCGAGTTCTTTCATCGCTTGGCGATGGGCCTCGTGCGCTTGGCGCATCGCCAGGAGCTGCGATTCGACGCCTTCGATCACATCAAGCACATCATCCTCGGCCTTGTGGATCTTCATCTCCGTTGGAGGATTGGGTTCGACCTTCTTGGCGCGTTTGCGCGATGGAGTCGCCTCGTTGGTTGTTTGCTCGTGCTTCGGGTCCATGCACTTCTCCTCACCGGCCTACTAGGCCCAAACCGATCGTCATCATCCGCCCAGCTGAACTCAGATCGTCACTATATAAATAGACAAATCATATATCGACCTGTCAACCCACTCTCTGAAGAACTGCGCGGAATCTGCGCCGGTTGCGCGTGTACTCTATGACTTATTCCGGTTGCGCCGACTGGCTCGATCGTTCCAGCGTCCGATTACACACACCCAACCGAGCCGCGGGTGTTCAAGATATAAGTTTGGCTCGCCAACCGGGTCTAAAATCGCTCATGCCCCATCGCCATGACGACATCATCCTTGAGCTCGATCGGCTCAGGCTCACGCTCAATCCACGGGTCGGCGCGTCGGTGGTGTCGCTGATGATTCGCGATGATGACCAGCGGTGGACGCCGGTGTTTCGTACGATGCCTAAGGATTCTGATTCGGCGAGCGACGCGGGGTCGTTCGCGATGCTCCCATGGACGAATCGGATCAAGGATGCCAGGTTTGCCTTCAATGGACAGACCCACACATTAAGGCCCAACGCTTCGGATAGCACCGCCATCCACGGCTTCGCCCGCGATCTCCCTTGGACCATCGCCGACCGATCCCCCATCACCGCCCGCTTTGTCTTTGATTCCCGTCCGTTGAGCAAAGACACGATCAACTATCCATTCAATTTTGGCGCGGTTGTGCGATTCGAGATTCGCCCGCAGGGTGTCGAGATTGATCTATCGCTCACGAATCTTGATGATCGCCCAATCCCGGTCGGGTGCGGGCATCACCCGTATATCCACCGCCATCTGTTTTCTGACGCGGACAATCTGCATGTCAAACTCGATGTGGCTGGCCGATACCCAACCAACGGCTGCATCCCCATCGGCGAGCCTGAAACCGATGCGATCTGCACCTCACTCGCCAATGGCGATCCGATCGCCAATCCAGGGCTTGATGATGTCTTTTCGGGATTCGGAGGCGTTGCTGTTTTCGATTGGGCTGCGAGCAATGTCCGCATGACCATGCGGTGCACCGACAATCTGAATCATGTTGTGATCTACACGCCAAGGCTCGATGACGGGAGTGCCGACGAGTTCGTGTGTGTTGAGCCGACGACGATGGTGAATGATGGGTTCAACCGTCATGCTGAGGGTTCGACAAGCACAGGGGTAATCATTTTGAACCCAAACGAGACCCTCCGCACACGGATGACCCTCGCGTTTTCGACATGCTCTTGAGTTCGTCTGCATGACTTGTCGGCATGGCTTGTCGGCATGGCTTGTCGGCATGGGAATGTTCATTTTTTTCATGTTTTCTGTATATTTGTGCCCTGACGCATCTCCTCGTGCATCTTTGT
>CAJXXI010000008.1 GCA_913062615.1 uncultured bacterium | reverse complement strand
CACATCTCAAGACCCGACTGCGCTCAAGAGAGCGAGTCGGGGCACCCGGCGGTCGGCTTCTCTTTGTGGGATGGTGTACCGCATTCGGGGCAAATGGGCAGGTCTTGGATGTCGTAGCCGCATACGGGGCAGAGTGCTTCTTTGGCCCATTTACGATAGCGTTCGCGTCGACCCAAAATGGCTATTTCGATTGGGACCAACCCAATGATCACCCAAGCTCCGACAGCATAAACCATCGGATTGACGAATATCCCCAATAGATTCCATCGGATTTGGGGAGGTTTCCCGACCGGAGGATTCGCTTGCAAGATGATCCCACTTTGAGTTACGCGAGTCTCTTTGATCTCGAAAGTAGGAAACGGCCTGCCGACGAAAACTGCATCCATCTCATATTTCGTTCGATCAGAATCCCATGCGACTGCATAGACGGATTCAACAAGGTCAACGGGGCCATAAAAATACGCGATCTTCTCGACCCTTGGCCATCGCGCAAATCCGGGTGTAGTAGATGGCCATGCCTTAGATTTACCGCTCTGGTAGGTATCTCGAAAAAGAGAACTCGTACCTGTTTGCACATGCAATCCCAAATGCACCCGACAAAGAACACCATTCAAGAGTGCAATCATCACATACAGTGTCACCAATGATCGCCAGAGATATCGAATCTCTCTCGGTGTGAGGCTCGCACTTGGCGGCGGCGTATTGCTCACTTCAACCCCTCAACAAACCCCTCGAACCGATCCATCCCCGCATTGATCTGCTCATCAGAACATGCAAAGCTGATCCGCAGGTGATTGCCTGAGATGCCGCCGAAGTCGTTGCCGGGGACGAAGGCGATGTGGGCTTCGTCGAGCATGGCTTCGGACAAGCTTGGTGCGTCGGCGATCTTGGTTCCCGCTGCGCTGGTCTTGCCGAAGAGTGCGGAGACATCGGGGAAGACATAGAACGCGCCGGTGGGTGTTGGGCAGGTGACCCCTGGGATCTCGCTCATGCGATCCATGATCAGCTTGGCCCTTGATGCAAAGGCATTACGCATCATCTCAACAGTTTGGGCGACCTCTGGATTCGTGATCGCTTCGCGGATGGCGGCGTAGTTAAAGCTCGTGATATTGGTTGTCATCTGCCCCTGCAGCGTCCCGATCGCTTTGATAAACCGCTTGCCGAACTCCCCCGGCATCGCGACATACCCGATCCGCCAGCCGGTCATGGCGTACGCCTTGGACATGCCGTTGAGTGTGATGACGCGATCAGCGATCTCTGGGATCGATCCAATCGAGAAGTGAGGCGTGTCGCCATACACAATCTTCTCATAAATCTCATCGCTCAGCACAACCAGGTTGGGCGCGATGTCGCGTGATTCATGGATGACCGCTGCGAGTTCACGCAGATCAGATTCGGAATACATGGTGCCGCACGGGTTGCTCGGCGAGTTGAGAATCAACAATCGTGAGCGAGGCGTGATCGCATCCTTGAGCTGCTGGGCGGTGATGCGGAAGTCCGACTCAGGACCCGCGTCGATCTCGCGTACAACCCCGCCTGAGAGCTCACAGATCGGGCGGTACGAAACCCACGCCGGCGTTGGCAAGAGCATCTCCCAAGGCTCTTGTCCATCGGCGGGAAAATCGAAGAGGCACTGGATCGAGGAGTAGAGCACATGCTTGCCGCCAGCACCGATCGCGACATGCTCGCCGGTGAGCCCGAGGATGTTGTTTTCGGTGACGAGCTTGTTGGCGATGCAATCGCGGGTGACCATATCGCCAAGCGTCGGGGTATATTTGGTCTGCCCATCGAGCATGGCTTTGATCGCTGCGTCTTTGATCGGTTGAGGCGTATCAAAGTCCGGCTCGCCCGCGGCGAACCCGAGGATATCAACCCCCGACGCCTTGAGCGCTTTCGCCCGGTTATTGAGCGACACAGTGATCGAAGGCTTGAGGTTCAAGACACGGTTCGAGAGTGTGGGCGTGCTTGTGGATGTGTTCATGCACAATCATAGACCAAGCGCTGAATGTTTCGTACACCCCCACTCGCCAAGGAGGTCAATGCGAAGAAAGGGCTATTCGTACCCGAGGAGCCTGCAGGCGTTGGTCGCCGGCTCGGTCCACGGGGCAAGAGTAATAATCTCGATCAAGCTCTTTCGCCCAGCCCGTGTTGTTGGCGCTGTGTCGCCAAAGGTATCGAGATAGATTGCCAGCTTGCCCTTGGCTTCTTTAAACTCCTCAACCATTGTGGTTCTGCGGGGCCCATCGACCCAGTCCAAGGCATCGGAGAACTGCTCAGCCGTGGGCATGGTGTGGGCCATCCCTTCGATGACATCGAGCCTCATCTCGATCCCATCACGCTCAAGAAGCCCCTGGCGGATCGACATCTCAGGCTCGTTAAAGTCCGTTGTGCCAGTGATCCCCGCAATGCGACGGTCTCTGAGGAGTCTCATCCATTTGCCCGAGGGCTTGCCCAATCGGGCCGGCCAGAACCGGTTTGGCTCGCCGGTGGGCGCCTTGTGGTAGGTATCAAACCCGACAATCGGAACCGCACCTGCGAAGAGTTCGGGAAAGCCAAGCTGCAAGATGCCGGTGCACCGTCCACCACCAGACATCCCCGTCAGATAGATCCGTTTGCGATCAATCCGGAAGGCGGCCGCGACCGATTCGATCGAATCGAGATGATTCTGAAGCCGATCGGTGACCGCACGCTTGTTGCCGTTGTTGTCAACCCCGATAACGATCAACCCGAGCTTGTCGGCGATGGGCTCAAAGATCCTCGGAATCCGTCCATCAGGCATCGGCGATATCCACACGAGCACCCCGGCCGGGAAGTCGGGGTTGTAGTTCTTAGGCAATCGAACCCGGAACAACTCCTCGTCCAAGGCACGCGTCAGCCGAGGATACGAATGCTTGATCCGGGCACGGACCGTGCGAAGATCGAGCACGGTACTCGATTGGGCATAGGGCTTGGGCAGAATAAACCGCCCGCTCAAAGGCTCGCGTGTATCCGCCGACGACGAAACCCAACGAATCCCTAGCCGATCGAAGGAAAGCCGAGAAATACGCCAGCTCTGGGTTGGATCATCGACCGATTGCAAAGCAATGTCGTCGTCCGAGAGTTCATAAATCCGCAGTGCGATGTGATAATCGATGCTCTCGATCGTGCGTTCGAGGTGCAGCACCCCGATCACAGGCGCATCAGCGAGTGCCTGAGCATCAACCGGATCACGAGAGATCGCCCGGCGAAGGGTCGAGAACGAACGCGGGGCAACCGTCCCCATCACCGTCGCGAGCTGGGAGACCATCGGGACATCGAGAAGGTCCTCTTCGACCGGCTCGATCGAGCTGGTGATGTACCCAAGCGTCGGGGGCTTGGATTCGATCCGGAATGGGTCCCCTGCCAAGGCCGGTGACGCGAATAGGGAGGTGAACATCGCGATGGAGACCACGAATAGAAGCCGATGGGCAGGTGTGAGCATGGATGGTTATACGGTCTTTGAGGAGATCGGTTGTGGAGAAATTGGGTTAGAGAACAAAAACGATTCCCAAACTCGAATCGAAGTGGGCGGATGACTTGACCGAAGGGAGATAGAGGCTAATCTTAGTCTCACAATTTATTCCTCCGTAGCTCAGTTGGTAGAGCGAGCGGCTGTTAACCGCTAGGTCGCTGGTTCGAGCCCAGCCGGGGGAGTTAGAAAGAATCCGTCGCGTGTTTCGCAAGAAACACAGACGGATTTTTTTCTGCCCGAATATCTGCTCAAACATCAACGAGCATCGCGCAAAAACATGCCCCCTGATACCAAGGGGCATGCTCGTTCATTATGTGTTTTTCGGGTCGTTTACGAGCTTGTTCGGTCGACCACGCGGTACGACTCGCGTTCGCCTCGTCCACGCAGGGGATAATCCTTGCGGAGCGGATGGGCCGGGTAGTCTTCCCACATGAGGATCCGCCGCAGGTCTGGATGGTTGTTGAACCGGATCCCGAACATATCGAAGACCTCTCGTTCTGCCCATTCTGCGCTGCTCCACAGGTCATAGACCGAATCAACTACCAGTGCCGGATCGTTCTCGATGCCTTCAGTTGGGATCGATGGATCGAGGTAGACCTTGACAAAGAACCGATCATCACGCGAATACGCACACAGGTTGTACGACACCGCGAACCGGGCAGGCATCTTCGATGGATACCCCAGGTAATCGATCCCCGCGACATCTGCCAAGAAGTTGTATTGGCATTCTTCGTCGTTGCGAAGGAATGCCATCACGGCATGAAGGTCATTGGGCTCAACAATCAGCGTTGCCTGATCGCGATACTCAACCGCCTGGAACTTGGCAGACGGGAAGGCTGCTTTGACGCGTTGAAAGGTGGGATGCTCGAGTGCTTTGGTGCTCATTGGAGTCCTCTGTGAAATCGGCCCAGTCCGATTGGAGGATGGTAGGTATCTTCACTGGATCAATCAAAGACCAAGCAGCTCCAAATCCCCTCGATCGAGCACGATCAAAGGGATCCCTCGCTCCTGACCCAACCTGATCATCCCGCCGAACCGCTCGGCGATCAACTCGGGATCAATCTCCCCTTCACCAACCGAGCATTGGACCAACTCGCCCGATTCATCCGTCTTGAGCGAGCGGATCAGCACCGCACCCACTTTTTGGCTGGTTTCGACGCATTCTTCGCACAGGTCTGCGATCCGCTGAAGGTGATCGCCCACATCGCGCATCATCGACCCAACCATCCACCCCATCGGATCAAGCATCAGCTTGCACGCAAGCCCGCTGCTCCGTCTTGCCCACGCAGCGGTACATATCGCGTCCGAGAGCATCCCTGAGCAACTCGGACGGATCAGAAGCTCAAGCCCGGCACGGCTGACGAACTCATCGAGCTTCACCACATCCTCATCGAACTGTGCCCACCCCGCTTGCGACCAACTCGCTAGCAACCGAGCAGCCTGAGCTTCAGAATCGTCCCCATCTGGATCTACGCTCGCGCCCACGCGTCCACACCACACAACGATCCGCTGGACAGCGTCGCACGCATCGAACCATTCGCCCGGGTCTCTGCCGACCCACGCGTCCACCATATGCGCAAAGGTCTCGCCCTGGCTTGTACACACCCGCCCAACAATCGGGGTTGAACGGGGTGTCGTTGACGGACCATCAGCTTGCTCGAATATCAGTTCCATCTCAGAGTCTATCCCGTGTGCAAGCAAACAGAAATGACTGGAATCACTTGTAATTTCCGTCTCATTGCACTCGCATTTGCCTGTAAAATCTGATATCATCTGTCCAACCACCCGCTGGAGGATTCGGCGGGTTTACGCTCAAAGATCGCTTTGCGGCCACAATGGGATACAATCCATCACAACCGCAGGCGTTCATAAAGACCAGCCGACACGGAGGTTGCGCTGATTATGACCCAAACAATTACACATACTATCAATCCGACCACCGATCAGGTAAGCGATCAAAGCCACGCCTCAAGTGACGCTGATACGCAATCTGTCCTAGCGCGGGCAGCAGGGCTCAAGCTCTCTTCGCTCACGGTCAACGGGTTCAAATCCTTCGCAGACAAAACAACCTTCAACTTCACCGATCCCATCACCGGGATTGTCGGCCCAAACGGGTGTGGCAAGTCCAATGTCGTCGATGCGATCAAATGGGTTCTGGGCGAACGCTCCTCCAAATCACTACGTGGCAAAGAGATGATCGATGTCATCTTCGCGGGTTCCGCCGGACGCAAACCTTCCGGGATGGCATCCGTCACCCTGACCTTCGAGAACCCAAAGCTCACCAAAGAACTCATCGCCTCACTCTCTGAGCAAGCGGGAACCGTCGCACCAGTCGAAGATCCGATTATCGAAGACGTCGAAGAGGCTATTGAAGAACCAGCCAAGGAGGCTGCAGAGGTCTCGGCAGAATCTTCGGACGATCAATCTGATGATGAAACCCAAGAACTGCCAGAGCAGCCAGAAGAGTCAGCCGCCGAGCAGGTTCATGCATCACAAGAAGATGCTGATCGGGCAGCCGAAGAGGGTGAATCTGAAGCGGCTGCCATTATCTCGCAGCGATCACGCATCGGCCGCCCGTTGCCGATCGACGCCGATGTCGTCGCGGTCGAGCGCAGGCTCTACCGCGATGGCAAATCCAAGTACATCATCAACGGCAAGACCGCTCGATTGAAGGACATCCGCGATCTCTTCCTCGATACCGGCATCGGCGCCGACGCGTATTCGATTATCGAACAGGGCAAGGTCGACCGGATGCTTCTTGCATCGCCGATGGAACGCCGGGTGATCTTTGAAGAGGCTGCGGGGATTGCAAAATACCGTCTGCGCCGAGTCGAAGCGACCCGCAAACTCGAAAAGACCGAGACCAACCTCGTCCGCACCCGCGAACAGCTCGATTCGACCGAACGCCGACTCCGCCTGGTCAAAGGGCAAGCGAGCAAGGCTCGTCGATTCCAAGAACTCGACGACGAGTACCGCTCGCTGCGCATGGCATTGGCGTTTGAACTCTACGACGATATCCGGCGTCGCCTCGAAGGGCTGACCTCCCAGATCGCTTCATTAGAAGACGAGCGTGCCCGCACAGAGGAATCGCTCCGCCAGGCCGAGGATGAATCCAACGAGGCCAACGAGCTCCACCACCAACGCACCCGCGCACTGCGCGAGGTCGAAGCGATGCTCACCAAAGCCCGCCACCAGGCCGAGTCCGCCCAACAGCGAGGCGAGATGACCATCCGCGCCATCGAAGAGGCCGCCCGATCGGTAGAGGTCGAAACCACCCGACTCACAGAGTCCAACGAGAAACTCGTCGCCCTCGATGCGTCGCTCATCAATCACCAGCAGGCAGTCGAGACACTTGCCAACCAGCTTGAAGCCGCCGAGACAACGCTGAGCCAGGCCAACGAGATCAAACTCGAATCGGCCCGCACCTCCACCACCCACCGCCAAACGCTCGACGAATCCCGCGCGACCTGCGCCTCGATCGAACGCGAGCACGCGACCTTGCTCACGCGTGTCCAATCCGACGACCGCAGGCTCGAATCGATCAAAGAACAAGGCTCGAAACTCGGCGCACGCTGCGATGAACTCGATTCGGGCCGCGACAATGCCAGCACCCAGATCGGCGAAGCTTCAATCCGCATTGATGCCCTCAACACACGCATCGAGTCGCTTGAATCCAAGCTCGATGCAATCACCTCCCACGAGGAACGCATCGGCGACGCCCGCTCACAGCTCGCCGAGCTTGTCGATACCCTCGATGAACAACGCGTGCGCCTCGAAACCCGCCATTCAACCCTCGAAGAGATGGTCAAGTCCCGCGTTGGTCTCGACGACGCGGTGCGTGAAGTGCTCGATCGAAAAGAGAACGACGAAGGATTCACAGGCATCATCGGGCCTTTGGCAGAACTCATCGAAGTGCCCGCCGAGCACGCCTCCCAAATCGAATCCGCACTTGAAGACGCACTCCAATCCGTCGTGGTCGAATCCATCTCGGCGATGCCCACTGCAGATGAACTCGCCACCCTTCCAGGGCGCGTCACCTTCTTGCCACTCACCGGGCTTGACAGCTCGCTGATCCCGTCCGATCTCACCCTCAATCAGCTCACCGCCATCGCCGGGCCGCGCATCACGCGTCTGCGCACTCTGGTCAACTCTCGCAACAACGACCCGCGCGTCGAAGCCTTGCTCGATCGCGTACTCTCTACCACGCTGCTTGTCGCCGACCTTGATACCGCGATGCTCCTCGCTGCTGGACCATTGCGTGCTGTCCAAGCCCGATTCGTCACCAAAGCCGGCACCGTCATCGAGCCCGATGGTCGTGTGTGTGCTGGACCCGCCAATGATTCGCAGGCTGCCGGGCTGCTCGCTCGCCGCGCCGAACTCGATGAGCTCTCGACCTCACTGACCACCCACCTGGCCGAGTTTGAGTCCAAGCGAGATGAGTTGGCGTCTGTCGATGCCGATGCGGCCAAGCTCGCCGAGCAGCGATCTGAGCTGCACTCAGCCGTGGGTGCTGGCAAGCAGGAACTGGTCAAAGATCAGCACACCCTCGATCGCCATCAGTCCGATCTCGATCGGCTCACCCGCGAAATCGAGCGCACCCACGACGAGCAATCTTCGATCAGCTCACGCATCGAGGAGATCATCACCGAACGCACCAATCTTACCGATCGTGCAACCAAGCTCGAAGGCTTGCTCACCGAACAACAAGCCCGCGCCCAAAGCGCACAAGACCAGCTCGCAAGCATTGAGAAAACCCTCGAAGAAGCCAACGAGAAGGTCTCGACCGCCCGCGTCCAAGCGTCAACGCTCCACGAACAGCTCCGCTCCGAGCAACGCACCTACAACGCGACCCAAAGCAACCGCGACGAGACCGAACGCCAGACCGCCCTCGCCCAACGCCACATCGAACGCACCGCCGCCATCCTCGACGAGCACCAACGCATCGCCAAGGAATCGATCGAGCAAGAAAAAGAGGCGCACGCCCAGATCGAAACCTACGAAGAAGACGCTGCAACCAAGCTCGCCCTTGTCCGCGAGAACTCCGAGCGTGTCCGCGAGATCAACGAGCGTCTCGCCACCGTCCGCGATATGGCCGAGGCTTTCCAACGCGATTTCCACGCCATCGAACTCGCCCGACGCGAAACAGAGGTCAAACGCGAAAACATCGAAGAACGCACCCTCGAAGACCTGGGCATGGATCTGGTATTCGACTACCCAGAATACCGCCACATGATGAACGACGGGCACGACGAGCCCGATGCGATCACCGTCGAACGCGTCGAGATCGACCCGACCCAAGCCCGCGTCAATGTGCTCAAATCCGAGATTAAAAAGCTCGGCAATGTCAACCTCAACTCGATCGAAGAAGAATCAAACCTCTCCGAACGCAACGAGGACCTCATCACCCAGGTCAAGGACATCGACGAAGCACGCATCAAGCTCGCAACGCTCATCGAGAAGCTCAATGTTGCTTCACGCAGAAACTTCGGCGAGGTCTTCGCATCCATCCAGCAAGAGTTCGGTGGACGCAACGGCATGTTCAGACGCCTCTTCGGTGGTGGACGCGCCGAGGTCCGGCTCATGCCACTCGTCAAAGAAATCGACGGGCAGAAGGTCGTCACCGACGAAATCGACCTGCTCGAATCGGGCATCGAAGTCATCGCCAAGCCACCAGGGAAAGAGCCTCGCTCGATCAACCAGCTCTCTGGTGGCGAGAAGACCATGACCGCCGTCGCGATGCTCTTGGCAATCTTCCGATCCAAGCCGAGTTGTTTCTGTGTGCTCGACGAAGTCGATGCCGCACTCGACGAGGCCAATGTCGGGCGGTTCTGTGCCACCCTCAACATCTTCGCCCAGCAATCCCGCTTCATCGTCATCACCCATAATAAACGAACCATGCAAGCCACCGACAAACTCTTCGGCGTCACCATGCAAGAGCGAGGCGTCTCCAAACGCGTCGAGGTCCGGTTCGATCAGGTCGGTGAAGACGGGCACATCGATGCCAAGGCGATCAAAGATGCCAAACCTGAACCAAAGGCAGAGCCAGAGATGTTCGAAGAACCAACTTCTCAGGAAGCTCCACCATCGGGCGCTCTGCGGGCGGCGTTGGCCTCGATGCGTGATGAAAAATCAATGACCAAAATTGATTGAAACCAGTCGGCATCTATCAATACATGCAAGGCATGATATTCAATAAAAATGGTGCTCACGATCCTAAGGGGGTCAATGGGCACCAGCTCTGATTGGAGCGATTGAACGGGTATTCAGGAGCCGCACGAATCCGCGAACCGATCGACAAACATCAGCACATCCTGCACATCAAACACGCCCTTTGGCTCAGCGAGATCGGCCGCCGGATCGCTGCTGGTGAACGCGTTTATGTAGAATGAGATATCAAAGTAGTTGATCTGCCCGTCTGCATTGGCATCGGAGGGGTAGGTCTCGATATCGATCCACCAATGACGATGGAATGTAAGAAGCTGTTCAATCTGCCACTGATCCCTCACCCAGGGCGTCTCGTCAACCGCTGCAATCGTGACCAAATGACGACCCGGTTGGAGCTGATACTCACAAGCGCGAAACTCATTCATTGCGCCGTCACCAATGGGTTCCTGATCCAACTTCCACACCACCGTCAGGTCTTGCCATGTTGGATGGTTGTAGACCACCGGGATATTGGTGTCATGACCCTCGAACTCGTTAAACTCAAATATGGTCGGCGAAGCAATTCCATCGAATGGTATATGAAACTGCATGACCAACTTCTCTACGGAAGGCATATTGAAGTTGCGATAGCTGCTGCGCATACGAGAGTTGATCGATGGACGATAAATCCCGAACTGAGAATACCGTGCACCTTCCCATGATCCAACGAGTCCGTCAAATCCGGGGAAAGATTCGCCAACCCAGTTCGACCACTTTGTTTCTTGATCCATCATATCATCGAGCTCAAGGATAGTGACATTGATTTGATGTGGATCGATTCCGGGGTAGTCTGCTGGGCCGCCGGTGGAGTATTCGTCTGCGAGCTGACCGAGTGTATGCCCGAGTTCGTGGATCATCACATCGGCCATTGTGCTGAGTGTTCCTGATGCGTGGGCGACATTCTGCCCAGTGGATGCCGCGCCCCCGCGGGTTGAGGAGTTGCCAATTGCGATGATTTGGTCGGCTTCAAAGTATGATTCTGCAATCGCACGCGTCACAAGCGTATCGGAGCACAGCGCTCTCGGAATTCCGTTGCACCAGAATCCCATATCGAGAGCAGTGTCTTTTTCGATCCCGAAGGTCGGATCATTGTCGACACCGGATTCGTTCGACACCACATCGATCCGATGGATATTGAACAAGCTCTTGTAACTCTTGAACGGCTCAGCATTAAAAAGTTTTTCAATTGCAAAGTCCACTTCATTGCGGAACCTGTCGAGTTCATCTTCAGTATATCCATCTCCAACAAAGACGAGATCAACATGTGACTGGGATGGGCCGTTGTCGAGCAGAGTGACGGCGTTGAAGGTCGTGCTCCCTCGAAACTGCTGCGCCTTCTGCGGATCCATCACTCTCGATCCGGTGAATCCTGTGAGCTCGCCGCTATCTTTAGGCCAACAAAAAATGATCGGTTCCTCGTATTGGTCATCGCCACTGCTTTGAGCATTCACAGGCAGAGTAGATACGGATATATACGCTGCGACGATGCCGAGCATGCTCTTACGAGTCTTCATGGTGTACTCCAGTATCAGGGCGATACATCTTGACTGGCAGATCTGACCGTCGGGCCAATAATCTCCGTCGCGATGATCACGGTAATGCGCCTCTATGCGTCCCTGTCTTGTTTGGCCGACTTCATTCGCCAACCTGTTCTTCGCCGCTTTATATGATGAATTACGCACAAACCATAGCCCCGGCTCCATATTCCATAAAAAGAATTTACAACCGGCCCAGATTCCACTATACTCCCCACATGATGTCCATAATTCTCCGAACTCTGATCCTTGTCTGTCTTTGTGCCTGCGCAACCATTGCCCAGGCCGACATCCTCACGCTCAAAGACGGCACCGTCTATGAAGGGGTCATCACCAAGGAAACACGCGCCCAGGTGACCATCGAGATCACCATCGCCAATATTAAAACGACAAAGACCTTCCCGCGGTACAAGGTCAAATCAATCGAGCATCAAGCCGTTGCCAACGATCAAGACGACGAGGCCGACTCCGAATCACAAAGGACAACATCCACTCCTCGCACAACTGATCGTCCAAAGCAAGATACAACCCGTAAACGCACGACACGCCCCTCAACCGAATCGCTCAACAACTACATCATCGTCCCCATCAAGGGAATCATCGGCGAAGAAACAAATGCGGACGGGCTCAAAAAAACACTTCAACTCGCTTCACGAAAACGGATCAAGCATGTCGTGTTCGTTATCGATTCCCCCGGCGGCTATGTCTACGACGCGGTCGAAACCCTCAAGGTGCTCAAAGAATACGATGAAACATTCGTCTACCACGCACTCGTCGAAGAGGGTGCGATCTCCGCTGCGAGCGTCTATGTCGCGGCAGCCGACGATATCTTTGTTCGCCCAGGCGCCCGCGTCGGCGGAGCGGTCGCGTATACAAATGACAAGACCAATAACGCCAAAGAAGTCGATGCCAAGTTCAACTCGATCTGGGCGGCAGAGATCTCCGCCCGCGCAGAATCCAAAGGCTACCCCGCCGAGATATTCCGCGCGATGGTCGTGCTCGACGCAGAAGTCTGGATGAACAAAGAAGGTGAAATCACCAACACCCGCCCAGCGGGCAGATCCGGAGCACAGCAGATCGACTCCCGCAGAACCATCTTGACCATCCGGGCCGCCCAGATGGTCCAAGCGGGGATGGCCAAAGAGTTCACAGGCAACATCAAGGAACTCGGCGAGGCCCTTGATCTCACAGACTGGTTCGAAGTATCAGGCATTGGAAACCGATCGATGATCAAGTCGGCGAAAGATCGGACATCACTCCGAGAAAAAATGGTATTCGCCCAAGATGTGTTCAACAGCTCTTTCGAAGACTACAAAGCCCACCACCCAAGCACGTACTCCGACTACATCCGCTTAATCAACCGCAACGATCCATACGACCGGTTTGGCTATAACAACAGGGACAACAACAGGAATAAAGACACCGTCACCCAAGACGCTGAGTCTGTACGAAAATGGAAAGAACGCTCGCGAGAAGCACTCAATGATGTTGACATCATGCTCGATGCCCTCAAAGAAATGGCAACGATCAATAAGAAAGCCGAGCGCGCCGGTGCTCTTCATCTCGTCATGTCCAAGAAGATCGGCGACGACCGCTACCGCTCAACCTCACGCTTTCGTGAATGGCTCGTCGCAAACTTGAACTTAATCCCGTTCAAAGACGACGGCACCATCCGCTCTCCGCCTAAAGCACCATAAATAGGTATCTGAAAACTCAAGCATACAATCTCCCATGCCCTCACCTACACACAAACCATTCGAGGTTGTGAGCGATTTTTCACCCGCTGGCGATCAGCCTGAAGCGATCGAAGCCCTCACCAAAGCCATCAACGCAGGGCAACAATCCACCTGCCTCTTGGGCGCCACCGGCACGGGCAAAACCTTCACGATGGCCAATGTCATCGCACAGACCGGCAAGCCTACGCTGATCCTCTCGCACAACAAAACGCTCGCCGCCCAGCTCTTCGAAGAACTCCGCGCCTTCTTCCCCAACAACTCGGTCAACTACTTCGTCTCCTACTACGACTACTACCAGCCCGAAGCCTACATCCCCGGACGCGATATCTACATCGAAAAAGACTCCGCCCGCAACGATGATCTCGACCAGCTCCGCCTCGCAACCACATCGAACCTCATCCAACGCCGAGACTGCATCGTCGTCGCATCCGTCTCGTGCATCTTCGGGCTCGGTTCACCGAGTGCCTACTCCGAAAAGGTCTACACACTCAACATCGGGATGCACCTCCCCCGCCGAGAGCTCTTCCTCGCCCTGAGCGCCATGCAATACGAACGCTCAGACATCGAGTTCAAACGCGGGCAGTACCGATCCCGAGGCGACGCGATAGAGATCTGGCCCGCCTACGAAAAGTTCGCGGTCCGCATCGAACTCTTCGGCGACGAGATCGACCGCATCGAACTCATCAACCCAACGAGCGGCGAGCTGCTCGCCCAAGAAACCAAATACTTCCTCTTCCCCGCCGTCCATTATGTCATGCCCGAGGACAAGCTCGACGACATCCTCACCTCCATCCGCACCGAACTCGACGAGCGCGTGCTCCACCTCCGCCACGAGGGCAAACTCCTCGAAGCCCAACGCCTGATCGCCCGCACAAAATACGATCTCGAAATGATCGAAGAGATCGGGTACTGCTCAGGCGTCGAAAACTACTCCCGCTACATGGACGGCCGCCAACCCGGCGAGCGACCATTCACACTCATGGATTACTTCGATTACGCACCGGGTGCGAGCACAACCAAAGATTCTGATGTATCCGACGACGGGCGAGACCACCAGGCCGACGCCCAACGCTTTGGAATTTCGCGCACCAATCTCAAAGACTGGCTGCTGATTATCGACGAATCCCATGTGACACTCCCACAGGTCCGTGCCATGTTCAACGGCGACAAAGCCCGCAAAGATGTGCTCGTCGAGCACGGGTTCCGATTGCCGAGCTGCATGGATAACCGACCATTGCGGTTTGAAGAGTTCGAGACCATTGTGCCTCAGGTAATGTATGTGAGTGCAACGCCCGGCCCATACGAACTCGAAAAAACCCAAGGCGAAATCGTCGAACAAGTCATCCGCCCCACCGGGCTTCTCGACCCAATCGTAGAGGTCCGCCCCGCATCCGGGCAAATCCCCGACCTGCTTGAGCAATGTCACGATCGCGTGGCTGCTGGCGATCGCGTGCTCGTCACCGCGCTCACCAAACGCCTGTGCGAAGACCTGACCACCTACCTTTCCGACCAAGGCTTGCGTGTTCGGTATCTGCATTCCGATATCGAAACACTCGAGCGACTCGAAATCCTCACGGATCTGCGAGCCGGCGAGTTCGATATCCTTGTCGGCGTGAACCTGCTCCGTGAAGGCTTGGACCTCCCTGAAGTCTCGCTCGTCACCATCCTCGATGCCGACAAAGAAGGTTTCCTACGCAGCGCAACGAGCCTCATCCAGCAGATGGGGCGAGCCGCGAGAAATGTTGACGCCAAGGTCATCCTGTACGCCGACAAAATCACCAAGGCCATGGCCACCGCGATGGACGAGACCCAACGCCGGCGCGTCAAACAGATCGCCCACAACCTAGAGCACGGCATTACCCCCACCACCATCAAAAAAGAAATCCGTTCAGGCATCAACTCTACCCTCGAAGCCCGCAAAGCCGCCAAGTTTGCAACCGACGACGAGAACGATCCGAACTTGGACGCTCGCGATCTCGTCAAGATCCTCGAAGCCGACATGATCGAGGCCGCCCAGCAGATGGAGTTCGAAGCCGCCGCCACGCTCCGCGACCAGCTGAGCCATGTCAAGGACCTGATCGCAGCCGAGGGCGAAATCGACGACGACTACCCGATCCTCATCAAACGCTCCGAACTCGCCAAAGCCATCAAGCCCAAACGAGGACGCGCCGGGTCGGCAGGCACACGCAAAGGACGAGCAAAGAAAAAACGCTGACCATACCTACCTCATCACGCATACCACGACCCTACCATCACCCATGCAAACCGACCAACTCCCCAACTCCAACAACGAATACTCAACGCCGGCACAGTTCCGTAGGAAGCTCGGATCCTATCTCACTGGTGTCATCATCGGTTTCACACTCTTGGGCATGATCTACTTCATGAAGCACCTCGCCACCCAAAGCCAGCAATCTCCTGATGCACAACTACCGACACCGACCGAAATGGAAACCACGCCTTGAGTCCACAGGCCCAACCATCTAAAAATAGTTCTAGCAAGACATCAAAGAAGAAGATCGTCAAAAAGAAAGCCAAAGTCACCACCAAGAAAAAGGTTGTGAAAAAGCCCAAGGCGATCGTACCAATCAACCAAGGCAAGTGCATCCGCATCCGAGGCGCCAAGGAGCACAACCTCAAGTCACTCGACATCGACATCCCGCGCGATCAACTCGTCATCATCACCGGATTGTCCGGCTCAGGAAAATCTTCGCTCGCCTTCGACACTATCTTCGCCGAGGGACAACGCAAATACATGGAGTCGCTCTCCGCGTACGCCCGCCAGTTCCTCGACCAGCTCAAAAAACCCGACATCGAAGAAATCGAAGGCATCCCTCCCACCATCGCCATCGAACAACGATCCGCATCGCACAACCCACGCTCGACCGTCGCAACAACCACCGAAATCTACGACTACCTCCGCCTGCTCTACGCCCGGTGCGGCACACCGCGTTCATGGGCACCGACCAAGAAAAAGAAAGACGGCACCGTCACCGCCCGCTCGGGTCGCCCGATCGAATCCTCCTCCGCAACCCAGATCGTTGACCATGTCATGGCCTTCGGCGATGGCACCCGACTGATGGTCCTCGCCCCGGTCGTCCGCGCCAAAAAAGGCTTCCACAAGGACACACTCGAAGCATTCTTCAAACAGGGCTGGATGCGTGCCCGCATCAATGGCGAGATCACCGATCTCCGCGACGCGCTCAAAGAAGATAACGAAAACCCCCTCAAACTCCACCGCCACAAGAAGCATTCGATCGATGCTGTCGTCGATCGCGTTGTGATCAAAGACGACGCCCGCCAACGCCTGGTTGAATCCATCGAGGCTGCACTCCGACTCGCCGAAGGCTCGGTCATCATCGCAATCAACGATCCGAAAGACAAAGAAGTCTGGACCGATCACGCCTTCTCTGAGCACTTCGCCGATCCAGACCATCCTGAAATCTCACTGAGCGAACTCTCCCCCCGCTTGTTCTCCTTTAACTCGCCCTTCGGCGCCTGCCCAGACTGCCACGGGCTCGGGGTTATCCTTGAGTTTAGTGAAGAGTTTGTTGTCCCAAACAAAGATGTCGCGATCCTCAACAACGCGATCCAGCCTTGGAAGAAGAACGGCCCGGGCGCGATGATCTATCCACGCATGCTCCGCAAGTTCTGTCGAGCATTCGATATCCCGCAATCCATGCACCTTTCGGCAATGTCCGAAGACCTCTACAACCTGCTCATGCACGGCACCGAGTACGCCAACGATCACTTGGTCGGCAAAACAAAGTACCGCAAGCAATGGGACGGCGTCTACCCAATGCTCCACAACTGGTTCCACAAAACCGAATCAAACTGGGTCAAAGATCACCTCCACCAATACCAACAGGAAATCATCTGTCCAAAATGCTGCGGCGACCGCCTCAAAATCTCCGCGCTCCATGTCACAATCGACTCAGCGCACAAAGCCGACATGGACAAAGCCGGCTCGCCGACCATCATCGGACGCCCCCACAACGACGGCACCAGCCTGAACATCTCCGAACTCGCTCGGCTCAACATCACCGACGCAATCGCTTATATTGAAGCCTTAAAGCTCTCCAAAGAGCACGCCCACATCGCCGAAGCCATCCTCCGCGAGATCATCAATCGGCTCAAGTTCCTCGAATCCGTCGGGCTCGACTACCTCTCGCTCGATCGCCGAACCGCGACACTCAGTGGCGGCGAAGCCCAACGCATCCGGCTCGCAACCCAGGTCGGCTCGGGGCTCGTGGGTGCATGCTATGTCCTCGACGAACCAACCATCGGGCTCCACCAACGCGACAACGCAAGGCTCATCCGCACACTCCGCCACCTCACCGACATCGGCAACACCGTCCTCGTCGTCGAACACGATGAAGACACCATCCGCGCCGCAGACCATGTAATTGATATCGGCCCGGGACCGGGTGTCCACGGCGGCACCGTCGTCGCCCAAGGTTCGGTCGACGACATCATCGCTGCCAAGGATTCACTCACCGGTGATTACCTTTCCGGACGGCGAAAAATCGAAGTCCCCAAAGCCCGCCGAAAACTCAACATGAAAAAGGCGATGGTTGTCAAGGGCGCCAAGCACAACAACCTCAAGAACATCGATGTACCCTTCCCTATCGGAGGCATGCTCGCCGTCACCGGGGTCTCGGGCTCGGGCAAATCCACGCTCGTCAACCAGATCCTATTACGAGCCGTCAAACAACATGTCATGGGCAGTAAACCCAAGCCCGGTGCCCACTCACGCATCACCGGTTTACAACACATCGACCGCATCATAGAGGTCGATCAATCCCCCATCGGCAGAACCCCACGCTCGAACCCCGCGACCTACACCGGCATCTTCGACGACATCCGCAAAGTCTTCACCGCCACCAAAGAATCCAAAATTCGAGGGTACAAACCCGGGCGGTTCTCGTTCAATGTCGCCTCCAACAAAGGCGGCGGACGATGCGAAGCCTGCGCCGGCCAAGGCATGAAGAAAATCGAGATGCACTTCCTCCCCGATGTATTCGTCGAGTGTGAAGTCTGCAAATCCAAACGCTACAACCGCGAAACACTCGAAGTCCGCTACCGCTCCAAGAACATCGCCGATGTCCTCGCAATGACCGTCGAAGACGCATGCGATTTCTTCGAGAACCATCCAAAGATCCTCCGCTTCACAACCTGTTTACGCGATGTGGGCTTGGGATATATCACCCTCGGTCAACCTTCCACCACCCTATCCGGCGGCGAGGCACAGCGCGTCAAACTCGCCACCGAACTCGGCAAAGGCACCCGACACGACGGCACGCCAAGCTCCGAACACACCCTCTACATCCTCGACGAACCCACCACGGGGCTCCACTTCGAAGACATCAACAAACTCATCACCGTGCTCAATAGGCTCGCCGACGCCGGCAACACCCTCATCGTCATCGAGCACAACCTCGATGTGATCAAGTGCGCCGACTGGGTCATCGACCTAGGACCAGAAGGCGGCGACAACGGCGGCACCCTCCTCGCATCAGGCACACCCGAAGATGTTGCCAAGGTCAAAGCAAGCTACACCGGGCAGTATCTCAAGGAAATGCTCTAAGCCAATGCCCGACAAACTCGTCATGACCAAGCACATCGGCGAGCCTCCCAAAGAGGTCCCTGTGCATATCTATGAACGAACACAAATGGTCTACGCAGGCTCAACCATGATCCCCGCAGTGGTCGAATGTTTCTTCGTACTCCCCGCACCAAACTGGCCAAGAGTCCGAATCCAAGCACGCCGAGGCCTTGCCAAATGGCTCTTCCGTCGCGGCATCGGAAAAGGAAAACACTCCGGTATCATGCTCGACGATGATTCATTCAACAACGCTTTCAAAGTCACCAGCAAAGATGAAGAATTCGCCATCATGCTTTTAAGTCCAGGGCTCCAGGCATTCCTGCTCTCCAAACCAAATATTGACTGGAGCACAGGCGACTCCACCATCAAACTTTGGTATCGAGGTAAAATTCGCAAATCAAGAATCAATGCTTCACTCGAACGCATCGCCAATTTTCAAAGCCTGATTGCGGACGAACTCTTCGACTGGGAATAATCCACCCGCACCAATCGATCAGAGCACAAAATACAACCAAGGCCGCTCTTTTAAGAACGGCCTTGGCTGGGTCTCTCGAACAAAGGAGATAGAAAAACGTCCCTCACTCTTCCATCTACTTTAAAAAACAAAGCAGGTCCCACCCGGCATCGGGATACAAATAGTTTACACGAGCAGCCCACCCTGTCAATCACCTTGTCCAATCTGGTAAAAAATGGCTTCTAACAGCACTGTGATCGCATAAACTCGGGCATGAATACATCGAGCCCAGGACCAATCTCAAACCGTGTCGCCCGCATTGCAGCAGGAAACGACCCTGAACTCATCGCAGAGATGCCCTCCGGATATGCAATCCTCGGCAAGTATCAGCCAGATGCGATCAATGGGTGCTGCATGCTTCTCCCCAAAGCAGTCGTCCCCTCTCCCAACGACCTCAACCATGCCGATCGAGCACAGTTCTTCGCCGATCTGGTCCTCCTCGGCGACGCCATCATGCAGGTGACGGGTTCAGATCGGATCAACTACCTTGTGCTCTGCAACCAAGTGCCCGAGCTCCATGGGCACTGTGTGC
The DNA here is from genome assembly GCA_913062615.1 of uncultured bacterium. GTDB lineage: Bacteria > Planctomycetota > Phycisphaerae > Phycisphaerales > UBA1924 > UBA1924. The sequence goes on along the minus strand of CAJXXI010000008.1, from coordinate 8,878 downwards.
CTCGGTTCGACGCTGAAGACCCGACCAAACGGATGCAGGGTCCATTCGAAGCATACGACTTTGGTGCTGCTCGCATTGCTGATGCCAACGGGATGGACAATCAACTCCACGAAAATCTCAAAGCAGCACTCAATGCCCTGCTCGCTTCACGCGATAGTTAATCCGAAACTTAAAAACCCCGCTCTGGTGATCAAACCAGAGCGGGGCATGAAAATCCAACACCGATTTTCAACTCAGGGTTTATCGTCTGCGTCGGCTCATCAAGCCGCCAGCACCCAAGAGCAATGCCATTGAACTTGGTGCAGGAACGGAGTTGATAGTCAGGTTGTCGAGCAGCGCCCGGCCACCCGAGTTGTCTGAGCCAAATGTTCCGTAGAGACGGAGCGAATCAAACTCAACGCCATCGACGGAGAGCGTGCTGAATGCGACATTGTCGCGTCCGCCCAGATCCGAGATGGTGAACGAATCGGTGCCGACAACCATGCCGCCCATCATCGCGTCAAGGTGGTACACGATCCCGCCCCAAGGGCCGTTCTCAAAGAATGCCATCTCGACGGATGCGAAGTCCGAAACGGAATCGAGCGTCATGGTGACTGTTGAGAGTGCACCGATCGAGAGGTTGTCACCAACGACGAACGAAGTTCCGAAGGTCAACGCGTTGTTGGCTGAGCCCCACGCTGGAAAATCGTTATAGAGAAGTGTTGCGTTCTCAACAATGATCTCTGTTCCAAGACCCTCCACACCTCCACCAGCGTCGAATGTGTCGCCGCCTGGGAATACGCCGTCAACATTGTTGACATCGGAGTAGGTCACGCCGTTGTAGTGGAATGATTCGCCGTAGAAATCTTCGCTCAAGTCATCGTAGTTGCTTACTGAAACATCAGCAAACGCAGAAGCGCTCATCAGAGCAACGATACCGGCACTAGTAATTGTCTTCTTCATCTCTATTCTCCTAATCTAAAAGTTTGTAGCTTCAATCGCCACTTGGTAATACTTGAGAGCAATCCTGCTCAGGTTGGCTTCCCGTCCTGTGGAAGCAAATCGTGTTTAATCATCACCGTTGTCGGCATCGGCGGATACGCCATCCGGATGCGGTACAACTCATATTCACTCGGGTCGACCGACAACCGATCAAAGACCGATCCGACAAGATCGTGATACCCCGGCAGATCCGGAGCCTGGGCAAAGCCCACCCCGCGACCGAGCTTCGTCACCGACTCGCTCACACTGAGCGCATCGGAATCCATAAACGCGATCGAAGAAGCGATATCAGAAAACACACGAAGCTCGCGGTTCACTTCGCCAAACAAACCCGCTTTGACAAATACATCAAAGTGCAACATCTCCGCCGGGACACGCACGCTCGTCCCGAAGTGGGCAACCTTGTCGTTGGGGCGAGCATAGGTCGGCGCGATATTGCGGAGCATCTCGCCGGTTACCAATGTTCGTTCACCCTGCAGACCAATCGCCGAGGACAAAAACTCGTCCTGCATCATCCCGTCATGGGTCGTTGATCGCATCAACGCCGGCATCGGATTCGAGCAGTACTCAGGGAGCACCGGGACGCCATTGCACGCTTTGGCCGCAATGGGATCTATCGCGACACGCTGCATCGCCTCCTCATGCACGACATCATCATCGACCGCGACCGATTGATTGATCACCCAACGCACATCGGCACGCGTCTGACGAAAACCCATCATCCCACGGATCTGGGCTATGTGGAAATAGTCCTCGCGATCATCCGAAGGCATCATCACACACATCGCCATCAACACCTTGCAATGCGCACCCCAGATATAACTATTCCCCTCGAAAGCTTGCTGACGCCAACGCTCATCGGTCTGGACATCATTCGTCGAACCAGATGACTCAATCAGAATGTCAAACTCCGATTTGCTCGAGGCATGCCGACTGATCAGCGATTGGAACTGATTATCCGCGAACCGGATCGACTCGACAAGATCGCCATCAATCCCGCAGGACTCGGCTGCCTGAATCCACACCGCGATGCTCTTCGACGAAGGCATGTGCTTGGCAGCTACAAACGGATCATCCGCATACGCAACCTTGATCAACTGCCACGCCAGCTTGCGATGAATCCCAAAGGCATTCGATACCGCCGAGACCGCTTTGGAACCTGGACATTTCTGCTCGATGATCCGTGAGTAACTATCCCGGGCAGCACTGATCGCTTGGATCGTCTCGGATTCAAACCGATCAGTCCCTTTCAATTGTGATGCATCTTGCTGAGCCATGCACCGAGTATACTGGAAACGCGATCTGTTTCAAGTGCTATTTCTGAAACAAATCCGGAAATAAATGCCCGCTCAGAGCCTCAGAACGAGGACACTTGATATACGGGGTCAATTCCCTGCCTTAATTAGCTGGTCAAAGCCTGAAATCCGTCTACGAAGATTGGCGACATCGCACCGGGCGGGCATGCCTGATTGTTTGTAGTGCTCGACAGCTAATCGTGCTGCCAATTTGGCAATCACGCTCGGCGAGATCGCCCCACCAACCAAATGCTCATGATCGACCCAAGCCAAGGTTAGTTCGTGATCGCTTGTTGAACCCTCAGCCCATGTGATCGTCATGGTATAGAGCCACCCGGTCTGGGTTTCGTGCTCGCCGTCGATTTGGATGGTTGCCTGGGGGCTGTTGAGTTCAGACATGGCGAGATACTAGCACAGATTCGAGCATTTCCCTCGCCTACGAACTACGACAAGAGCCGATCGTAAAGATCAAACACAATCGCTACCCCGAGCAATCCTACGAATGAAACGAGATAGGTCAGGATGACCAAAGCTGCTCCCACCAAACTCGCTCGCTTTGGTGGGCATGCAAGAATCTTGATCAGCGCAACTGCATATGCAATATGCCCGGCAACAAACCCACAGAGCACAGAAACCACAGGCATTTGCTCCTCGGTGTACAAAGCAACGATGCTATAGACAAACCAGACGGAGCCCGACGCATAAAAACACACCGCGAAAGCTTGCTCGAATCTTGGCTTCTCATTGAGAACCACTCGCCCAACAAACATGGTGAGTGGAGCCATCACCAATGCGGTGAGGAGCGAGACAACAACGATGGAAAACAGCATCACCATGATCTTGTAGAATCTCCCAAACTCCCACACGGAACAATCACAGAATGAACCACATGATTCTACCTGAAACTCATATCATGAAAGGAGGAGTGGGCATAAAAAAACCGAGGCAAATCGCCTCGGTTTGGAGTAACTATACAAACTTAATCAAGCAACAGTCAAGAGCATCCCAACGAGGAGACTAATCCCGAACACCGTGCCCCACAAGAAAAGTGTCGCGACCGCAGCGACCCCCGCCGCCTGCCCCATCGTGTATCCGATGATCATCTGGAACATAATCACATACACAATGTAGCTCGCGAGAAGACCGAGCCCAAGCCCAACCCAAATGTCCTCCGCCGGGAGCGCGAGCCCCAACGCAAACTGGACCCCAGCGCCCACAAGGGCAGCAAAAAACATGCCTTGAATGCATCACCAAACTCGGGCGCCTCTTTGACCACGACTTTGCCCGCAAGCATCACGATCAATCCGACGATAAAGCCGTTGATTGCAGCACCAATAATCAATCCAAAGATGAACACGGCTCATCCTCCCCTTTTCTAATCAAAAACTATCCTCAATACAGCTGAGACTCAACCGAGCAGATCGGCGATCTCATCATCGACCGGGTTCGAGGCACGGTTGTCCTTGGGACCTTTGTGCTTCTTTTTCTCGATCTTCTCTTCTTGAGCATCCTCTTTAGCATCTGCCAAATCATCTGCCTCATTCTGCGCAGCGATCTCGGCTTCGAGCCTAGCGAGTTCGAGTTTTTCTTTCTCTTTGTCCTCTTGGATCATCCGCGATTTGATCGACTTGACCTTGTCCTTGTCCGGCGAGAGCAACACAGAGATCGCACGCCCAACACCCTTGGGCGCCATATCGATCTTGGCGACATCGGACAGATCTTGGCAGATCTGGAACATGCGCTCTTCGCCCATCTGCTTGTGCATGATCTCGCGTCCACGGAACCGCTGGACGATTTGCACCTTGTGACCGGCCATCAAAAATCGGCGGGCCTGGTCGACACGGATCTGTACATCATGCGGATCGATCTTGAGTGATCGACCGAGACGGATTTCTTTGAGCTCGCCGCCGTGCTGGCGTGCCTTGGCTTCTTTTTTCGAAAGGTCGTACTTGTGCTTGCCATAGTCCATGATCTTGCAGATCGGCGGGCGTGAGTTGGCGACGACCTCGACGAGGTCCAAGCCGATTGCCTGTGCCATCCGCATCGCTTCGGGCGTGTCAACAAGCCCAAGCTGCTCGCCGTTCTGGTCCACCAAGCGGACCGGCGAAATACGGATCATGTGATTGACTCGGGTCCGCTGGGCGGGCCCTTGGTTTTTGATAAATCGTCTGCGGGCGATATTAGGACTCCTTGCCAAATCTCTTGGCGTACGACAAGCGTTCGATCACCGACAAATGATGACCAGAGGCTCTATTGAACCATCAAAATCAACATAAAGCAAGCCAAGAGGGGGAATATGGAGGCAATAGGTCAAGCAATAGCTCAAGTGATCGGTGAACTGGTTTGCTTCGGTCATGACAGCACATTGATCAACACGCTAATCAGCAGCAACCCCACCACAATCAGAAACGGAGGCCAGAACACATGTTCCATGAACCCACCCACACCGCCTGCGGTATTCTCTGGAATCTCGCTAATTGAGGCCTGAACCTCTGCTGCGATATCGGCGAGGTCATCGCTGTGAAACACATCCTTATGCGCCAAAGGCGGCGATTCGCTCTTCTTGATCGCACGGAGATCAATCAGCAGATCTGAACAGTTCTGGTATCGATCTTTGACCTTCTTGGCCATCATCATCTCGATGACTTCAGAGATACCCGCACCAAGCTTGGGATTGACATGATCAGGGGGGATCAAATCGCTCTTGAGATGCTTGTGCATCACCGATGAGGGATTCTTGCCTTCAAATGGCACATTGCCCGTAACCATGTGATAGAGCGTGACGCCCAGCGAGTAGATGTCGGCGGGGGGACCAATGTCCTTTTCGCCTCGGATTTGTTCTGGTGAGATGTAGTAAGGCGTACCAAACGCACGCCCTGCCTCGGCCTCGGCAGCTTCAACATCGGACATCGCACGGGCTAAACCCATATCCGCGAGCTTCACGACGCCCTCTTTGGTAATCATGATGTTCTTGGGCTTGACATCGCGATGGATCAAACCCCGCTCATGGGCGTGCTCCAACGCTTCTGCAACCTGGATACCAACATCAATCGCATCATCTTCCTTAAACCGCTTGTGCTTGACGATGTCCTCGTGGACGGATCGTCCCTCGACATATTCCATCACGAAGAAGTACATGTCCCCTTCGTTGCCCACATCGAACGCCTGCACGATATTGGGATGGTTGAGCGATGCAGCTGCGCGCCCCTCAGCGAAGAACCGTTCGATGAACTGTGGGTTCTGTGAGAACTTCTTGGGCAGCTTTTTAATCGCGACCATGCGATCGAGCGAGACCTGCTTGGCCTTGTAGACCGTTGCCATAGCGCCGGCGCCGAGCTTGCCGACGATTCGGTACCCGGAGATGGACGAGCCCGATCGTTCAGCTTCGATGGCTTCACGCAATCGGGCGATCTGGCGTTTGGTGACATATTCACGATCGACGAGCAACTGGGCGAGCGAGTTGGAGAGTTCCTCAACCTTGCCGCCCTCTTCGACTGGTTCATTGCGAGAAAGGGTCAGGCAATGCTTGACCTCTTCGGGGGTCGCCAATCCTTGATCAACGACGAGCCGACCGATGAGGGTATCCAGATTGGTACCCTCTTTGGTGGCTTCCATGATCGACTTCTCAGCATCCGCGACCGAAATCGGATCGGGATTCACCGATTCAGCACCAAACGGCGCGGTATCGTCCGATGAAAGCGGAGCACCGCTCACGGTGTCATCGGAGAGCTGTATATCGTTCTCTGGTTTCGAGTTATGGTCGTGTTTGTCGCTCACGCACTGGTTTCCGTAGTTCTGTGTCTGCATCTGTCTATCTATTCGCACGAGCTACCCAATCTGTTTCGATTGAATACCCGAATCGGCAAGATAGAGCCATTGAAGCTCGCTGTCAAATCATCCTGATGGCATCCCAATAGAATGATCGGACTATCTGACACTCGGCTCTAGCTCTGGCGGACAATCTTGTGGTGATTCTAGGTCCGTATATGGGTCGAAACCGAGAAAAACCCGAATGCTCATCGCACCCGTTTAAGCCGAGCATATTCAAGCACCAAAGTCTTTCGCCCAACAGATTTAAACTCGATGATCACCCTCGCGTTCGACCCGCTTGTCGTCTTCATCACGGTGCCCTCGCCGAACTGTGGATGGCGGACGATCGAGCCCTGCGGGAAGGCTGCCGTCGCGTCTTGCCCTTTGCTGGACACCGGCGAGACATTGGTACCACCGATACTCGGTCTCGGAGGCGCACTCTTGTGCGAAAGGGTCTTGCGTGGAACCACATTGGCCAGGCGTTGATCGCGGGCACGATCGATCCGCTCTAGATCGGCCTTGTGCTGGGACGATCCGGGCCCGTTTGCTGGGCTGAACTGCGAGAACGATCCCTTGCGGTACGCGCTGCTCGATGAGCGACCCGATCCGTGCCCAGATCCGTGCCCCGACTCGAATGCGTCATCATATTCGCCGCCGCCGAAGTCTGCGTCGGTGAAGTCGGACTGGACGATGCCCAGTGACCCGATCTCGCCGAGGAAGCGTGAGGGGATGGTGCGCTCGGTCATGCCGCGGACGGTGCGTCGGTTGGCGCTGGTGATTTGCAGGTATTTCATCGCGCGCGTGATGCCCACGAACGCAAGTCGGCGTTCTTCTTCGAGCTCGGCCTGCGATTCGTTCGCCCGCGAGTGCGGCAGCGTTCCTTCTTCGAGCGCAATCATCGCGACGGCGGGGAACTCCAATCCCTTCGAAGCATGCAAGGTCATCAGTGTGACGCTGCCTGATGTGGTATCCACCGCGTCGGCGTCGGCGACAAGGGCGACGGATTCGAGGTAGGCGCGGAGCATCGCGAGCAGTTCGGGGACCTTGCCGATCTCGCCTGCGGTTGCGGATTCTGGATCGGTGAAGGCTGCCGGATCGTCGGCGGGGTCGTATTCGCGTTCGAAGTCTCTGGCGGAGGTAATGAGCTCGCTCAGGTTGTCGAGTCGTTCTTCGTCAGATTCTGAGCCGCTGGCTTTGGCCTGCTTTTTATAGTGTTTTTCGAGCCCTGATTCGGTGGCGACGCTTTCGACGAGTTCGTGGAGTGTGCTCGCGACGGATGACCCCATGAATGAGCCGCCGCCGGTCCAGTCGTTGATGGTGGTGATGAACTTGTCGACCGAGGTGACCGCTCGAGGTGAGAGCCCGAGTTCCTTCGAGCGTGAGAGCCCTTCGAAGAGCGTGATGTTCGCGCGGATGGCGGCGTTCTGGATGACATCGAGTGTGGTCTTGCCAATGCCCCGTGCGGGCTTGTTGACGACGCGTAAGAGTGAGACGCCATCGGCTTGGTTGGCAACGATCCGAAGATACGACAGCGCGGTCTTGATCTCTTCACGATCGAAGAACGCGGTGCCCCGTGCGATTTTGTAGGGGATGCCAGCGGTCCGCATCGAGTCCTCGATGATGCGTGAGAGCGCGTTGGTGCGATAGAAAACGGCCATGTCCTTCCACTCGATTTTTTCGTCGTCGTGGAGGCGTTGGAAGTAGTCGGTGACAAGGTCCCCTTCGTGGCGTTCATCGTTGACACGCAGGACGGTGATGGGCTCGCCGCCTTGGGTGCTTGTAAACAAGGGTTTGTCGCGTCGTTTGTCGTTCTTTTTGATCAGCGTGTCAGCCGCGGCGAGGATGTACTCGGTGGAGCGGAAGTTCTCGCCGAGCAGGATAGTTTTCGCGCCCGGGTAGTGGTCTTCGAAGTCGAGGATGTTGGAGATATCCGCGCCACGCCAGCCATAGATCGCTTGGTCTGGGTCGCCAACGACGCAGATGTTGGGCGAGTGCTTTTCGTGCTCCATGCCCGGCAGCGGCGCTGGGGCGGTGGTGAGCAGCGAGGTGAGCCTGAACTGCACCGAGTTCGTGTCCTGATATTCGTCAATGAGCAGGTATTTCCAGCGTGAGGAGAGCTCGTTGCAGATGTCCGGGTTGGTTTCGAGAATCTTCACTGTGTACAACAACAGATCATCAAAGTCGATCGCGCCGGCTTGCTTGAGCTTGGCTTCGTACTTGTTGTAGATCTTGGCGATCTGCTTGGAGTAGTAATCAAATGCGTTCGCTTCGTAGGCTTTGGCGTCTTGGAGCTCGTTCTTGGCGTTGGAGATCGCAGAGAGCACTGTTCTTGGCGGCCAGTTCGTCGCCTGCAAACCCATGTCCTTGAGCACACGTTTCATCGATGCCATCTGGTCGGAGCTGTCATAGATCGTGTAGTCGGGTTTGAGCCCCGGAATATTCGCCCGCTCGGCGTATCTACGAAGGAGCCTGGCGCACAGGCTATGGAAGGTGGTGATGGTGAGCCCACGCATGCGCGGATCGAGCCGGCGTTTGATGATCTCGCCGTCGGGCCCGCGTTGCTCGGGGGGTTGGGGGCCACAGATTTGGACGGTGACGCGTTCTCGCATTTCGCCGGCGGCTTTGTTGGTGAAGGTGAGCGCGAGAATGCTCCAGGGGGGCGTTCCCTGCTTGATGATCTGGGCGATGCGGCGTGTGATGACGCGGGTCTTGCCCGAGCCGGCGGCTGCGAGGATCAACAGCGGGCCTTCGGTATGGAGCACTGCCTGCTTCTGTGGCGGGGTGAGCCCGTC
>CAJXXI010000007.1 GCA_913062615.1 uncultured bacterium | reverse complement strand
GTCTCCGTGGGTGGGCTCGCCGCCGCCGCCCTTGCCCGCCGGGGCGAGGATGGTCCAGAAGAGGAGATGGTTTGCGTATCCACCGACATTGTTCTGGACTGCGGTGCGGATGTCTTCGGGAACCATTTTGATGCGTCCGAGGATCTCGCCGAAGCATTTGCCTTCCCACTCGGTGCCCGCGAGAGCCGCGTTGGCCTTGGCGATGTACCCGGCGTGGTGCTTGGTATGGTGGATTTCCATAGTCCGTGCGTCAAAGTGAGGCTCGAGGGCGTCGTATGCGTACGGAAGATCGGGGAGTTCGAATGCCATAATTTGGACTCGCTTTCGTGATGACTCTGAATCTGCTATACCCTGTTCCGGGGTGTGCTTGTATTCAGAATTGTGGATGAGATGTGAATGAAGCCGCCGGAAGTAGACACAAAGCCCCATTTTTGAACAAAATTGTCAGGTTCATGTCTGAATTGCAAGTCGCTTGTTGCCACTTGCGTGTGAATTGTGTATACTGGCGGCCCGGATAAAGGCAAATCGACGGCGCGACGAAGTCAAGCCAAAGATTGCCCGGCGGACGACACTAGGCCCGATTTTATCGGGCGTCAACCGTCAGCAATTGCCTCTCATCCAACGCGGTCGCCAAGGACGACGACCGCATCAGACTCGGTTGATTCTTTGTTCAAGAACTGACCTGATCTGAATCTGACCACGGAAGTGTCGCGGCGATCTGTGTGATTGTGGAGGGAAAATCCTTTGGATTTGACGACATTTCGTCAAATCTGGACAAAACCCCCTACGGATCAGACAAATCGTCTAGTCGGCAACGCAAGTTTTCGGCTGACAATCGAAGAATTTGTGCATTTCACGGGTTTGAAACGAAACTTTTTATCATCTTCTCTCGTATCTCCTAAGAGCGAGTGTTGGTGAATCTGAAAGAAGTTCATCCCCAGAAAGGCACTCATATTTTTAGGTATTTTTTAGGAGTACCTTTGGAGGGGAAACCCCCTGCCAAACCGCTTGAGGCCCATACATGGACCAGAACGCGTTGTGATGCCCCTTGATGACTCGATTCTCTTGATTCGAATCATCAAACATCCAATCAACGCCTGGCCAACTCAGAATCGGCCATCTCAAGCAGCCGTCGTACCCATGCACACCGGATGTGCGTGGTAATCACATGTAGGAAATGGGATTGACCCCAAATCTGACCAGAAATGGATCAGATGAAAGGGTCGAAAAGACAACTCGATTGGTTCAAATGGCTTTCTTGTAAAAAGAAAAATAGTCAGATTGGATCGAAAGCAAGTTGTCGACGGTTGGATGTCTTTTTTCGAGGCATTCATGATTGATCATTCACGCCTCGGCGGAAACCGACTGGAACGCTGCTTGTTGGATCAAGTGGAACGACCAGAAGGTGAAATCGGAGCGTTGGGAAACACATTAAGGCCGCTGCAGGATCGTGGCGGTTGGAGACAGCATGATGCAAGCTACAAGCAACAGCCCCAGCCCACTAGAGCAGATGCGACGAAGGCATCGCGTGGGGGTGTCTCGTACATCTACCCGCGCGGGCAAAACCGCGCGTCAACTTTCGCACGAGGACGAGCGTTTGCTCACCCAAATCCTCGTCAAAGAACAAGATTTCATCGACTCGGAAGTGTTCTACGAAGAAGACGCCGAGCAGAGTATCTATGAAGATGCTCCTGATATCGCATTGCCCGACACCACCTGGTACCACCCGGTGATGGATGACATCTCTTCGATTACCCGTACCCGTACGGTCAAGTCGTCGCAGCAAGTGATCCTTACTGGTGCTGAGGAACGCGTGTTGTTCCACCAGTTCAACTATTCTCGCTACCGCGTGTACAAGCTTCAGATGGAAGCCTGGGCCCGCCCAGAGAAGAAGCCAACCCCAGAGCAGGCCGACCAGCTTTTGCACTGGTACCGCAAATCTGAGCGCATCCGCGAGCAGATCGCCGAGACCAACCTCGCGCTCGTCTTGGCGATGGCCAAACGCACCCGCATGAGCGAGGTTGACTTTGCTGATCTCGTATCCGAAGGCAACATGGCGCTCTTGCGTGCGGTTGACAAGTTCGATGCCGGCCGTGGGTTTAAGTTCTCGACCTATGCCTGCCGTGCGATCCTCAAAGCGTTCTCCCGTCAGGGCATGAAGCTGAGCAAGTACCGTCAGCGATTCCCGACCGATTTCGATCCCAAACTCGAGAAGTCCAACTATCTCGAAACCAAGCGGGCCGACTTCGAGAAGGACACCGCATCAGAAGTGCGTGAGATCGTTGTTGCCAACCGTGCCGAGCTGACTGATGTCGAACGCACTGTGCTCGAGCACCGCTTTGGGCTCGAAACCGGAGGCATGGAGAAACCCATGACCCTCGAACAGGTCGGGCAGATCATCGGCGTCACCAAAGAACGCGTCCGTCAGATCCAGAACAAGGCGATGGAAAAAATCCGCGTCGAGCTCGAAGCGAAGTTCTTGGGCACCGTCGATCAAGAACCCGAAACGGTCGGATCGAAGTAAATCGGCGTACATGGCTGGTCAGCATAGCTGGCCTGCATAGCTGGCCTGCATAGCTGGCCTGCATAGCTGGCCTGCATAGCTGGCAAATATGACTCCCCCAAGCGGGCCCACAGCGGGCCCGCTTTTTTAATTTCGTGCACCCATCGAATCCCCACTTTGATTTGCAGAATTCACATACAAATCCCGGAAATGGATGGCGTTGGGTGGAACCGGAGGGGTGCATGAATCGAACAGAAAACACAGCCAACCCCGTCTTTCGACTGGGCGAGGCTCATAGGATGTTCATCCGCAAATGAGGCATTGTTCGATGCCAACCGACGACAAAGACAAATCCAAGATTGAGCGCAGAGACCCGGTTCTGGGCGTATAGAATAGACGACCCATCGAGCGTGCATATACAAACTCTTGTGCCGCGATTTGATAGACCGGTCAGACCGACCGTTCATACAGACAAGGACTTTTCAATAATGAGTGTGACCGATTCTCCTTCTTCCTCCGCTTCGGCTGGCCACTGCGATCTTGATCCGGCAGTCGCCAAAAAAGATCCACACGCCACACGCTGGGGCGACTTCCTTAAAGCGACTATCAAGTTCGGTGCATCCGACCTGATCATGAAGTCGAATCAGAAACCAAAGATCCGCATGCGAGGCGTGCTCAAATCGATGGATGTCGACCCGGTCTCCGCAGAAGAGTTCTTCAAAATCGCTAAAGAGATTCTGACCGAAGAGCAAATGAAAGACCTGCACAAGTTTGGCTCGGTCGACTTCGCGTACAACTATGACGCCAAGCATCGGTTCCGCGTCAATCTCTTCCAAGCCCGAGGCACCATCTCGGTCGCCGCGAGAAACATTACTTCAGAGATTCTCCCCTTCGAAGGGTTGTACCTCCCGGAGATCATGTCTGATGTGGCGATGCAGCCTCAAGGCATTGTGCTGCTCTGCGGCGTGACCGGTTCGGGCAAGTCCACCACCATCGCATCGATGATCGACTACATCAACGCACGCAAGAGTGTGCACATCTTGACGCTCGAAGATCCGATCGAATACATCTTCGAAGATAAAAAATCAACCATCAACCAACGCGAGATCGGGCTCGATTGCCTGGACTTTAAAACCGGATTGCGTGCGTTGGTTCGTGAGAATCCGGATGTGGTGTTGATCGGTGAAATGCGTGACCAGGAAACCTTTGAAGCGGCTCTGCATGCTGCTGAAACGGGTCACTTGGTCTTCGGTACGATCCATGCCTCATCAACCACCCAGACCTTCTCACGAATCTATGGCTTGTTCCCACAAGAAGAAGTCGATCAGGTTCGCAAGATCTTGGCATTCCAGATGCGTGCATTTGTGTACCAGAAGCTGCTCCCAACACTCCACGAAAATATCTTCCGCATCCCGGCACTCGAAATCCTGATCAACAACGGCGTGGTCAAGAAGTACATCCTCGATGAGCGTGAAGGCGATCTGCGTGAGGTGCTCAACTCGATCGAAGCCCAGACCATCGGGATGATCGATTTTAACGATTCGCTCGTGAAACTCGTTGAGGATGAGTACATCCACATGCGGACCGCGCTCGAGGCATCGCCCAATGTGGATGAGCTGCAGATGAAGCTCAAGAAGTTCAACTAACGGGGTTCGCTCGCCAATCTACCCGTTCATGATCCGAACTGGTTGATTGGGTATATTGATGGTGTTGGGGTGCAAGAGCCTCTACAATGGTGACGATGATTCGGCTTGGCATGTTTCGTAATGCCTTGCCTGTGCTTGAAAACGACCTATGCGTCGTCGGCACATAAAAACGACTTTGGAGAGGATACGACGGTGCTCGATTCCATGCTCATTTCATTCGCGGATCCGATTGGTTCACTTACGCTCGGGGCATCGAGCCCGGGGCAGCTGCTCACACTCGGAGCCGCCGAGACTTACTCGCTCGTTTCATGGTGGAAACCATTGTTACTCCTTGCCCCGTTCTTGGGTTGGGCGTGGATGATTTCAACGATCCTCGATAAGCATGCCAAGCGGTTCTTCTTGGGTCAAGAGAAGTGGAACGCGATCCATATGATCTTCGGGCTCGGCGCGATTGCCTTCTTGGTCATGCTCCCACTCGGTGGCATCGCGGGGTTGGCCGCCGGGTTCTTCGGGCTCATTGCGATCTTTGCCATCGACATCGTTATATTTGTGACGATCGCCAACAAGGACGAGCGGATATCTGAGGCCAACAAACTCAAGCTTGATTTCTCGGACATGTCCAAGAAGCGTGATGACAAACGCGAAGCGAAAAAACTGGGCACCTCGGAGCTCACCGTCGTGGGTGCCAACAAGATGAAGGTCATTCCGCCGGAGAAGGAATCGACTTCGTATGCCGTTCGCGTGGCCGCGGAGGAAATCGTGATCAAGGGCGTCACCGCCCACGCATCGCAGATCGATCTGCACCCCGCCAACGAGAACACATACGCCGCTTCGATGCTCGTCGATGGTGTCCGCCAACCGAGCGAGCCGCTCGCCAAAGCGGATGCGGTACAGATTATTGATTTCTGGAAGAAGTGCGCGGGGCTCAGTGTTGAAGATCGCAGACGCAAGCTCTCGGGCGAGGTTTCGATCACAAGCGAGAGCATCTCTGGATTGGCGCTCAAACTCATTTCGAGCGGTTCAAAGAACGGCATGGTGCTCTCGATGGTCTTCAACCCAGAAGACGCAGTCCGTCGGGATCCTGCAGAGCTGGGAATGCTCGACAAACAACTCGACCAGCTCAAAGAATGGTCCAATGAAAACACTGGTGTTGTGCTCTTGGCTGCTCCAAGCGACAACGGACGCACCACCACAATGTACTCCCTCTTGCGTCTTCACGATGCGTACACCTGTAATATCCAGACCATCGAAACCGACATCGAAGACGCGCTCGAAGGCATCAAGCAGATCCACTTCGATCCAACGAGCGATGGTCCAGACTTTGCCACGCTCATTCGCTCGACGCTTCGGCGAGACCCAGACATTGTCGCAATCTGCGATCTCCCTGACGCGAGCACTGGCAAGAACATTGCGGCTTCCGATCTCGATCGCTCGCGGGTTTATCTTTCGGTCAAGGCCGAGAGCGCGATCACGGCGATCCAGCTCTATGTCCGTGCGGTTGGCGATCCAAAGCTCGCCGCCAAGGGGCTTCGGGGTGTGGTGGGCGAAAAACTCATCCGTGTGCTCTGCGGCAACTGTAAAGTGGGATACCAACCCACCCCAGAAATGCTCAAAAAGCTCGGTTTGCCCGTCGATAAGGTCAAACAGCTCAATAAAAAGGGTGGACAGGTACTTATCCGCAACAAGCCAGAGGTTTGTCCCGTATGTAATGGTGTTGGGTATGTCGGGCAGACCGGTTGCTTTGGCGTATTCCCGATCGAAGACGATGAACGCAAGATGATCGCGGCCGAGAACTGGAACGGGCTCAAGACCACCATGCGCAAGCGTTCGTTGCCCACTGTGCAACAGACTGCTCTGCGTAAGGCGGTTGAAGGGTTGACGAGTATCGAGGAGGTCTCACGGATCACGGCACCGCCCAAGAAGAGCTCGAAATCCTCTTCGCCGACATCCTCACCTGCCAAGAAACCCGCACCGGCCAAAAGCTAGACACGATTGATTGCTGACGAACGACCCGACAACGACCAGACGAACTACTCGATGAATATCCAACCTGATTCATCATCACGATGAACAGGGCAACGCTGGAGAACGAATCTCATGATCATGAACATCATCATTATTGTGTTTGTACTAAGCATCACCTATGCATGGATGATCCGAGGCATGTTTAGCTCGATGATCCACCTGCTGTGCGTGATCGCTGCTGGTGCCATCGCCTTTGCCGTGTGGGAACCACTCGCACTGATCTTGGTCAATATGAGCCCCGAACGCGGGTTCCTCTCGTTCGTCGAATCAGTCGCCTTTGGTGTGTCGCTTGTCGTCCCATTCGTGATCTCGCTCGTAATCCTCCGGTTGCTTACAGACAAACTCGTATCGGGCAACATCACGAACTCAAAGGTAGTTGATTACGCCGGTGGCGGAATCTGTGGCCTGGCCACCGCGGTCATCTGTGCAGGGATCACGGTCCTTGGGATCGGGTCGATGCGTGTCAGCACTGAGTTTATGGGGTATCAGCCGTTGTGGTACTCGACAGATCGTGCGATTGGTTCGGGTGCGCTCGTTAAAAACGATCGGCTCTGGATCCCTGTTGACGCCGTGGTTGCCACGATGTATAGCCAGCTCTCGATGGGATCGATGAGCACGAATCAACCATTGGGTAAATGGTATCCAGAGCTCGAGATCGCCGGATTCTCCGCGCGTGTTTCGCCCGGTGATGGCAAAGGTAGAAACGCGATCAACCCGGACGATTTCAAGGTCCAATCAAGATACACCGTGGGCGATCCCAATGGGAGCGAATCCATCGCGGACTTGCTTAAGGATGCCCGTGATAGCCAGAGCCAGAAGTACATCGACATCAACTCGAATGTTGTCTCCAAAGGGCACCTCGTTGGGTATGTCATCAACTTTGAACCCGGCGCCAAAGAACGAGGCGAAAAAGGTGGACAGGTCGTGGTCTCCAACGGGCAGTATCGCTTGCTCATCGAAGATAATGATGGCAACACCATGTCCGCCTTCCCCATCGCGGTGATCTCAGAATCATCCAACGCGGATCAGTTTGGGCGGTGGCGTTTCGATGCCAACGATGTATTCATCACATCTGTCGGCGGCAAATCTCGCTCGCTCATGGCGTTCGAATATGTCGTACCAACAGGATACACCCCGATCGCGTTGTATGTGAAAAACATCCGTGTCAATCCCAAGACGCTGCCTGATCCGATCGAATATGCCTCGCCATCGGCACGCGACCGTGTTGTCCAAACCGGCTCGATCCTCAAGGGCGAATCATTAAATCGTTTGCTCGACAAATCGAACATGGAGACTTACAACCCAAGGGATGAGGTCAGGCTCATCAGAAAGAGCTTCAAGGTTGGACAGATGATGTCCTCGCAGATCGCCAAACGCGGGATGACTCTCAATGAGAAAAACCGCATTGTTGACGGCGACGGCTCATGGAATGTCAAAACCGATGTCGGACGTAAAAACGCACCCATGGATAAAAAACTCCGTGTCGATTCGTACGCACTAAGCACAGGGCAGGCGATGATTCGAATCGATGTCAGTGCCGATACCTTGTTTGGTTTATTCTCTGACTCATCCCGCGATGCACTGACCGATCAGCCATTGATGCTCATTGACGACAAGGGCAATGAGTATGAAGCGATCGGGTATGAGTACACCGACTCCAAGGTCTTTGAAGCACGGTACACACGCGGGTCAACGCTGACGGGCATTCAGGATATGCCAAGCATGAGCCGAAGCCGAAGCGATCAGAAGCTGGTCCTGCTCTTCGTCGTCACTGAGGGGATCAAGATCACGCACTACGCCGTTGGCGATATCGCGATCACTGAGTTCGATCCACCGATCGATACCAATCGCTGAGTTTAACCTTTGCATACACACAACGCCCGTTTCGGGCGTTTTTTATTGGGCAGATCGTGTTGTGAACCCATAAAAAAACCGGCTCGATATGAGCCGGTCTTGTGTGTATTTGTTATTGATTATTCGGCAGCAGCAGCGGTTTCGGTTTCTGCTTCTGGCTTGGCCGACTTGGCTGGCTTCTTGTCTTTGACAATCAGCTCGCCTTCGTTGTCGAACTCCATTTCTTCTGTCTTATCGGAATCGAGTTCACGGTCGGCGACAACCCAGAGCTTGATGTCGGCTTCGAGGTCTGAATCGACCTTGATGTGGATATCAAACGCATCGATCCGCTTGATGGTGGTTGGGAGTCGCACTTCGCGAGGCGAAACGGCGAAACCGACCTCTTTGAGTGCCGATGCGATGTCCTGCTGGGTGACTGAGCCGTAGAGCAAACCCTGGTCGTTGCATGCACGGGTGAGTGTGAGTTGTTGCCCGTTGAGCTTGCCGATCATTTCTTCGCGTTGTGAACGACGAGCCGCGACTTGCTTCTCGGCAACCACGCGCTTCTCAGCGAGTGAAGCCATGAGTTCATCGCTTGGGGTGGTTGCGTAGTTAAACGGGAGGAGGTAGTTTCGGGCGTAGCCAAGGCGAACGTTGACGACATCGCCGACGATTCCGAGGTTGTCTACATTTTCGGTGAGGAGAAGTTTTACTGAGCGTGCCATATATATGGTCCTTTCGCTGTCCTGATCCAAGATCGAGATGATCCCGAAGGAGTTAAGGAGCGCCGCACGATGCGGTGCCCCAACAAAGGTCCGACGATGCCAGGTGTTGACGGTTCATCGGGAGGAGAGTGTAGGCGGGCATGAGAACTCTTATCCATTGCTGCTCAATGAATTACAGCCGAATAAAAAGGGCATTCCGATCTGGAATGCCCTTAAAAAGCTGATGTATGCGGTTTTAGAACGGGATATCGTCGTGGTTGAAGTCGCCTCCACCCCCGCCGCCGCTGTTTCCGCCACCTTGATTACCGCCCTGACTGCCACCGCTTTGGTCACCACCATAGCTGGCTCCGCCGCCACCGCCGCCGCCAGCGTTTGAACGGGCATATCCGCCCCCTCCACCACCGCCGCCACTTTGGCCATCGCCCTGCCCGGAGTTGATGAACTGGAAGTTCTCAACAACCACGGAGAGCTTGGATCGCTTCCCGCCACCGTTCTTGTCTTCCCATTGATCGAGTTTGAGCCGACCTTCGATGAAGACTGGGCGTCCGCGTCCGAGATACTGGGCCATCACCTCAGCGGTGCGGCCCCAAGCTTCACAATCTACGAAAGTCACCTCTTCGCGTTGCTCACCGGACTGGGTCTTATATTTTCTATTGACCGCGAGCCCAAAGTTACCCACTGCGGTATTGCTCGGCGTGTGCCGAATCTCGATATCCCGCGTGAGGTTGCCCATGAGCATGACTTTATTGAAACTTGCCATCTGTATCTCCATTCCACCCGTCGATATGACGGGCCGATCTAGTGTAGCATAATACCAAACAGATTCCGTGTGCAAGCACACGGAATCTGCTGGTTTTTCAGTGGTTTTGAACCCAATGCGGATTCAAAGCCGTATTCAATGCTGATTACTCAGCGGCTTTTTCCTCGGCGGTGTCCCCAGCATCATCGCCACCGGCTTCTGATGCCGGTGCTTCTTCAGCTTTGGGTGCTTCTTTGACCGGTGTCATTTCGGATGCAGCAGGTGCCCCGAGGTGAACCTTCTTGGACGCTTCGCTTTCCTTGACTTCGCCGGCTTGCGCCTTGAGCTTGGCCTCGGTCGCGAGACCATCTTGGTCATTAAACCCGGCGATTTCTTCTGCCGTCAGATGATCTGCAGCGGTGACGAGCACACGAAGGAGCTTGTCGGAGATCACCACATCGCGCTCGAGGTGAGGCACCATGTCGGTTGGGCACTTGAAGTATGCGAGGATGTAGACGCCTCGTTTTTGCTTGTCGATCTCGTAGGCAAGACGACGCTCGTCCCACTTCTTCATCGAGATCACTTCGGCGTTTGCACGCTCGAAGAGGCTGTTGATGTGATCGATCAGATCGCCGAACGATGCGGCTGCCGTCTGGCTCGCGAGGAACATGGCCTCGTATACGCCGGTGCGTACTTCTGTTTCAGTTGACATTCTTATTCTCCATTTCGGTATTCGACCCTGGTTGAGTCGATGTGTTTTCTTTGTTTGACTTTGTATCTGACTTTGAATCTGATTGCTTTGGCGACACTTTCTTAGGCTCTGACTTGGGTTCGGGCTTTGGCTTGACGAGTTTGGTATTAAAAGCGTTCATCGCTTTGGTAACCCCTTCGTCAAGCAAGCACTCGGTTGCGTCGGCCGCCGCTTTGAGGCTGCGATCGACATCACCATGCTCTTCCTTCATGAACTTGCTCAAGACCCAGTCAGACTGGTTCATGAACTTTGGTACATTGCCAACACCGATGCGGATGCGTGGGTAGTCTGCACCACCCAAGAGCCGATCGATGTCTGTGAGCCCATTGTGCCCGCCGGCGGATCCGTTCTTGCGAACACGGATGAATCCAACCGGCAATGCGATGTCATCAACAAGCACCAGAAGGTCCTCGTTTGGATCGAGCTTGTAGAAGCGGATCGCTTCGCCCACTGATTGCCCCGACAAGTTCATATACTTGGTCGGTTTCATCAGCAGCACCTTCTCGGTCCCGATGATCGCATCGAGTGTCACCGCGTGGAATCGGCTTTTGGGAATCTGCCCACTTGCGTGCCTTTGGGCAAGCAGATCGACAGCCATAAACCCGGCGTTGTGCCGAGTCTGCTCGTATTGAGCCCCAGGATTGCCAAGTCCCACAATCAGCTTCATTACTCAGCGTCCTTCTTCTCTGCGATGACTTCTGGTGTTGCGCCTGCAGCGTCAACCTCAGATGCTTCGCCTTCTTCTTCCTGAACAGCCTTCATCACGATCTGTGCGATGATTGCCTTGGGATCAGTGATCAGCTTCATGGTGTCCTTTGGAAGTGTGATATCACTTGCGTGAATTACATCGCCGACTTCCATGTCTGACACATCGACAATAATGTCATCTGGGAAGTTGGTAACGGTACAGTTGAGCTGAAGCTCAGTGATTGGGTGCATCATGATCGCACCGGTTGTCTTGAGTCCGACGGCTTCGCCTACGAACTTGAGGTGCGCCTTGGTGTCTACCCGTTCGTTCATATCCACGCGAGCAAAGTCGGCGTGGATGATGTTGGTGCCGAGGTAGTCATAGCCCAGGTCCTTAAGCAATACATACTGCTTAGTGCCTGCGATATCCATGTGGAATACCTTTTCACCCTTCGAGATGTAGCCGATCGCGGTGTGCGCATCGACGGTGATTGAAACGGGCTCTTCTTTGTGGCCGTAAACAATCGCTGGCAAACCGCCGGCCTTACGTACACGCTGGGAGTACCGACTCCCGGTTCGCTCGCGCAACTGTGCGCTCAGCTCTGTAGTTGTGTCACTCATTTTTTTCTCCTTTTATCTTAAATGACTCTTTGTTCTCTTGCTTACAGTATTTTCAAATTCATCGCTTGGCACCCGCGGTGCGTACGAAGAGTTCGCTAATGGATTCGTTGTTATGAATTCGTTTGATCGCCTGCCCGAGCATCTCGCCAACCGAGAGCACAACAAGCTTGTCCTTGATGAGATCGCACCGCGGACCAGCGAGGATCGTGTCGGTGACAACGATCTTTGAGATTGGCGAAGCCGCGAGCCGTTCCATTGCTGGCCCAGCGAGTACCGCATGGGTCGCGGCACAGATCACATCATTGGCGCCCTCATCCATGACGAGTTTGGCCGCTTCGATGACGGTGCCACCCGTCGAGATCATATCGTCGAACATGAGGACGGTTTTGTTTTTTACATCGCCGATCAAGTGCCCGACCTTGATCGTGTCGCCGGTGAGTCTTCGTTTGTTGATGATCGCCAGATCCGCATTGAGCAGGTTGGCCATCGCTTCGGCAACCTTCACATTGCCAACATCAGGCGAAACAAGGCACAGATCACCGAGCTCATCACGCATCGATTGGAAGTAATCGAAGAAGACCGGCGTCGCAGAAAGATGATCAACCGGGATATCAAAGAATCCCTGAATCTGGGCCGCGTGCAGGTCCATCGCGATCACACGATCGGCATTCGATGCCGTGATCAGGTTCGCGACGAGCTTGGCGGTAATGGGTACGCGTCCTTCGTCCTTGCGATCCTGCCTGCCATAGCCATAATACGGCATGACCATGGTCACCGTGTTTGCACTCGCCCTGCGAAGACAATCACAGAACACAAGCAGTTCCATCAGGTTATCATTCACCGGATCACAGGTCGAGATGATCACAAAGCAATCGCGCCCACGGACATCATCGTCGAGTTTCACAAACACTTCGCCATCGGGGAAGAGGTTGGTGCGTGCTCGTCCGAGTTCGATGTCCATCTCAGCGCAGATGCGGTGCGCCAAGTCTTTCGAGTTTCGTCCTGCAAATAACTTCATCTCGGCCATTACACGGTCCCTTCGGTGGAGGAAGATGTTTCAGATGATTGTCTGTTTCGATAAATCGTGTCCACCTGGGCGAGGTGCTCGAGTGTGTTGATGCTCAGAATGTCCTCAGCAGGCACCGCGGAGATCACCTCGACGCGCTTGCCATCCTTGAGCAGGTGCTCGAAGACATCGGTGATGTAGTATTCGCCGGTGAGTTCGTTTCGGTTCAACCCTTTGAGGGCTTCGAACATCGCGTGTGCATTGAGGCAGTAGTAGCTCGGATTCACTTCGTTGATCTTGAGTTCTTCATCGCTCGCGTTCTTCTGCTCGATGATCCGCTCGAACCCGTTGTCCGCGTTGCGAACGATTCGCCCGTACCCGTCTGGATCGCCGATTACACTTGTCGCCAAGGTCGCATCGGCGCCGGTTGATTGGTGCTCTTTGAGCATGGTGGCAAGGGTCGAGGTGCGGATGAGCGGGCCGTCGCCACAGAGCACAAAGACATCGGTGCCTTCGCGTTGATCGAATGGGAACGAATCCACCGCACTCACCACCGCGTGCCCGGTGCCGAGTTGTTCGTGCTGGACGGCGAACTCGACAAGATCACCAAACCGAGCGAGTGCTTCGCGGACGAGTTCTTGTTTGTATCCAACGACCACAACGACGCGGGTGCACCCTGCTTGGAGACAGGTCTCGACGACCGCGCAAACCATTGCTTCGCCACCGACCGGGTGACACACCTTGGGCAGATCAGATTCCATCCGCGTGCCTTTGCCCGCAGCGAGAATGATGGCTTCAAGTTTTTTGGGTGTGCTTGCCATCGTTTGATGAACAATGCGGCTGTGTGCGACAAAGAAGAGAGAAGAAAAAATTACCCCACCGAGATTTGAACTTGGACCGACTGGATCAAAACCAGCTGTGCTACCATTACACCATGGGGCAGTGTTTGTATTTTCTATCTGTCTCGTCTGATTCTCATGCTACCGCGTGTTGCTCGTTCTCCGTGTCGTGATCCGATCGTATGATCGCATCGTGGGTGTTCAATCCGTCGTTCAAACGGCTAGAACACGCAAGACACAAAGCGTCGTCGCATGCAGAGCCGCAGCTTGTCGTTTGGAGTCATGATATAAACCATGCTTCAAACTTGGAGCGAGATCCACCCGGCTGCGCAGCTCAGATCGTGTATACAAACACACTCCAAACTACTCGGGCAAACCCATCGACACGCCTCGGCTGAAAACAGCGTCCGTCATGTCGGGCTCCGCTATAGGAAACCAAGTTTAGACCACCCAAAGGGCAGGTCAACACACAAGACCCACGCAGTTTTGCGATTCTGGTCAACCAATCCGAGTTTTTTGCGTATAGAGATGCGACGACATCCTGTATAATTGCACGAAACGAGCAAATATCAGGGTTTTTTGCTCGCTAAGGCCGATTCCGGTCGAAAAACAGATACCAGTTCTTGGTTCTGCACCCAAAGCTCCGTCCCACGGATCATCAACGCATTGGCTCAATATCTGACTCTCAGGTATACGCCATATAAAAGAAGAGGTCTCGCCATGTCAGATCGTTTATGTCCCAAACGCCTCGTACTCAGCGCGACGATGCTGGGCGCGTCGTTGCTCATCGGTTGCGCCTCACAGACCGCATCCACAACCCAATCAGCTCCACAGGGTTTTCAGCCTGAGGGTGCTCGCCAAGCCCAAGGGCTCCCGGCGGACATGCTCCCGGATCCGATTGATCTGAGCGACAAAGCCACCTTTGCTCGCCGAACGATCGTCCCCACCATCATCGACACCCGCACCTTCCCGGTGCAGCAGCAGTATATTGGCCCAACACCCGGCGAGCCCAAACTCGTCAAGCATCAACTCCCCAAGCACTTCCGAGACAAATCGCTCCCGGCAGGCTCAACCGATCGCAGAGTCCCTGTCGGACAGGCTGTCGATATGGATCGAGTCAATCCGGCGGGCACCGGGTTTGAAGCCATCTCGAGTACCGGTTGGAACCCGCCAGACCCCACGCTGGCGGTTGGTCCAAATCACTTTGTCGAAACGGTGAACACCTCCATCGCCTTCTTTGATCGCGACGGCAACCAGACTTTCTCTGCCCGGTTGGGCAGTGATGGCAACCCCGGATTCTTCGAAACCGTCGGTGCTGACTCGAGCTTTGTGTTTGATCCAAAGTGTTTCTACGACCAGAAGACAGGACGCTTCGTCGTCGTCGCACTCGAACAAGTCGGCTCGACAGAATCTTGGATCGACATCGCTGTCTCTGACGACTCTGACCCCAACGGCATCTGGCACAAATACCGCACCTTCTCTGTCATCCAAGTCGGGAACAACAACTTCTGGGTCGATTATCCAGGATTCGGTTTCGATGACAACGCGTTCTATGTGACGGGCAACCTCTTCAAACTCAATGGCCCAGATGACGACGGGTTCGGAGGACAACTTTTCCGAATCTTCGACAAAGCCCCGATGCTTGTTGGTGATCCGGTAGTGATGACCGACTTTGCGCCCGACAGCGGCGCATCGCTTCAGGTTGCGCAGATGTTTGGTGATGCCCCGCAGTGTTACTTCCTCTCACGAAGAAACTCGACCTCGTTGTATCTCTGGACGATCAATGATCCGCTCGGATCGCCGAGCGTCCAAAGAGTTTCGGTCGACGGAATTGATGAGATCGCAGGACCTTCCCAAGACGCCCCCAACCCCGGCGGCGGATTGGTCTCCACGCTCGACGGACGCCTGATGAATGTTCATTACCGCGATGGAAACCTGTACACAACCCATGCGATCAACGGCCAACCCGGGATCACCGTCGCCCGGTGGTACCACATTGATGTCGATGGCTGGCCAAACTCTGGATCCAATCCGAGCCTTGTACAACAGGGCGAAGTCAGCGGCACCGGCGGGCAGCACTACTACTTCCCGGCGATCTATTCAGACAAGTTCAACAATGTCGGGATGGTCATGTCGCGATCAAGCTCGTCCGAGTTTGTCAGTGTGCAAGTCGCAGGGCGAAACCCCAGTGACCCCGCAGGCACGATGAGCACCCCAACACAGCTCGCCATCGGCGATTCCGGCGCAGACGGACGCTGGGGCGATTATCTCGACATCGCAATGGACCCCAATGATGACACCACATTCTGGATTATGGGTATGTACCGACTCGGCTTTGGATGGCAGACCTACATCGACTCGTTCACCATCGCGGTGCCTTGTGCCGGCGATCTGAATGGAGATGGCGTGCTCAACTTCTTCGATATCTCGGTGTTCTTGAGTGCCTTCAATGCTGGCGATCCGATCGCGGATCTCAATGGCGACGGCATCTACAACTTCTTCGATGTCTCTGCATATATCCAGCTCTTCAATGCCGGTTGTCCATAGCACAACCAAAGAACACACAAGAGCATCCATGCACAACACACCCGCTTCGGCGGGTTTTTTTACACGAACTCGATTCTATTTTTATTCGTCAGCGTCTGCAGCTTCCTCAGCCTCGATCGCGGCTTCGCTAATGAGTTGATAGCAGGTCGCCATCAATCCGATCAGCGGGAACTTCCCATCCACAAACGGGCTTGGACCAAGCCGACGCAAGAGCACGCAGTTGACTGTTGGCGGCGAGATCGGTGTATCAAGCTCGGCCAACTCCGCACCAATCTCCCAGAACGAATCGATCGAATCTTCCAAAGGCGGCGACGAAACATCCGAAACCCCGGGCACATGCTGATGCAACACCGGCGAAGGCCCAGGCCCCTGCACCCCCACCGCTCGTTTCTGACGCAACCCGTCGATCAGTTCTTGACCGGGCATCCCACGCAACCCAAAGATCATCATCGGATCGTCGCCGAGTTTCTCGGCGAGCAACGCGGTCAGGCACACCGTGTGCTTGCACCAAAGCTGATCTTCTTTCCAATCCGGGCACGAACACTTCGGATCGATATCGCTCGGTTCAGCAGGAAAAAGCTTCAAACCAAGGGGTGCGAACACATCTTCGATATTGCTGGGCAGCTCGCCCGCCAACAACTTGGCTGCATACCGCACCTGGTCCGCCATCGCGGCGATAATCTGCTCTTGCGATTCAACACTAAACTCTTTGAGCCCAAGCGTCGCGGTGTATGGCTTGTCGCTTCGTCCCTGGATGATCCCTTCGCACAAGGTATCTTCGATGGTCAGCCGCTTCGTTTGGCCGAGCCGAGCGTATTCGATGCCATCTTTATACACATCATTCTCGGCGCCGCCAGTTTCAGCAACACGCAGCAGACGCTGGGTCACCCAGCTCTGAGGCGTCTCGCCGGCTTTGAGCTTGAGCTTCACCCCGCCACGCACTCGACGAGGATTCACCAAAGATTTTCGCGATGACCGGAACGACGCATACTGAGGCTTGATCCGCTTGGGCGCAGTCGGCACCGATGCGCTGATCGTCGGAGTCGAGATCACATTGACCACACGACCCTCGCGCGGCGGCAGCGCCGGCGGCGGCGGCGGCGGTACTTTGGCTGATGGCCGCTTGGCAACCTTCTTGGTTGTTTTCTTGGCTATCTTCTTTGTGGCTTTGACAGGCGCTTTTTCTACTGCTGATTCAACAACCTTCGGTGCAACTTTTTTGGTTGCTCTTTGTGCAACCGCCTTGGTCGCCTTCTTGGCAGGGCCGATTGATTCGGATGTTTCATCTTTACTCATCGTCCAACCTCCCTTACATCTCGTCCGCGATTGTGTCTGCACGCAGTGTCAGCAACTCGCGGAGTTTTTCGCTGCCAAGATCGGTCAACCATCGTTCGCCGTGCCCGATGATGTTTTCGGCGAGTTCTGTTTTTGATTCGATCATCTCGTCGATGCGTTCTTCGAGTGTGCCTCGAACAATATATTTGTGAACCTGCACGGTACGCGTCTGCCCGATGCGGTACGCACGGTCGGTCGCCTGGTTTTCTACCGCCGGGTTCCACCACCGGTCAAAGTGGAACACATGCGTCGCCGCGGTCAGGTTCAGACCCACACCACCAGCCTTGAGCGAGAGCAGCAAAATCGGATTCTTGCCGGTCGCATCTTGGAAGGTATCGATCATCTTCTGACGCTTGCCCTGAGGCGTGCCGCCGTGCAAGAACAAAATATCTTTGCCGAGCTCGTTGCTCAGCATCGTGCTCAAGATATGCCCCATCTGGCGGAACTGCGTAAAGATCAACGCCTGATCGCCCTCAGAAATCAGTTCCGAAACCTGTTCGAGCAATCGCACGCACTTGCCCGAACGCATCGGATCGATGACCATACCGAACTGCGGATCATTCTCTTTGAGCATCTGTGCCGGGTGATTACAAATCTGCTTGAGTTTGATGAGTGCCGCGAGTACCAATCCGCGTCGATGGATCCCCTCGGACTCATCAACATCGTTGAGCATCCGCTGGACGCATCCTTCGTAGAGCTTGGCCTGCTCTGGCGTGAGTGCACACCATTCCTTGCTCTCGATTTTCTCGGGCAGGTCGGACACAACGGTTGGGTCGGTCTTGACTCGGCGAAGAATAAACGGCGACACCATCGTGCGCAGCTTCGACATCTTGTTTTGATCGCGGTGACGCTCGATCGGCAGCGAGAACTTCTTGCGGAAGTTGCCCGCCGAACCCAAATATCCAGGGTTCAAAAAATCCATGATTGACCAAAGCTCAGACAACCTGTTTTCTACCGGCGTACCTGTCAACGCGATTCGCCGACTGACATTGATCCCACGAACCGCCTGCGATTGTTTGGCTGCGGGGTTCTTGATGAACTGCGCCTCGTCGAGCACCATGCGTTTCCATGTGACGGTATTGATCAACTCATTATCACGATGAGCAAGGGCGTAGGTTGTCAGGATCAGATCAGAACTCTGCGCCTTCTCGGTAAACTCTTCGCCCTGGACACGATCAATGCCATGATGCACCATCACCTTCAGGTTCGGAGTGAACTTCTCGGCTTCCTTCACCCAGTTACCGATCACCGACATCGGAACGATCATCAAAGTTGGGCCGACCGTTTCGTCACCCGCTTCGAGCCGTTCGTACATCATCAACGCCAACAGCTGGATCGTCTTACCAAGACCCATGTCGTCGGCCAAGCACGCGCCGAATCCAAAGCGTTCCATGAAGACAAGCCAGCTCATGCCGCGGGCTTGGTATGGACGCAGCGTGCCGTGGAATGTTTCGGGAGTTTCGAGTTTGGGCAGTTCGATTGATGCGCCGCCCGTGTCGCCACCGAGCAATGAAGCAACCCAACCCGTCGCCTCGACACCTGTGACAGCCAACCCGGTCTGAGCCGCGTCTGAAGCGAGCGCGAGCTGCATCGCATCGCCGAGCTCCATCTCGCCGCCGGGGTTTTCACCGATGAACTCGACCGCGTTTTCGACATCTTCTGGACGAATCTCGACCCATTTGCCCCCGATGCGTACCAACGGAGCGTTCTGCTGGGCGAGCTGTTCAAACTCATTGAGTGTCAGGGTCGTATCGCCAATCGCGATCTCCCAGTGATACCCGATGAGCGTGTTGAGCCCAAGCTGCGGGCCGGCGGCGTCAGGATCGCCCGACTCGTCGCCCATCATGTCAACATCTTCCGAATCGATCTTCAATCTCGCACCCAAACGCCCGGATTGTGATTCCCACCAAGGTGGGCTGAGCACCGCGAAGCCCTGCTCTTCGAGGATCGGTTTCACCTCGCGTAAAAAGTGATATGCCTCTTGCGAGTTGAGCAAAATCTCGATCGGTTCCGAGCTATCGAGCGCGTCTTCGAGCTTTTTATAGTGACGGCTCGCCCGCCCAAGCTCCGCCATGAGCAACTCTTGAGGATGCTCAAGGGTCAAGCCCTGAATCACCACACGCTCGCGAGAGATCAACCAGATATCCGATGCCCGAAGCATGATCTCTTCGTCATCGATGCTCTGGATAAAGAAGCTCATCGACCACAGAACCGTGTCATCAGGATTCGCGATATCCGCAGCCAAACCATCCGAAATCGGCTCGGCCAATCGAAGACCAAATCGCCATGCGCTCGACTCGCCACGGTCTTCAAGCTCAGATATCCATCGACGAACCTTGCGTGCTATGTCCGCCCGCTGCCCGGTGACGCTGGGCACCTCTTCGGTGTTGTCGAGCAACCCATAAAGCCATGCGACCTGCGGATCAATATCCGGGTCGGCATCCTCGACGGTGTCGTACATATCTTCTGATATCATCGTTGCCCGGCAACGTGCATCGGTGACGCCCGCGAGGAACTCGGTCGTCATGCTCCACGCATCGTGTGCATGTTCGTCAGCACTCGCACGAGCCGCTGCGGGCATCGAACGGATCAACTTGTTGACCCGGCTCACGGTCTTATCGTCAGACAACCAAGGGTGCCATGCCGCGGTGAGTTGCCCTTGGGCATCCTGAAGCAACATCGGTACCACCCGATGACCGGCCATCAGATGTGATGACAAACGCGACGCGGCAACAAAATAGGTGATCCCCGGCCCGATCGTATAACTCGACGAACGATCAATATCGAGATCCGCATGATCGATCAATGACTCGAGCACATCGCCCACATCAATCGCTTGGATCTTGATCGCAGGCACGCTCAGCTCGCATAATACCGCAGACGAATCCTCGTCCGTATCGCGGCCCATCACCCGCGACATCGGCGCACTCGGAATCGGTTTGCCGTCAATCGAGGGCAGACGCAGAGTGATCGTTGAATCATCGCCCTGAATCCCCGTCGGACGACAGGCAAACGGATGCATCGGCGTATCAGAATCTGTAGTCTCAAATCCTTCAGGCGAACCGGTCTCGCACCAGAGGTGCAAAGCACCCTGCGCCCAGTTCGCATGAATGACCATGGCCGACAGATCAACATCGTGCACAGGCATGTCGATCACTGATTCAGCTCCCGGGGCGAAAACGCCAGAGTAAAAGAAGGGGGGAAAAATAGGAGAGCAGAGACTTGAACTCTGAACCTGCGGCTTAAAAGGCCGATGCTCTACCGATTGAGCTACTCTCCCATATCAAACACGCCCACACGCCTTCACATGTGCTCGGTTCGCAAGAGAGTCATAGTATGCACGAACTTTGTGTATTCCAAACCCACAAGCAAGCGTGCTACGCATTTCATGTGTTTTTAACCCCGCAATGCTCAAGCAAGGCTGCCAGATGCTTCTGCGATGTCCCCTGCTGAGCCAAAACACACGCCCGCGCCCGGTGCCCCATCGCTTCTCGCAATGATTCATCGTCGAGTAACCTAGCGACCACATCGCCAAGCCCTTGACGATCAATAACTTGGATCGCATCGCCGGCGATCAGCACCTCCATCGCGTGCAGAAAATCGGAGTGCTTTGGTCCGATCACCACCGCCTTGCCCATCGCTGCAGGCTCAACCGGGTCTGAACCATACAAGTCAAAGAATGATCGTCCGATGACCACCACATCGGCGAGCTCGTACATCGCGGACAACTCGCCGATGGTGTCGAGCACAAACCGCGTCGAGCCGGGCTTGCACTCGCCCGTCGATCGACGCACACAACCTCCAACGGCTGCCTTCGCTTCATCAAACCGCTCGGTCTTCCGCGGCGCGATCACGAGTTGCACACTGCTCGTCAAGGCGCCATGCAACAACGCCTCTTCCCCCGGGCCCGTACTCCCCGCCACGACAATGAACTTGCCCCGATCAATCCCCATCGCATCTGCAATCTCGATCGCCTTACTCGAAGGCTGTGTATGCGTAGATGCATCGACCGCATCCCACTTCATTGTCCCCGTGATCGAGACCCGATCGCTCGCGACGCCCATCGCTTCGATCCGCTCGCGATAATCTTGATCTTGCACGCACACAAAGCTCAGCCGAGCGAATGTTGATCGGAGCAAGAACCGAATCTTGCGATACCCTTTAAATGAGCGAGCCGATAGCCGCCCGTTGATGATCCCGATCGGGATATCGCGCTGCACACACGCCTTGATAAAGTTCGGCCACACCTCAAGCTCAACCAACCCCACCACATCGGGCTTCACTGTATTAAGAAACCGCTTAACCATCCACGAACAATCGAGCGGATAGCGCACGACATCGACCGAACCAAGTTCGCCGAACAATGCTTGTGCTTGTTGTAATCCCGTATCCGTCGTCACCGAAACGATGACATCTGCCTCTTGTGCAAGTTCAGGCACCAGCGATCGCAGGGCATTGACTTCCCCGACCGACACCGCATGAAGCATCACCCGCGATCGTGTTGAATCTGAAGCGGCGCCTGTGAGCATTGACTCTACATGCCCAACCCGTTGACCCCATCCCCCACGCTTTTTACGCATCCACAGCGGAGCACTGAGCAGACCAAGCGGGATATAGAGCAGATCAAGCAGATTCACGATGGACAACCATAGCAACAAAGAACCATCGGTTGATGATTCTTTTGATGCCATTGAGTTGTATCCGGGTGGAAATAGGCGAGGAGGGACTCGAACCCACGACATTTCGCGTGTAAGGCGAACGCTCTAGCCAACTGAGCTACTCGCCCGGAACGCACAGAGCATAGACCCGACGAACCGAAAAACGCAATCGCACACGCACGAAAACATGCACTAAATATGCCCATTGAACTACCAATAAGAAACCACAAAAAACTCACCCCAAAAAGAGATCGTCCCGCCAAGGAGGGAACCTGGCGGGACGAGCGGAATGCACCTCAGTTGAAACGCACGGGGGGGTGCGGGTTCAACCGGTAATAGTACACTCCGTGCTCGGGTACGATCTCGAGAGGGAAACACAGAGTACCCGAAAAATTCACCCAGAGGTCAAATAGAACCCAATTTCAGACCCAAATAATGTTATTTATAACACTTTTGTGGCAGAATGGGTTGTTTTCACCACAACAGACCATCCATTTTCCTTTGCCTTGGTGGATACTTTTCAACTACGGGTCGCACTCGGCATGCCTAATCTTCACCTATGAACACCGATTCCAACCGTTTGTGCACCGTCGATTCCATTAAAATCGGCCAAAATCAGCCTTTAGCGATCATTGCGGGGCCTTGCACCCTCGAATCGCTCGAAATGGGACTCGCCGTCGGCAAGCACTGCAAAGCAGTTTGCGAATCCCTCAATCTCCCCTACATCTTCAAAGCCAGCTTCGATAAAGCCAATCGTTCATCAATCTCCTCCAAGCGAGGTATCGGCATCGAGCAAGGGCTCGAACACTTCGCCGCCATCAAGCAAGAACTCGGCGTCCCCACCACCACCGACATCCACGCCCCAGAACAAGCCGAGCAAATCGCCCAATCCGTCGACCTGATCCAGATCCCCGCATTCCTGTGCCGACAGACCGACCTCGTCGTCGCATCCGCCCAGGCAGCAAAAACTCATAACTGTGGATTGAACATCAAGAAGGGGCAGTTCCTCTCGCCCGGCGAAATGGCCGGACCGATCCGCAAAGCCACCGAAGCAGGATGCAACAACATCATGCTCACCGAACGGGGCACATTCTTCGGCTACCACCGCCTCGTCAACGACTTCATAGGCATCGCCGACATGATGGAGCTCGACTGCTCCGCCTTCACCGATCTCGGCGCCCCGCCCGTCTGCTTCGATGTCACCCACTCCACCCAGCTCCCAGGCAGCGGCGAACAAACCGGAGGCCGACCCGACCGCGCCCTCCAACTCGCCAAAGCCGCCACCGCCATCGGCGTGCATTCGTTGTTTGTCGAGTGTCACCCAGAGCCGAAAGAGGCGTGGTCCGATGGTGCGACGCAGTTGGACTTTGATGACTTCGAGCGTGTGATTGTGCAAACCGCCGCAATCCGCAAAGCGTTGAGTCAATGACCATCCCTGAAAGAGTCCAACTCACAACACCCATGACAATCGGTTTTCATGCGGTGATGGGTGCATGCATTACCATTGCCCTTGTTGCTGCTTTGTATCTTGCGAATATTTCTCTTCAGCCTCTTGGATTCTTCGCTTTCCTTCTGGTGCTCGGTCCGACGATATCCGGTGCGTACCTAGACAAAAGAGCAAAGCTCAAAGATAAAACAGAACAACTAAATCTGCACGGCTTTCTAAGATGCAAGGCCCAAGACATCGACCCCACACTCATCACTGCTTTGTCGCAAATGAAACCCTACAAATTCAAGAAAAAAACAATCCGAAGAGCATTCCATGGCACGGATACCAATCAAGAAATCTACATCACCCAACACCGTGTAGGCGATGGCGAGGACGACATCATCTTTACCGCATGTGCCGTTTGGTCACCGCTTGATTTACCTTCGGCATCGATTCGTCGCCTAAGACTCAAAGACAAAATTGCTCGCATCAACACCAAAGACCAACATACTCTCGGCGAACATCACATCATCCATTCGCTCGACAAACACCTCATCCAAACAATCAGTATGATGCACCCTTGGTTTGCACTTAAATCCGCAAAGCCTCGGAACTTCCGGATACATCAACCACCAGGGCTCAAGGAACAATGGGCAATCGCTGGGCATTGGATCATCTATGCCGATCTGGGAAACGCCGACACCAAAGGCACGCTCAAACTCACCGAGTTTCTCGTCGCCTTCGTCGAAGAGCTTGAATCACAGTTCATAGACGAACTCGCCACTCCTACTCAATCCGCTTGGTCGATGCCGGGAACTTCTCCAACAACCCTGCAGGCCTGATCGGTCTTGGCACGAACCCGCCGCCGCAGTTGGGGCACTTGTTATCCAATCGCCCTTCAACACACGATCGGCAGAAAGTACATTCAAAGCTACAGATCATCGCCTCGCCCGATTCGGGTGGGAGATCACAATCACAGCATTCACAGTTTGGGCGGAGTTCAAGCATGATTCAAAGTTCTCCTGCACCATGAATATACTACATATCCAACTTGACCGATGCTCTTGAGTATGAAAAAACCGCCCGCAAACGCGGACGGCAGTGATTCAACTCTTGACAAGGTTTAGCTTGCGTGGGCAGCGCGGTATTCGCGGAGCCACTGCGGGCGTGGAACATCGACCTCGTATGGGTCAACATGAACGCGGCCGTTCTTCTGGAAAACAACCTTACCAGTCGTGACTGAGTACAACGTGTCGTCCTTGCCGATGCGAACACCGAAACCAGGCTTGAACTTGGTACCGCACTGACGGATGATGATTGATCCCGGCTTGGCTGATTCGCCGCCGTAGAGCTTCACTCCGCGATACTGCGGGTTGGAGTCGCGACCGTTTTTGGTAGAGCCTTGGCCCTTTTTATGTGCCATAACACAGATCTCCGTCATTCTGATCCATTTGGTGCCTCTGACGAGGTGCCGGATCGGGGTATTTTTGTCTATCTTCTATCCATCGACGAAGTTTCGTCGCGGGGGCAAGCGTAGGCCCGGTATCGTCATTCGTCCAGTGTAATTTCTGTGCCCAAACGGGCTTACAACTGAATTGTGTCCAATTCGCGTCTCTTATCGCATGTTATCGCATGACCCAGCGTTTTTCTGCCAACTCGAAGGGGGTATCACCTTGCTGGTCGATCTCGCCGGGTGTGGCGAAGTTGAGCATGAGGGTCTTGCGGAGGTTGTATCGGTGTGGATCAGGTGTTTCGCGTCCAACGATGTAGGACTGGAACTCGCCGCTGAGCCCAGCAAAGAAAACCGTCACATCGTCGGCTTGAAGATCATTGGCCGGCCAGATCACGACGCCATCGCGGGCGTGCTCGACGCCTTCGAGGACATTGGAAACGATTTCAATCTGTGATTCGAGCAATGGGTTGCCGAGCCGATCCATGATGATTTGGGTGACGCCGCTCGATACGCCTCGACCCGAGCGGATGACATTGGCATTATCAGCCATAAGCTGGACATCAGGCGCGAAGAGCTTGACGCCGCCCCAGTGGTTTGTCACGCGGTAGGTGAGGTAGAAGTATGGATTGACCCCGTTGCCGTCTTCTACCCATGCCAAGCGGAGTGGGCCGTTCTCGAAGGTGAACTCCCATTGGGTTGCAACGGGTGAAGGCTCTGGCGCCGCATAGGCGTTGGTCGAGCTGCCCACGAGCAATCCGATGCCCATGACACCGATCGCAGCGATGGCGA
Organism: uncultured bacterium; assembly: GCA_913062615.1. Classification (GTDB taxonomy): domain Bacteria; phylum Planctomycetota; class Phycisphaerae; order Phycisphaerales; family UBA1924; genus UBA1924. The sequence continues at coordinate 3,093 of CAJXXI010000007.1, read as the reverse complement.
GTGAGAGCTGGTTGATCTTTGAACTGGTCTTGCTGGTCATATCCATCCCGTCTGGTCTGTCAAACTGATTCTGTATGAATAGTGAGGGTGTAGTGTAGTGTACGCTCGCCGAGTTTCAAAGCGAAGTGCCAAATGTATTCGTACACAACCCGCCCAAGTTCCCAGCGATCCCGTCAATTCTCCACTATGATCTGCTCAATACGAACGATTGATCCACAGATGCCCCAACCCCCCACGATTCAAACCTGCCAGATCCCACACAGCCTGCGGCTGTCCGCTGCAGAACGGCTCGTCTCGGCACACGGGCGGCGAGAAGCGGCCAAACGCCTGATTGCCTCGGCATCAAATCATGGGATCGACCTGGATCTGATGTGGGGCGTGATTGGGCAAGATGCCCCCACATCGCCACTCAAGGTGCGTCAAGTGACTTTGGCCGTGCTTGGATCGGGCCGGACCGCGATGATCTTCCTCTCAAACCCAGAAACCAAAGGCGTCTTGGGGCCCATCGCAACCCAGACCGACGAGATCAGCGCCTCGATCAAGGGTGCCCTTGCCGGATTACAAGCCTACGCACCCGATCAGGTTGCCCTTGCCCAGACACTCATCGAACCAGAACACACCTGGGCACACAGTGCGTGCACCGATGCGGGGATGATCTCGGTGGGTCAGCTTGATTACATGCGTAAAACAATCGTAAAGGCAGCACCCCAAGCCCCCACACCCGATTGGCCCAGCGGGATCGAGGTGCGCCCGATACGGACGCTTGATCCGAATGCGAACGATTCTGATTACCAATCACTCATCACGGCTCTTGAGGGCAGCTACGAGGAAACCCTCGATTGTCCAGAACTTTGTGGGCTTCGCTCGATGGACGATGTGGTTGAATCGCACAAAGCAACAGGCGAGTTCGATCCCTCACGCTGGCACCTGATCTTCAAAGATGGGCACCCGGCGGGATGCTGTTTGCTGACGCATATCCCGCAAAGTAACAGCGTTGAGCTGGTGTATTTGGGGATATCGCCTCAAGCCCGCGGGCTTGGATTAGGGCGTTGTGTGCTTGCATACGCGATCGATGGGCTCGGAGCAATAGGGATCAACGAGGTGACCTGTGCGGTAGACAATCGCAACGCGCCTGCGATTTCGATCTATAAATCGTTGGGGTTTTCACGGTTCGATGCGCGTGTTGGGTTCGTGTCACCGATCGCGCCACTCGCCCCCCCCGCCATCAAATCCAATGCTTAACTTGTTTGCCAGGCCTGCGATGCAATGTGCGTGAGAATGAACATACTTTGTTGTGCACATTTTAGATGGGCGATGTGAATAACTCGCGGGTTGTGTGGATGAAAAAAACTTTGTGCGCCTAAGTCCATAACCCACCGAGATCAGCACTCTGTGCGCCTGCTTCTCGCAGATTACACACTTGCGAAATAAGCTTGGAGTCTCTATACTCTCTCTTGCCGGTTAGGATTGACCAGCATGTAAACTCGATCGCCGGGTTCTCATGATGAGACTCTTTACAAGAGCCTTATCGAGACTTCTGAGGGGACGCTCAGAACCCAAACGCAGGGTGTTTTTATTGAACACTCTTGCACCACCACCTACGAGTGTGCGAGCATTTTGCTCACTTGGCGCGATCAGTCTGCACTGTGAATGGACTCGAATGAATTTTTAGCATTGCTCGCCCATAGGTGTGCATGGTGCGCTATCGGATTGCGCAGGCATCACCAACACGGGCGGTCCAGGACGACCAAGAGGCAGACCAGAGTGCAATACACAACGAATGATTCGGATAACTCGGTGTCGAATAACTCGGTGTCGAACAAAGCAGTGTCGGACAACAGCCGACACACCAGCGAGACAGAATCGAACCTGCAACACGACGGCGTGGGCTCGATGTTTGGTCGTGGGCACGCCAACGATGGCGAGCGTGATGGAACGATCCGGTTGGTCCAAGACCAGCCTGAGACAATCATCAACACGCTCGGCTCCAAAATAGCCTCCGCGAGTACCGTCTGCGAGCAGATCCGTGAGCACCTGATCGACACCCAAGGACACAACCGGGTTCGGCGGTACCTTTCGGGCACCGTCACGATGACCCATACCCAAGATGGAACCCTCGAACTTGTCGCTGGCGATCGGTTCACGCTCGACATGATCGAGCGTCGTCTTGGCGAACCCTTGCGGATCGCTGCCCAGTTTGCGATGGGGACAACCAAACCCACGATTATCTATACGGTTGATGTCTCGCGGAACTCGGCTCAAAAATCGAGCAACGCGGCTGCAGGACGCGATGCCCAATCCAACACGCCAAAGCACAACACCCACCCACTTGCCAACCGGATCAATCACACTCCCGGAGCAGCGAGCCCAAGGGCTGGCGGTGCCCGATTTCCGGCTTGTCCATCACTAAGCGACTTCCTCGTCGGCACCTCGAATCGGCTTGCGTTTGAATCCGTCAAGCAGGTGATCCAATCGGGGACCGATTGCCCGCCGGTGTTTGTGCACGGATCGTGCGGGGTCGGCAAGACACACCTGCTCCGAGGCGCAACCAAATACGCCCGCCAACTCCGCCCTGGGTGCAAAGTAAGATACACCACCGGCGAAGCGTTCACCAACGGGTTCGTGACCGCGATCCGGTCGCGATCGGTCGAAGCATTCAAAAAGAAGTATCGCGGGCTTGAGCTCTTGTGTATTGATGACATCCACCTGATGGCGGGCAAGCAGGCAACCCAGCACGAGCTGCTGCAAATTTTCAACACGCTCTCGCTGGGCGGGTGCAAAATCATCTTGGCATCCGATGCCCACCCACGCGAGATTGCTCGGCTCGACCAAGCACTCGCGTCACGATTCAGCGCGGGATTGGTCGTCAAGATCGACGAACCCGATGTCGAACTCGCTCGGCGATTGGTGACACACATCGCGTCCAAGCGTGGCGTGTTCCTCGATGGGGCTGCGATCCAGACGATTGTTGACCGGGTAGGCATCGGTCGGGTGGGCGTGAAGAAGGCCGCATCGGTTCGTGACCTTGAAGGCGCAATCCTCCAGATCCAAGCCGTCGCTCGGCTGATGGATCAGGGCGATGGCAACACCCAA
>CAJXXI010000006.1 GCA_913062615.1 uncultured bacterium | reverse complement strand
ACGGACATCATCAACATTTGGTTTGTACGCCAGACCGACGACGAAAACCTTCGAACCTTTGACCGACTTGCAATCGTCATTGAGCGCTTCTGCTGTCTTCACCACGACATACTCGGGCATCGCCCGATTGATCTCGCCGGCGAGTTCTATAAACCGTGTCACACACCCATGCTCGCGTGCTTTCCATGTCAGATAAAATGGATCGATCGGGATGCAGTGCCCGCCGAGCCCTGGGCCAGGATAGAACGGCATGAACCCGAACGGCTTGGTCGAAGCCGCCCGGATGACTTCCCACACATCAATGCCCATCGTATCGAACACCGTTTTGAGTTCGTTTACTAACGCCACATTCACAGCGCGGAATACATTTTCAAGTATCTTGGCCGCCTCGGCGATCTCCGCCGACGATACCGCGACGACCTCGCTCACCCCATGTGCATACACACTGCACGCCAACTCGGTCGAAACCGGATCGACGCCGCCGACGAGTTTGGGGATGGTGGTTGTCGTATGCGATGTGCGACCGGGGTCTTCGCGCTCGGGCGAAAAGGCAACAAACACATCTTCGCCAACAACAAACGATCCTCGCCCGTGTTCATCTGCGCTCTTGAGCAGCGCCGGCAAAAAATCGCCAGTGGTTGTGCCGGGATAGGTTGTCGATTCGAGCACCACCAACTGCCCTGAACGCAGCTTGGCGCCAATCGCCCGCGCGGTCTCAATCACATAGCTCAGGTCGGGCTCAAGATGTGTCCCCACTGGTGTCGGAACACAAACCAAGATCACATCGGGTTCATCGAGCCGATCAAAGTCTGTCGTGGCTTCAAACCGATCCGACTTGCTCAGCCGCTCGGTCATCTCTTTGCCGAGATGCTTGAGATAGTTCACCCCGAGATCGAGGTCCTCGATCTTGGACGGATCAATATCAAACCCGATCACGTCAAGCCCGCCAGCATGCAACGCATCGGCCAATGGCAACCCGACATACCCGAGCCCGATGATCCCTACGATCGAAGTTTTCGATTCAATCTTCTTGAGCAGTTCATGTGCGTGGTTATTCATGAGTGAGCCAATGCGAAATCAGGTCAAGATCCGTTCCATACATCCTATCCATCACGCCGGGCTGAGCTTTGATTCAGCCGATTCCAAAGTGCACCGCCAAATAGGATGACCGCAAATGGTATCCCATCGATGATGTACCGCCGAAATAATCGCTTGGGTTCTTGGCACAACCGATGGACCCATTCGAGCCCAAGCTTCTGAATCCAGAGCGGGGCCCGCTGGACATCGCCAATCGCGAAGCTCAGGCTGATCCCAATGCCAATCCAGATCGCCTTGGGGAGCACCTCTCGCATCGTTTGGATCAGAACTTCTTGCTTTGGCGAACCGAGTGCGACATACACAATATCCGGCGCTGTCGATCGCAGCATTTCTGATATGGCTTCCATCTGCTCTTGATCATGCTCGAATCCAAATGCCGGGCAGTGCGTCCCGGCAATCTTCAATCCCGGATACCGAATCTCCAATGCTTTGCCGGCCTCCTCAGCAACACCTTCTGGATAGCCGCCGAGTAAAAAAATCGACAACCCGTCTTTGGCTGCTCTTTGGCAGATGCTGAACATCATGCTCGATCCGGCAACGCGTTCGGGTACCTGATTCCCACCTTGCAAGCGCGATGCCCAAACCAATGGCATGCCATCGGCGACAACAACATCCCCTTGAGACACAAGCTTTCTATATTCTGTATCTTTCCGACACCGCCGGAGATGATCGAGGTTCACCGTCACCACAAATGTCCCCCGCTCTTGCTTTGATCGCGCAGCGAGGAGCTCAACGGATTGTGCTTCTGTCAAGCAATCAATCGAGACACCAACGAGTTGTGTTCGTACTTGCGGCACTTGCGGAGACGAATCCATTATCCCGCCCTCTGCGCATCGAGTCGATCATTGAATCTCTTGAGCGCTCTTCGTTTCCCGAAGAATAACGATGCTCGTTCATATCGATGAAGATGCTTGAGATACTCCGGCGTGCCAAATCGTTTCATCCCGCCTCGCCATGCGTTCAAATATCCAACCAGAATCCCGAGCCCGCCGATCACAAACGGGCGTTCGGCCATGCGATACGCCGAAACTCCGAGCACATACATCAACGATGAGCCCATGAAGAACTTCCCGAGTCCCCACCGTTTGCGCCCGACCCAGATGCTCACCTGCGATGAACCATGCGGGCGATAGTGCTTCAGACGCCACGCCTCAACATCGAGAGAGATGGCCTTCCACCCCATCATTCGGCAAACATGCCCGTCAATCCCATCCCAACACACCTGAGCAACAAACCCACCGATCTGCTCAAAGCACGCTCTACGATAAAACTTCGCCGGCCCGATCGCATTCTCATCACCCATCCGCTCCGAGACCCAACGATCGCCCTGTACTTTGATGTAGGTCTTGCCGGAGATATTGCCCAGCAATGGGTCGGCTTCCATTTCGAGCATCATGTTCTCAAAGTAGGTCTCTGGGATACCCAGGTCCGCATCGAGTTTGCACAAATAATCAAAGTCGTTGAGATCGATCGAATTGAGTCCATCGTTAAAGGCCTGAATCACCCCGGGTCCAACGGCACGCTTGCCGCGATCTTTACGATCGACAACTTTGATAAATGGATATTTTTCACATGCCGCCCTGAGCATCTCGGGCGTTCGATCGGTCGACCCATCATCGACAATCACCCAGCAAGCTGGAAGCACCGATTGCGCACCGATCGAATCGATCGTGATCTGCAGAAAATCTTCCTCGTTTCGGCAAGGTGTCACCAACAGATATCGTCGATTCGATTCACTCATGCCAATCCCTTCGATGACAACACGCCCATGATTCGTTCGGCATTGAGCACAAGATCAAACTCATCCTCGATGCGCTGCCTCGCAGCCACACCCAGTTCATCGACTCGATCACGATTCTGCGCCAACTCGATGAGCACCTTCTCGAGTGCTTTCTGATCCCCAGGCGGGATCATCACGCCCGATATCCCGTCCTCGACCAACTCACGGATCGTTTCCAAATCTCCTGAAATCACACACCGCCCCCGGGCCATCGCCTCCATCAGCACCACCGGGATACCATCGCGGTCTCCAGATTCGGCAACCCGGCATGGGAGCGCGAAGACATCGACCTGAGTCATCAGTTCCATCACGCGATCATTATTCGTATCGCCGAGCAGTTCTACTTCTGCTGTCGGAGCCAACGCGGCGACCAGTGCCATGAGCTTCGCCTCATCGGGACCACCACCGGCGATTGTGATCCGCATCGATGGACCGCCCGATTTGGCAATCTCGCCAGCAGCCATGATGAGCACATCAAAGCCTTTCTTTTCAATCAACCGACCAACACTGAGCACCTCAAGCCGATCGCCTCTGGGCGCGGGCGTTGCTTGATAAGCGCTGGTATCAACCCCGCAACGAATAATCGGATACTCCGCATCACGCTTGGGCTCAATAGATTGAAAAAACGCCCGGTGCCAATGGCTAATACAGTTGGCAAATAACGCTCGCTCAAGCTTCTCTTTGAGCAATGTTCGGTTTGGGAAAATATCATTCGCATGCCCGGTAAAACTAAACGATATCCCCAGTTGCTTTGCTGCGTACATCGCAATCGTCGTCGGCACATGGGCCATGTGCGCGTGGATGTGCACGATATTCTTCTTGCGCACCCTCTTGGCCAACGCCACCCCGGCCACACCCTGCCAGATCACCTTCACACGCCTCGAAGCAGGCACTTCCTTCGAAAACAGAGCATCGAGCTTGCAACGTGTTATTGTGGATATCGTGCGGATAGGATGTGCAAACAACTCCGCGAAGAAATCAATCAGAATCGACAGCACACCAGAAGAGTAAATCTCGGTTGAAGATTTCGCCATCTCATCGAGCACACCATCGTCAAGCCCATGCATCGGCGCATGCACCGAAGCCGTATGGATATCGAGCCCGAGCGATCGCAACGCGATGATCTCTCGATACACAAAGGTCTCCGACCGCACTGGGACGGACCCTGACATATATAAAATCGCCCCACTACTCATTGCGATCTCCCCCGCTTGTTTCTGCAGCTCCCTTATACTCGATCAGCGTTGCTTGCTTCTTCAACAACTTGCGGCACCAGAACAGCACAACCCCACTCGCCTGCGCGTGCTTGGCGATCATGATGTAGAAACCCAATAGACTCGCATCCGACTTCGATCGACCGATCTTGAGCTGCCCAGAGCGAATCCGCCAACCCTGCAGGCACACCATCAAAATGTACACACCGATTGAAACTCCAAGCGTCCACCATGCCAAAGCAATCGCAACGATCGGAAATATCAATCCCCACACGATCGCCGAGCGTGTCTGCTTCACATTATGACGCTCTGGCGGCGCACCGTGCATGTCAGCCCCCTGCGCATACGCGTGCCCTGCCCGCTTAGCTCGCTTCCAATATTGACTGAACTTGGTCATCGACGCATCATGTAGCGTCATCTCGTGATCGAGCCGATGCACCGTATACCCCTTGCCCCGAAGCCGAACACACAGCTCTGGTTCTTCACCCGCGATCACCGATGGGTTGTACCCACCGACCTCATCGAATGCCTTGAGCAAGAACAATGCATCGCCGCCGCAGGATCGGGCTTGCCCGATCGGGGTATCCCATTCGAGATCACACATTCTGTTGTACTTCGAATCTTCTGGATGACGCTCTCTTCGGCGCCCACACACCGCCGCGGCCTGTTCGTGCGCACGAATAAAGTCATAAGCCTTCTGTATCCAACCCTCTTGAAACTCGCAGTCACCATCAAGCACATGCACATACTCAAGATCATCCCATCGCCCGACGAGCCTGGCGATACCCTCATTGCGTGCCCGCGCCGCGGTGAATGGGATCGAAGTATCGAGGTTGACGACCTCTACCCCGATAGATTCTGCAAACGCAACCGAATCATCCGTCGAGCCCGAATCGACATACACCACCTGATCGGTCTGCGCAACTGATGACTCCAAGCATCTCTTGAGTCGACTGCCCTCGTTTCGCCCAATGGCGACCACGCCGACACGCGAACGAATTTCACTTTGATCACCCATGCCCCACCTCCGTTGAACTCCATTCTGGGGCATGGCCATGGCCGACTTGTTCCTTGAACTTCTTGCAGGACAACTCTATTCCAAGCTCTTCCCCAAGGACGCCCAAATCAAGATCAAGCTGCGAATAGAGCCACTCTAGCGATTCACGCGAGAGTTCTGGGCGTTCATTCATCGTCCACCGTGATCGAATCTTTGCACGCACTGACTCGGGCAAAAGTGCTCGCCGAACACTCTGGATCGCGGGCATACCAAGCACCATATCGAGCACAGGGTTTCTGCGTTGGCGCTGCGACGACACATTCTTTGCACCATCCTCATACCACCGCACCTCGTCGGAATACCCGATGTGCTTGGCAATCCGTTCGAGTTCATCCTGTGGATTTGCCATCAAGCGCTCAAAGAACACCGGCAAAATCGTGTCCTTCCCATACAACTCAAAGTACGGCGTAAGCTGCTGGGCGTACTTTGAATACTCAACCAAAATCGGGTACTCCCGGATCGCTTCATCTATGCTGCAGCCTTTGTCTATCACATGCACCGACCACTCATGGATGTACTGCGACACAATCCGATCAATCGGATCACGCATCACATAAATCAACCTCGCTTTGGGCAATGCCTGATGCACCCGGCTCGCACATTGCGGATAGGTCGGCAACTTGGTGTAATGCGTTGATGACTCACCCTTGAGATCGTTCGCTGCCATAGAAGAAAACAGCGATTCATACCAACCCATTCCCTTTGCCCAGTTCTCCGCATCCGCAAAGAAGTTTGGCTCTTTGGGTTCCGACATCGACACCCCTGCTTGTCGTGCAAGCTGATCGTGAATCGAACTCGTTGCGCACTTCATCGCACCGATGATAATGAAATCAGGACCTGATCTCATTGCTGCCCCTGCTTGTTCATTCATCGGCATCCCCTGTCTGCACTGTGTGCTGAGGAGATTCCCAGATATCAATCCACTCGTGCTCGACTGCTCCGGTTCGCCCTCGCAATGCGCCGAGCATCCAACCAAACATCCAAAGCAAATTTCCAAGAATGCGCCCGATCGTGCCATAGAAGGTGCGGAGATAATGTGATCGTGCAGCATAATAATACGCCGGCCTGCGTTTGCGCTGCTTCGTCTGCTCCTTCACCGGCGAGGATCCACCCCGCAAATGCACCACATGCGCCTCGGGCTGATACGCGATCACAAACCCCGCATTGGTCGCCTTTCGACACATCGCCATGTCCTCAAAGTACATAAAATAATCTTCATCGAGCAAACCAACCGAATCAATGACCTCCCGACGAATCGTCATGCACGCAAAGCTCGCCCAATCGATCCCCGTTGTGAAATCGTGCAACTCTCGGGCGACCACGCTATTGGGAAACAAACGATCGAGCACACCCAAGTTCGATGCGTAGAGCATTTCTGTGATCGGTGTACGGTACCGGAATGTCGATGTCTGGTGCTTTCCATCGGGCCATTCGAGTTGAGGCCCGAGCATCCCTATCTCCCGATGCTCATCGAGTGTCCGCATCAAAGTCTCGATCGCCCCATCACGCACAATCGTGTCTGAGTTGAGCAACATATACACCTTGGCATGCGATGCCTTGATGCCGACATTGTTGCCCGCAGCAAAGCCGCCATTCACCGGCGAGCGTACAACCCGCGCCCAACCACCCCATCCGTTCGATTCAATCGTTGATTCGATCTGGGCCGCAGAATCGTCCCCAGAACAGTTATCGACAACCACAACCCCTTGGTTCGTCGCGTCAATCTGCCCATCAAGTGATCGCAAACAATCCACCACAAGCTCAGGCGTCTTGTAGTTGAGCACGATCACCGCGAGATCGAGCATGTCAGGATTGGTATCAGGTTGGTTGATCGAACACTCCATTCAAAAATATCATCGGCGTTGCATCGCTCATGGTGTATAAAAATATGGACCTGAATAGTACGAAACCGTGCCCAAGCCAATATACCCCCGAGAACACTGAAAGATCAAAGATCGGCATCCATACTCCCTTCGAGCGCAATCGCCACGCTTCAAACGGAAAACTCACGCATCGGGCTACAATTTCGGCGATCAACACGCCGAGCAGCCCGAGAATCGAAAGCAATCCCAATACATCCATGGGGGCAAAGGTAGCAGAGGTTCGGAGCCCAAACACGACGGAGGAGATTTCATCGACCGCAGCCGTTAGATTGGTTTCCGTGACAACAGCATTGCCCGTACCTGCCGATGAAGAAACGGAGACCACCGACTTGCCCATGGCGCTTTGATCGAACTTGCTGATACCTCACAATATACCTACCTCCTACTCACGCTCACCGATCGCCATACAGACACCAAACGCCAATCGCCGCATCACTCCACTTCCTAGGGCTTTTCTACACTCTACCTATCGGCAAAGCTGAACCCGTTGGTTGATCGAGAGTACACCATTGCAGCGTGTTATTGAGTTCTTCGCAATCGCTACAACCTGATTGATCTGATTCAATAATATCAGGGAATATCAACCTACATCCACAGTGCGCCCGTAGTAAACTCTGCCAACAGACCGATACTCAATGGGTGCCAATGGGCACCGCAGATTTTGATCTCATCTCCCGTTTGAAAAGGTTCATACGATGAAGATATCTCAGCCAGAGACCCTCGCCGTCCCATTGCCCCAAGCGTTTGAAACCGCGAGGGCACAGAACAGACCAATCTTCGTGCCCACATCACACTTTACCGACGATCGAGGGTGGTCTTTGATGAACCAGCTCCAAGGGGTCATGGGCACGCAAGGCCAAGTCAACTTCTCTGTCCAATACCCCGGCGTGGTCAAGGCATGGCACCGCCACACGCTCCAGACTGATTTCTGGATTGGGCTCATAGGACATCTAAAAGTTGGCATGTACGATCAAGACAACGATCAAGCATGGTCAATGGTCATCGGCGAAAAACGCCCGGGAACACTCATCATCCCACCACCACTCTGGCACGGCGCCGCGACCGTAGGCCCAACCCAAGCCGGGCTGCTCTACTATGTCACCCACAGCTACGACCCACAAAAACCAGACGAGGAACGCACCTCACCAGATGCATTCCCAGGATTCCCGTGGGAAGTCGAACACAAATGACTCACTCGCAGCTGCAATCGATCACTGAGCCTCGCCCGAACCCAAAGCGAGTCCTCGTCCTCGGGTGCACAGGCATGGTTGGGCGATCATGGATCGAACTCCTCCAACAAAGCAAGATCGACTGCACTGGCGTTTCTCGCCCTCAGTTCGATCTTATGAATCCTGATTCAATCACACGATGCATCACGGACCAGTTCGATCTTGTTGTCAATGCGGCTGCATGGACCGATGTTGATGGCGCAGAATCCGATGAGGCAGGAGCAACGCGTGCAAACGCCTTTGCTGTAGAGGAGATCGCCAAACGGTGCGCAACCATCAACGCCACATTGATCACCTACTCGACCGATTATGTTTTCGCAGGCGACGCCAGCTCTCCATATTCAATCGACGCGCCGATCAACCCGATCAACGCCTATGGGCGATCAAAGGCTACGGGAGAATCCAAACTCGCCCAATCCTCAGCATCCCATATTCTGATTCGTACCAGCTGGGTCTATGCCCCCTGGGGAGTAAACTTTGTGCGCACAATACACAACCTCGCAAAGACCAAAGACAATCTCCGTGTAGTGAACGATCAACAAGGGCGACCAACAAGCGCCCAGCACCTTGCACACTCTTCCTTCGCCCTGTTCACAGCCGGCGCCCATGGTATTTGGCATCTCACAGATGAAGATGAATGCACATGGTTTGACCTTGCGTCTGAAGTTGTCCGATACGCCCGCTTTCAATGCACTGTCACCCCCTGCGGTTCCGACGAATACCCACGACCGGCCGCCCGCCCTGCGTACTCAACGCTCGATATCTCAGATTCCATCAAACTCGTCGGACCACTGGGCACATGGCAAACACACCTGCACGAAGCGCTCGATGCCCTCATAGGGTAGAGTCAGGATTGGCTTCATGAAAAAACGGGCATGAAAAACGGGAGAGGACGAATCCTCTCCCGTTCATAAACTATTCAGTTTTTTGCGAATGTCTCAGCGACGACGGATTCGTGAGAAACCACCCAAACCACCGAGTGTCATCAACCCAGCGAATGCTGCAGTTGGCAGTGGGACAACAAAGAGTTGGTCCTGGCTGCCATCATCAAGCATCGCACGCAAGCCATGCAATCGGCCTGCCTGATCAAAACCACCCAATGATACGATCTCATCATGGAGATCATCCATCGCACCACTGACACTTGCACCAACACCCCAAAGGTTGCTCGAGCTATCGTTGACACCATCATTGAGGTCATCAAAGAGCACCTTCCAGACCCAACCCTGAATGGCTGAGAGCTGTGCAGTGCTTGCACCGTCGAGTGAAAGATCGTCATTGATCCAACCCAATGAAACCGCTGCGAGCAATACCGAGTGAACTTCGACTTCATCTTGATAGTCGTAATCGCGTGGCCCAACTGGATCCGGAGCATTGCGAACATAATCAATATCAAAGTCTCTCGATACATCAAGGCGAACACCCTGGAGTTCGATGCAGAAAGTAGCAAAGCTACCATTGCCTGCGAACTGATCACGACCACGATCACCGGTTCCACCATCGGAGTAATCAAAGTTCATGTGCCCCGCACTGTACTCAATGCCCCCGACAAGAACTTTACCTCCAGAAGTGATGCCCGTGTAGGTGGCACTAAAGCCAGCCGAAGCCATTCCTGAAGATGCTGCGAGTACAGCAATCGTACACAGTGTGATTTTCTTTAAATCCCTCATATCAAGTTCCCTTCTTGAGATTCCAAAACCGGTACACCAATGCACTCTAAACTGGACTGCAATAAATATATTACCCGGTTAACTAAGCCCTCTAAGCTGACTAAACATCACAATCAGCACTCTAAATGCCCTCTACAAGCACTCCCCATACGGTAAGTACCACGAAAAACGCAGCAGACACCACCTGCAGATTAGCACATCTTTGTTAGATACAATCTATTTTTTGGATTTTATCTCAAAATAGGCAAAATTCCTTACAAACACCACCTTTTTGTCCCTTGCCCAGTTGAACCCAGACAAAAAAACAGGAGAGGGCAAACCCTCTCCTGTCAACTGGTTGTATTTCATGTCACGCCATCAATATCAAGCATTAACGACGGCGAAGTCGTTTGAATCCAGCCAATCCACCGAGTGTCATCAACCCAGCAAACGCTGCTGTTGGAAGTGGCACAACGAAAAGTTGGTCTTGGGTGTCTGCATTGAGCATCGCACGAAGTCCTGCAACTGTTGCCGAGGTATCGTTGGAGATTTCAGCCTGGAGAGCAGTCATTTCTGTTGCAACAGCACCATTGCCGGTGACGACTGAGTTATCGAGCACAACTTTCCAGATTTGACCCTGAATCGCTGAGAGTTGCATCAGAGTTGCGCTGTTTGCTGAAAGATCATTGTTGATCCATCCCAGACGAATCGCTGCTGCGACGACCGCATGAACCTCAGCTTCGTCCGCAGCATCATATGCTGGGCCGCCCGAACCCGGTGCCGGGTTCGGAGCATTCTGGATAGAATCCACAGTGTACACATTGTCATCACTCAGGATATTCTGGAGTTCAATACAAAACCCGCGGAACGAACCGCTTGAAAACTGGCCGGCCCCGCGTTCGCCGCCGTCGTTCATGCTGTTGGTGTAAGCAAACTCAAGATGACCCGCATCAAAGTCTTGATTGACGAATCCACCTGAACCCGTGTTATCGATATGCACTGACCCGCCCCCGATTACTCCAAGAGCATCGTTGTAGGTGGCCTCAAAGTCGGCCATGGCCAGTCCAGATGAAACAGCAAGTGCTGCGATCGTGATTACTGTTGTCTTTTTCATTTTTCCCTCGTTCCAGATTTTTAGATTGATAACAAACTCTCTAAATTCATACGCTCTCAACGCATGACTCTTTAAAGGGCACAACGAATAGACCACAGTACGTGTTCTTGCCAATGGATCCCTTATCTCCAGTAAATCTTTACAGACTCACTACAACGCGGTAAGAGTATCACAATTTTAATCGAATGTAATTAAAATTCCCCATTCTTTGGGGTTTTTTGCTTATCACACCAATTTACCCGCTCATTTACCAAACAATACAAACCGCTCGCTTGCTTGCTAACTAGTTCTCGGACATTGACTTATGGAATGTTCGTCAAATCCCAGCTCGGATGACCAAGCTCGCTGAGCCGATGCCGCAGATCAGCACTCATCGCACCGCTCTGAGCAATGGCAGATACTCTGGTAAATGCTTGGGAAGCGTCATCTGAGCGATCGGGCCCTTGCAGATGCTGAACAATCGCCAGCCCGACCCATCCCTCGAGATTGTCAACATCAAGATCTACACATTGTTGGAACGAAGATTCTGCCTGAGCAAGCTGCCCAAGATCAAGCTCCACCCACGCGCGAGTCCCCCAGAATGAAGGGAAGTTGACAAACTCAGTCGCATGCATACTCAGCTGCAATGCTTCGCCTAACTCATCGGCATCTTCCGATCGGCGTTCGATCAGCATGGCGAGGTTGTTTTGGATCGATGCCTTGAACTGGCTTGCTTCGATTTCTTTGGCAAGCAGCTGACGATATCGAGATTCTGCTCCGAGATGATCATCTACCTGCACCGCATAAGACGCCCCAAGCGCGAGATGAGCAAGATTCCCTGAATCCAACTCGTTGGCCCGATCAAGCAACGCGACCGCCTTGAGATACGATTCCTTCCGCTGATCAAGATCATCCAAACTCATCGCATACGCTGCGTGGGCACGAGCAAGGGCACCGATACTATCTGCGTCTTCGGGAGAGGACGCAACGACCGACTCAAGCAAATCAACCGCTGTCTGGGCATACTCAGGAATCCGTGTTTCGAATCGGGCAATCATCCCAAGCCATGCCCCCGCAATCAAGGCACGATCCTGCTCATCCATGTGATTCGTCACAACGCCCAACCATCTCGCAGCCTCTTCGTGCGTGGGCACCGAGGTATTGACCAAGTTGAGCCAGACCTGCTTTCCATAGCTCTCTTCGAGCGAGAGCAAAGGCTCAAGGCGATCTGCAGCCAGCTG
The DNA here is from genome assembly GCA_913062615.1 of uncultured bacterium. Taxonomy (GTDB): domain Bacteria; phylum Planctomycetota; class Phycisphaerae; order Phycisphaerales; family UBA1924; genus UBA1924. The sequence continues at coordinate 16,837 of CAJXXI010000006.1, read as the reverse complement.
TGGGTCTTCGCCAAGCATCAGCTGAGCGTGTGAATATCCACGAAGAACCCGCGCGCTCAATGCATCACCAGAGTTTGCAATCGCCCCCTGGATATAGAGCGCAAACAAAGCGGAAGCAGTGTCGTACCGCTCGAGCTGGATATATCCTTGCGCGATCGCGAGATCGGCTTCCATCGGCGATCCAACCACATTGGCACGCCAGAGCTTCGCAACCCGAACCGCATCATTCGCTCTTCCAGCTTTGAGATATGCGCCTGTGGTGATCCGCATCACAATCGGGTCGCCGGGGAAATATCGCGCGGCCCGATCTCCATACGCAGCGATCTGCAACGGATTGACATTTGTGACTCCGTTGAGCTGTGGGAGTGCAAACCTTTGAACAGGTAAGAAGTTTTCAAACTTATCGAGCATCGTTGAGAGCAGCGAGACCAACTCTTGAGCCGAAGCGGTATCTCGCACAACCATATATTGATCGACAAGACTCACCGCTTCATCGATGACCTCATTGGATTCGATCGCCCCGGATTGAATCAGCTCAGAAGCCGTCTTGAAATCGCCCTTTGCCAAAATCGCCAACGATTCAAGGCCTTCGCTTTGGGGCAACGCTGCAACCGCATCCGCTGCGACCAACTGTGCATCCTCGAATCGCTGAGTTCTGACGAGATAGCGAATAAGCAAAGCCCAAGCATCCTCTTGCGATGAGTCCATGCTGACGACTTCGCGGAGTGACGATTCAAACACCTCGTTGGATATATATGCTCTGGCGTATTGCGCGTAGGCCATTTTCGCATCTGTTGCAGAAAGCCCGTAGCCTTCTCCGTTTTGTGCGATCTGATCCGCCTCGGGTTTGAATCCGTTCTTTGCATAGAGCGATGCTAACTCGACGAGTTGCTTGATCATCAGTTCCGGCTCGTTGCTCAAGTCTTCGAGCAGGCCATTGGCCTGTCGACGCTGATTCTGCGAGATATACACATTCGCTAACGCAAGCCCCGCATCAACCGTTTCTTTAGCGGTATCCGCATTCTGATAAATCTTCGAATAGATCGTGCCGGCGGCTTGAAGATCATCGAGATTCTCAAGACGACGCGCGATCTCGGGGAGAATTTGGTAATCATCGGAGAAGTTTGAATCAAACTCGTAGAGGTACTGCCTCGCTGCTTCAGCATCGTTGTTCCGAAAGCTCAAATCAACCGCTTGAATGAGATAGTTCTGTGCTCGACGCCCTTTGAGCTGGCGAGAGATAGTCACATACTGATCAACTGCCCCCTCGAAATCTGGCACAAAGATATCGTCCTGGCTCAGCGCAGGAGATGGCTGCATCTCGAGTAGCCGACCAAGGATCGTGCGGGCCTGGACATTCTGTTGCTCGCTCGAAACAACCCCACGAACAATCTCTACCGCCCGATCACGCCTGGACTTTGTCAACGGCTTCTTGTCGGCAATCGCTATCGCTCTTGCGAGCAATAATCGAGACGGCAACGCACTGCCCTGTGTCGAAGTTTTTTCGAGTATCTGATCAATTGCCTCGTCGACCGTTTCAATATCTCGCCCGTACGCGCTCGACTCTACGATTTGATAGAGCAGTTCAATATCATCTGGATTCTCTTGACGCAACTTGTCCCACGCATCTTTGGCCCGCGGATCGTCTGTTGCCCCGACGACCGCATCGAGGTATCGGGCACGCATCAATGCCCACTGATACGCATCATGCCCATCGCTCCCCTCAGCCCCGCGTTCAACGATCTCGAGTCCCTGCTCGACATCTTGATTCTGTCCGAACTCGATGATGGCATGGCGCAACGCACCGTGAGGCGTAGTAACCGCGAGCGCACCGGAATCAATTCCCAACTCTTGTGCAACACCAAGCCGATAGTGCTTATCGACAGCGAGAATCTCGAGAAGAATCTTTTGCTCGGGCGATGACCCGATCGCGCCAGTGAGCATCGCAATAGCATCTTCATCCTGATTGAGCGATGCATACAGCGTCGCGATCTCAGGCGAAAAAAGCACGCGTTGTTCGGGGGTGAGCTGATCAACAAAGCTTGTGTACATACGAATGACATCCTGAGCCCGCAACGATCCCAGATCCTCCGACCTGGCCAAGGCAGCATACGACTTCACCGAAATATACATCGAGCCTAGGTTTGGCGCGATCTGTGTGAGTGCGTCGATATCCTCCATCACTTCGGAGAGTCGATTGGCTTGGGTGTACGCATCGATGATCCGCACATACGGCTCGATCCACTGCATGTTTCCGTATATTGTGACATTGGATAACTCGTGGGCCAAAACCCATTCATCTCTGGCTTGTGCGAGGCGCCCTTGTTGATGATGAGCATTACCCATGATCAAATGAAAGACCGGTTCTTTGTGATAAATCTCAATCGCGCTCTGCACTATCGGGCGGGCAAGGGCGGACTCTTTCTCTTGCAAGTAGTCCAGCCCTTCGAATAACGCGATCCAAGCCTCGGCGCGGAAGTCGAGATCAATCGCGCCCAGCTGTGCAAGCGTATCGGCTACCGAATCATCATCTCCATCCTGACGCAAAGCAAGTGTCTGATAGCCCAATACATTAGCGATTGGATCACCCTCGCCATCGAGTATCTCTAACCTGTACAGCTCGTCAAAGCTCTTATTCCAGTACAGCCGACGGGCTGCCCACATCATGCTGTCTGCATCTTTATTGATACGGGCTGATGCGAGTCGAACTTCGAGCGAAAGGTCGTGGCGACCAAAACCGATGAACAACCGATCAGTCATCCAAACAAACTGCGGCGACAAGAACGATGGCTCGCTCGCCCAGTGCTTTGTATCTGGATCGAGCCCGACAAGCAAAGCGAGCTCGGCTGCCAGTTCCTCTTTGGAATACTGCTCTCCGTACTCAATCATCGCCAACTTGGCATTAAACGCGATGAGTTGCGTGCTCGCATCATCGTGCCCGGTTTCAACACGAGAAGCAATCCACTGGTGGGCATCTGCTTGTCGTTCCTTCAATACAAGCCATTTGTAATACTGAAACAAATCATCAAACCCGACTTCATCATGCTCAATAGCAAGCAGCATGAGCTGTTCGGTCTCGGTATCGCTTTGATCCCGCATTACGCGCGCGATCACTTCCTCGCGCAGCACTTCGATCGAGTCGTCGCCGAGTCTTGTCCGCAATGATTCTCCAAGCGATTGGGCTTCGATATACATACCCACGTTATTAAACAACGGCAAGAGTTCCTTCGACACTTCAATATCATCAGGCACCGCCTTGAGGTATTCTCGGTAGTTTGAAATCGCTACGAGAACATGCCCACCATCGCTCGCTTGGCACTTGAGTCGTGATCGCGAGAACGCGAGATAGATTTCAGGATCAGCGTTCGAGTTTCGGCTGATATATCGACCGAGCAGCTTGGTGGCTTCAACATGATCACCAGCCTGCGCAGCAACCAATCCGTCAGAGTACATCGAATCGAGCTGATGCTGACGCTGCCAAGGGCGAACCACGAAATATCCAAACCCGAGAAGAATGACAATAGACGCGAGTGAACCAGCAAGGATTACTCGACGGAGCGTGCGTGGTTTGAGTGCCATGATGGCCTTTCGTTTGGATCATTGGCGGGTGAGGGCCCTAAAGATCATTGCGATTGTCTTCCAAATAATATATATATCAAGCTGAAAAGTGGCCTTCTCAACATATTCGATGTCGTATCGAATCCACTCTTGAAAATCTGCCCCATCGGATCGTGTTCGGCGGATTTGCCATAACCCCGTCACACCCGGGCGCACACTGAGCCTCGCTTCTCGCCAACCAGGGCAATACTGATTCTCGGTAAATGGACTCGGGCGAGGACCAACAACCGACATATGCCCCATGAGCACATTGAAAAACTGAGGCAACTCATCGAGCTGGAGTTTGCGAAGAATGCTCCCCACCTTGGTGATCCGCGGATCCTTTTCCATAAAAAACTGCGGGCCGTCGGCTTTATTCTCGGATTGCAGCTCTTCCTTCATGGCTTCGGCGTTGCGATACATTGTTCGAAACTTGAGGCAACCAAACTCCTTGCCATGAATCGACTCGCGCTCATGGGCAAAGAATATCGGTGATCGATCCTCGATCCAGATCGCTGCGATGATGAATGGATACAGCGGGAGCGTCAGCACCAAGGCAATTATCGCGAAGACAACATCAAAGAGCCGTTTGAGCGGGCTTGATGTAAATCGAGCAGCTTCATCGATCCGTCGTTCAGGACGAGCTTGGACGGTTTCGATATCTTTCCAATCAACCTCATCTGGGACAGGACGCATCGTTGGATCATCCCAGAGCACCGCTGGACCGACCCCCGACTTGCCGTGGGGGATTGATCGCCCGGCACCGATCCAGATCGGTCCGGTGAGGGCTTGTGGGTTGGTTTGCCCGGCGTCAATATCGCCCCAGCTCTCTTTCCCGACGCGTTGCACTCGCGAAATTGTTGAGAGTGGGTGCTTCCATGTCTGAACGAGATCGCGAACAAATCGAGCGCATTCAATATCTGATTCGCTGTTGTACACGTGCCCATTGGCACGCACTGCACCAATCAAATCCGGAGGAACGATCTGGCGCAACTTCGCCCAAGGCATCGCCGTGTCACCCATTGATGCCCAGTCGAGTGCCAAATCAGGGTTCGAAGTCAATCCCACGCGGGCTTGGTGCTTGCGATTGCCCGCATCATACACACGGCGAAATCTTACAAATTGTCCGTCGGCTTGCGCATCAACGACTTCTCGATAGTCGCGCCCTTGCTGTTCTGCGAGCCGAATCATCAGCAATTCGGGATTCATCCAGCACATCAACTCAAGCAGCTTGGGCAATGGCACAATCACGAGATGTGTTTGACGCACCAATAGATACAACTCGGCATGCTTGTCGATCGTAATGCCCGGCGAGTTGCTCGACACAACCTGAACGCCACGCGATTTCCAGTATCGAGCGTGGAGCTGCACAGGGGTCAATCCCCAGAGTGTGTGCACAGATTCATCAACATGCTGAGCGATCATGGTTTCATACTCTTGACGATCGGTGATTCAGAACTCTTCTTTTTTGATTGGAACAACGCCCCCGCCACCGGGCCACCCCATAGATTCTGTTTTCGGCTGATCGCATCTTTTTGACGCGACACCTGGCGAGAAAAATGCACCGACATGCTGCTCGATGATTGACGAAGCTCTTGAATCAACGCACGATTGAACACCGTCGCCACAATCTTACCATCAACTGCGAGAATCTGATTAATCGCTTTCTTCACCAAAGGCTTGAACTGCCCACGACCGACAACAAGAATTATGCCGTCAGCCTGCGGCGAAACAAACGCGGCTTCGACGCTGCCAAGGATCGGACCAGTGTCAATCAAGATGGTATCAAACTCCTCCCGCAAGTGGTTGATAAACATGCTCACTACGCGAGGCGAAAGCCGACTCACTCGTTCATCATCGCCAAAGCCTGCGGGAAGAACACTAAGTCCATCAAACTCGGTGTCACAAATATGCGTATCAATCTCTTCGGGCGAATCGAGCACCTCTGCAAGGCTCGGCGCATCAGGATATCCAAAGTGAACACTCAACCCGCGTCCAATGAAGTCGAGATCAACAAGCAGCGTTCGCTCGCCGCTCTCTGCGAATGACAATCCCATCGCGATGATCAGGCTCGTTTTGCCATCTTGCGGCGCAGGGCTTGTGACGCCATACACCATTGATTCGCCGGTCTTATTTTTAATCTGAAGCTGCGATCGGATCTGATGCACCGCGAAGGCCGAGGCAGACGCGACATCGTTGTCGGTGAGCGTATTGCCCAAATCTGGCAGCATCCCAATAATCCCAGAACCAGCCCCCGAGAGGACCCCATCATCCGAATACTGAATCCGATGGCTGAAATACCCTAGAGCGAGAATGGCCATCACCGGCATTGCACCTGCACCAAGGAATCCGACCGCAGCCATCTTCTTGCGAGGATCAGAGGTTGGATGTCTTTCTGGCTTTGGTTTATGCGCGATATTGATCTTGCCTGAAATCTGCGTATTACCGACCTGCGATTCTGTTTCGATCTGGTCGAGGCGTTGTTCTACTTCAGCCAATGATCGTTGAATTCCATTGCGTTGCGTTCTCAATAAATCAAGCTCAACACTCGCTGTGTACAACTCGTCTGAGCGAGCCTTTGCCACGATGAGCTTCTGATCAACCACACCGATCAATATCGTCAGCGTCTCCTTTGCAGGAATCTGGAACCCATCTACATACAGCACAGATACCACTTCAACGTTCTGAAGTTCCTCAAGGCGTCTCTCGATTCGGAGTTGATTATTTGTGATCATCGAAGTCAATCTCTGGACATCCCGATGCCCCTCGCGCAGCCCTTCGGAAACCATCATGTCTTCTTTCGCCTCTTTGAGTTCAACCCCACGCGTCAACATCTCGGCGATCATTGAATCGTTCCCCGCCGCCTGCTCGGCGGTCAATGGCCCATTCTCACCCGATGACTTTGTATCCTGAAAACGAGTGTATGCGCCGAGCTGATCTGTATACACTTCACGCTGTTTCTCGAGCGTCTGGATCGAATACAGCGCGTTGTCGATCAATGGCTGAAGATTCTCTGTACGATAAATCTCGGCCTTGGACTGGATAAAATCATCCATTGATTTGAGATCACCGGAAAGATCACTTCTTCGTTCCTTGAGAATTCTGACAACTTCTGGGTTCGCGATACTTCCCTCTTTCCCGAATACCTCCAGATACGCCTCCATCACCGCACCGACGATCGCAGCGGACACATCAGGATTTTTATCGCTGAACGAAACCACGATAATTTCCTGTGCATTTCTGCTTGATTTTACTTTGAGTCGTTTTTTTACATCAAAGGAGGAGTCGATATGCGTAAGCCCCTGAACCGCTCTCCATTCTTCGCTGTCCAACGCAATATCAATCACTCGTCCCTGCCGAATCATCTCGGCTTGCGAACTCACAAAGCTCGCGAACATCTGCGTGGCGATGCTCTGTTCAGTCTGAAAAAGAACGCGGTCAAGCGATGGTCGGATACGAATCTGCCCAACACTCTCATACTGAGGCTGACGAGACATGTACCCAAGCACACCCCCGCTGATCCCAATGACCAGAGCAAGGACAGCTGTAAAAATATACTTCCCACGCAAGTTATGATGGATAATCATCAACGCACTCGTGTGCGATTGCCCATCCCCGGCGTCCCAGTCGGTTTGACTCGCGTTCATGATTCTCTCCCGTCGTCTTGTTCTTTTCCAAGCTGAGCATCGAGCACAGCTTCGATCGCAGGCCGAGCGATCTCATACATCTCTTCGAGTATCCAAGCATGATCCTCAGCCGCCACGCCCCCCTGGATCATGATCTGGAGCTGAGCAGCGCCATACTTGCGATACTCATAGTTCGCGATCAACTCACGCACATCACGCATCGAGTTGGTGAGTATTCCTGTGGGCAAGGCAAATAAGCTATAGATCGCGATCTCTCGCTCGACCTTGCCAGCGGTACGCTCAAAGCCGTACACACGCAGGCTTTGCTCACCGAGTGCCGATATCAGGACCTCACCATCATACTTGTCTGTCCAGCCATTGGCTGGATAACACACCGGCGGATAGTGCCCGCCCATATCTCGCGCATCTCGACATTGAACAATCATCAATGTCGCGATCACGCCTTTGTCTTCATTGAAATACTGGCGAGCAACAATCCCATTTGGATTGAGCAAGCTCGTCGCTGACTGAGGCAATGGCACCTGCTGCCCGACCCACCCATCGACATCAATCGGAATCTCATTGATCAACTCGGCGATATGCTCGTGATACGCATCGATCGCCTGTGCATCGCCCGGATTGGACCGCAACACTCCGAACACAATCAATGTGATCAATGAGAGCGGGATGGCAAGTCGGGTGATCAAGGGTCGAATCCTTTATTAAGAAGCTTGGGTCGCGAGTGTAAACCGATAGGTGGGCACCATCGCCCAACGAAGCGCTCGCGTTGTCCCCATGAGCATCATGAACGCGACCGGGAGCATCAACCATCCTGCGATATCATGAAATCCGTCAGCAACTTCCGCAGGGGCATTGCCGTACAAAACGACCGTCGGTGCCAATCGAAAAACATTACATATAATCGCGGCCACCGGGCTGAGCAGCAAGACCATCAGACGAACCGAGTTCCGCAAAGGCACCGAGAATGCAAAGGCGTACGAAACAAGCACCAACGCAAAAACCATCCGCATGCCGTTGCATGCCTCGGCGACCGCGACGGGCATATCGTTAATATTGACAACATTCCCCGACCGTTCAACATAAAACCCGAGTGTCTCAAGCACCAGCGTGGTCACCGATGCCGTCGCGGTCTGCAACGGACCAGCGATCGCCAAACGGACATTACCGGGAACCGGTACAAGCAATGCAAGAATCATGACCGCGGGCATAAAGTTGGCGATGACCTGCGTCCCCACGACAGCCATCACTGCCCCGACGAGCATCATCACCGCTCCGCCGTGCCAACCGGCCTGGAACGCATTGTGATAACTCACATCTGCAATCGCATACCCCGCCAAAATAAGCAAGAGCCCGATCCAGCTCGCGCGAGGACGGCACCTTCGGAACCGAATGCGCCGAATCCATACAAGCCAGAACGCGATCGGGAAGACTAAAAATATGTGGCTCGACTCTTCATCCTTGATTGCGATCATGGTGATATCGGCCCATTGGGTCCACGCCGCGTATATCGCAGCGATCACCATTACAGCGATCAGAATCACATGCTTCATACTCCAGCCGTATCGAGGTGTTAAGATACTCATCGCCCACGCTCTTTCTTGGCGACGCCAGTCAATACCATATCCGTGACACGAGCCCCCGGCGACACAACCGCGCCCGGACAAATGACCGATCGCACAACAACCGCACCTTTACCCACCGTCGCTCCATTGAGCACCACAGAGTCGTGCAACACAACCGCGTCAGCGACCTTGGCTAGAGGCTCAATGATTGAAAAAGCACTCTCCCAATCTTCGCGGAACGGATCCTCATCGATCGTAGCCCCCACACCAAACCCCGCCGCCTCGGCTCGAATCGCGCTGAGGTATTCCATCAAGGATCGTGCGGGATGAGCATACGGGCGTGCTCGTTCGACGACGGACACCTTGTGCTCTTGCTTCCAGGCTTGGAGCGATTGCTCCTTGAGATCAACATACCCAACCGCATTCACTGATTTGAGCACACCGCACCGAATCAACCACACACCCACCGGCGCACCATCGACTGATGACACAAAGGTGACATCCGCAGCTTTCTTGATCATCGAATGCACAAGGTCGGCCAAAGGCTCGAGATAAATCTGTGATCCTGATGACACGATGATGTAGTCATTATCATCCATGTCCTTTGTTGCATCGGCTAGCACCCCTGCTACACCTCGAATTGGCGAAGCGTCCTGCTGCACAACACACCGAACACCATCATCATTCATTATCTCTACCGGAGGCTGACTCTCGGTATCAACAAGCACACGCATCTCAAAGTTTTTTAACTCAAATCGCTTGGCACACGCACGCGCATTGGCGAGGTGATGCGAAAGCACCGTCCCCGATACAAGAGGTAAATCGAGCAAACTCCGGTCAATCCGGCGCGAGAGAGAAGTCGCACGTACAGACCCATAGAGCACAATCATCGAGCGAATCGATTGCTTGATCTCAGTTGATCGAGTTGGTCTTTGCATAATGGACATAATAGCGAACGCTCAAAAGCTCTCAATAACAATCTACTCAATGATTCCCCACTCGAACCACAGCCCGAGCCCAATTGGCACCAACCCTATTTGGGAATAGGATGAAACTACCACTTCTATCGGCTCATCCCCCTTGATGCTTTGGATTTGTTGTGAACAGTCTAGGAATCCAATCGAACAACCTATGCGCAGGAAATGCGCACAACCAATCATGCTCTTGAGCACTCTGACAACATCACAATGAACCCTCTGAATCAAATCGAATACCCCACCGATCACTACGCCATCCAATAAGAGAAGGATCACCCGATTGAAACACAATTTTCGAACAACCACACCACGCGAGAATCCAAAAGAAAAAACACCCCTGAAATACGGGGTGAATGTCTACTGTGCAGATTCATATTGTTCACAAAATATACCGATTCAATGAGCTCAACGCCCAATCAACGGATCCGAACCGTCCATGTCCGCTGTATACGGTCCGGCGTGGTCGAGTTCTCAGGCTCGGAGAACATCACCAACTCAACAACCGTATTTGATTCAAAATCAAGCTTGATCGCACTCGATCCGGTGTCCCAGCTGCTCAAAGACCCTGACCCGCTCGGCGCGAGCCGCCCCTCTTGCATAATCGCTGAATCTGCCCCGATTCGTGTTCCGGTGAGGATATCAAACGCCTGATTGGCCTTGACCAGTTGGACATTGTTGAAATACACCGTATTTCCGATCACCGAGGCACCCATATCTCCATCGTGGAACTCAACACGCTGCCCGCCGACAGCCTCTTCTGCGCTGTGCCGAGCGCCACCAACGGTGTGCACCGTCCGATGCGCCCTTGGCGGTGATGCTGAGGAACCAGTTGAGGAATTAGATGAGGATCCAGTTGAGGAACCAGAAGATCCAGATGAGGAACTTGAACTCGAAGCACTCGCCGACCCAGAAGACCCTGACCCACCCGATGCCATCGATTGTGCTGATACTTTCGCCGAGCCCCCTCCGCTGGAACCACTCGAACTACTTGATGATGCCCCACCAACACCGCCACCACCTGAGGCACTCCTGCTTCCACTCGAATGCGAACTCCCTAGTCGTGCTGATGATGACGAACTCGATCCTTTGAAGGCACTGCTGTGCCCCATGCTCAAGCGTGATCCATCCGCAAGAATCCGTGATCCTGAAGCAGCAGATGAAGAAGGGAATGATCGACGAGCCGACGACCTGCGTGGTGACTCGTACCGAATGATCGTCCGACCATCGGGCATACTGATCCGAACCTCGATCTTGCCATCATCAGCTTGCTCGGCTTGAACCTCAATGTTTTCATCAACCTGCACCGCTGCCTTGGTCGTTTCATCTACTGGTGTCGATTCATCCGCAATAGCGATGGATGATGCGAGCCCTGACGAGAGCATGATCGCTCCGAGTAGGTTAGTGAGTTGTGTTGTTTGTAGTTGCATAGCAGTAAATCCTCTTGAGAAAACCTCGCGCACTGTTCACCTGTATTGTCCAAATGAGAACCGCACGAAGCGAGGAAACCGTGAGGATATAGTCAAGATATGCCGGCAAAAACCTCACCAACGCCTGATAACAACGAAACATCTCTTGAGCATCACCCCTATAAATGATGCACGAAAAAAAGCCCGTCGGTATCGACGGGCTTATCGGAATCAGAAATATTCTCTACCAACGAGGGCTTTATTCGTCGATCTTGAACTTGCCTACCAAACTCATGAGCTGTTCGGCCTGATGGGCGAGGTCGCCCGCAGCCTGTGATGCCTGCCCGGCACCCTCGCTCGATTGACGAGTGACAGTTGAGATGTTTTCAATCGCACGGGCGATATCATCGGATGCAGACGACTGCTCGTTGGCAGCTGCCGCGATGTCCTGGACCATGCCCTGGACACTCTGACATCCAACAACGATCGCTTCGAGTGATGTCCCTGCTTTACCAGCGAGTTCAACACCCTTGCCGACGCGTTCTGAACCGGCTTCGATCTGAGTCACTGCTGAGATCGTTTCGGTCTGGATGCCTCGGATGCTTGATGAGACTTCTTCGGTCGCCTTGGTCGTACGCTCTGCGAGCTTACGAACTTCGTCAGCAACAACCGCAAACCCACGGCCATGCTCGCCGGCACGGGCAGCCTCGATCGCTGCGTTGAGTGCCAAGAGGTTGGTCTGATCGGCAATGTCATTAATGACCGCGATGATCTCGCCAATCTTCTCGCTTTGCTCGCCGAGGGCATTAATGGTCTGGGCGGAAGCATTCACTTCTGTTGCAATCCCTTCCATCTCATCGACGGTTGAGCGAACCACACTACCACCCTCTTCGGCGAGGTGCTGGCTTTCTTCTGATGATGTTGTCGCATCTGAAGACTTTGCCGCCACTTCCGAAACCGACTGGCTGAGTTCTTCGACCGCGGCAGCAACCTGCTGGGTCTGGGTTTCTTGTTCCTGGAGACCCGATGCCATCTCGTCAGCTGATGCTGCGATTTCGGTCGATGCCGACGCAACCGCCTGCGATGCACCACGGACCTCGCTCACCATGTTGGAGAGATTATCGAGCAGTGTGTTGAACCAAGTGGCCAATACACCCATTTCATCTGAACGATGGAGCTCGAGACGCTGGCTCAGATCGCCTTCGCCGGCTACCTTCATGATTTCTACGACCTGTGCGAGTGGGTTGCCCAAGAGCTTACGCATAAGCACGAGGAATCCACCAAAGGTGATGAGCACGATGGGAATTGTCCATGTCATGCCCTTGGCAAAGAAACCGGTGACATGTGCGTCCAGTGGGGCCAAAGGCATCTGTACTTCGTATGCACCGTGCATGTATCCTGGTGTCCAGCTTTCGTACCGGAAACCGAGCGCGTCCTTGCCATCGAACTTACCATTTTCATCACGCTCGTCATAGATCGCAGGATCGCCATGACAAGTCATGCATGATTCGTCAAGCGTAATCGCACGCATGTAGTGAAGCGTGTTTGTGTCTTCATTGATGCGAGACATAATTGTGTCGCCATTGGATTTGTACTGCGCGGTCAGGTCGTGGATCATCTGATCACGGAATCCACCAGCAATCGGTGCGTTGTCTGGGTTTCGTGCTTCAAGAGCCACAACTGTGAAGTCGATGTTTTCTTTTTCAGCTGCTGCCAGCCCAGCGTTCCAACCCACAACGACGGGTACAGACGAGTAGTAGCGTGTGTCCGAGTAGTGCGTGCCGTTGTCGATCTGTTCGTATGCTTTCTCAAGAAGATCATCAGTGTTGATTTCGCCATTGATGAACTTGACTGACGCGTCGTTCTTGGCCGCATCAGCAACCGCGGTAAACGCAGACGCACGCCCGACGAAGGACTCTTCCATATCGGTGCGATAGCCCTTCAAGAACACGACATAGTTGACCGCGACGACCGCGACGAGAATGGTGAATGTCACCGCGATGATCTTCGTTGATAGTCCAAACGAGAAGTTGAACTTGCCTTTTTCCGTACTCATGATGCTAACTCCGTTTCGATGCCTATTTGGCATATCCTGATGTGTTGGTAGGTATCAAATCAGAGATCGACGCTCTACACCATCAACTTTTGTAGTGGTACAGGAATTTCGTGATTCCATCGCAAAGCCCGATGAAACCACGAATATTTTTTCCGAGCGATACACATCTATGTTGAAAACAGCCTCGATTGCGAGGCATTCTCAGATTCATTCAACACAATCTGCGGATCAGACCATATTCATATATAGCTTAACAGCCCTATCTCAGCGTGAGGAGTTGGCTATACACCGGCATCGGCCACAACTCTGATTCAACATGAGCCTCGAGCTCATCGCCGATCTCACGGAGCGCTTCCATCGCAGGAATAATCCGATCTCGGCAGTATTCACACTGAACCATCGCTTTGCTCTGTGGAATTATCCGGACCTGTTCGAGGGATTCGAGACGATCCTTAAACACACAGACCATCTCGACAAAGTCCTCGAGTTCACCGCGTAACACACTTGCGTCAACCCCAACGCCTTCGGTTGCCCCCACCGCCTCTGCGATATTGCGCTGATGCTTGATCGCAGCAGGCAGGATCATCGTCCGCGCCATCGATGCCATCTGCTCGGCTTCAATCGATATCTCGGTGATGTACTTCTCGGCAAAGATCTCTGATCGGCTTTCAAGCTCGCTCTTCGAGAGCACCTTGTACTTCTTAAAGAGCGTCTTCACCTTCGGACTCTGCAACGCAGGGAGTGCGTCGGCGGTGGTCTTCAAGTTTGGCAATCCACGCTTGAAAGCCTCATCCTGCCATTCCGCGGCATAGTTATCACCATTAAAGACAATCGCCTTGTGCTCTTTGATCAATCCTTGAAGCACCTTGCGAACAACCTGATCCCGCTTCTCAGGATCGGCGTCTTCATCCAATGCCTTCGCGACATTCGTAGCAATAAAATCTAAACTCTCCGCCACGATCGTATTGATCACCGTGTTGGGCCACGCCACCGATGCGGTCGAACCCACCGCACGGAACTCGAACCGATTGCCGGTGAAAGCGAACGGGCTCGTCCGGTTGCGATCGCCCGAGTCTCGTTTGAGCGCAGGCAATGTGCGAGCGCCAAGATCAAGCTCGCCGCCTTTGAGTGTCCGATTCGGCTTGCCGGTTTCAAGCTGACCGATCAAGTCCGTGAGCATATCGCCAAGGAAGATCGAAATTATCGCAGGCGGTGCCTCGTTAGCACCAAGCCGATGATCATTCGACGCGCCCGCAATCGTCGCCCGGAGCAGATCGCCATGGATATGTACCGCGCGGATCACCGCGCACAAGAAGGTCATGAACTGCGTGTTGGTGTGTGTTTCATCCTGCGGATCAAGCAGGTTCACACCCGTGTCCGTCGAGAGAGCCCAGTTGTTGTGCTTGCCAGAACCATTCACCCCGGCGAACGGCTTCTCATGTAAACACGCAAAGAACCCGAACCGCCCGGCGACCTTCTTGAGCGTATCCATCAAGATCGCCTGATGATCGCAGGCAATATTTGTTGATTCAAACAACGGCGCAATCTCATACTGCCCGGGCGCGACTTCATTATGACGAGTCTGCACAGGCACACCAAGACGGAAGAGTTCTTCTTCAAACTCGGCCATAAACGCGTTCACGCGTGGCGGGATGGAACCAAAGTAATGGTCATCGAGCTGCTGATGCTTCGGGGGAACAAGCCCAAAGAGCGTCCGCCCACAGCTCACCAAATCCGGTCGCGCAAAGTACAGGTTGCGATCAACCAAGAAATATTCCTGCTCGGCCCCAAGCGTTGAACACACAGAGTTCACGCCAAAGTCGGTTCCGAAGATTTTGAGAATCCGCATCGCCTGTTTTTCGAGTGCATCAATCGACCGGAGCAACGGGGTCTTTTTATCAAGCGCCTCGCCGTTCCAACTGACAAACGCCGTAGGGATACACAGCGTGGCGTAGTTCTTCCCCCGCACAATAAACGCCGGCGAGGTCGGATCCCACGCGGTGTACCCACGGGCTTCAAAGGTCGCCCGCAACCCACCCGATGGAAAACTTGACGCGTCGGGCTCGCCCTGTATCAGATTCGAGCCTGACAATCGATACATCACCCCGCCGTTGCCGTCGGGCGTGACGAGCGAATCGTGCTTTTCAGCCGTCAGCCCAGTCATCGGCTGGAACCAATGCGTGTAATGCGTCGATCCGCGTTCGACCGCCCAATCCTTCATCGCCGTCGCGATGACCTCGGCGTCGTCTGTCGAGAGCTTGCCATTGCTTTCAATTGTCTTGATGATCGCCTGAAAGGTATTCTTTGGTAGGCGCTCGCGCATCTTGCGCTGATCAAACACATCGCAGGCATAAAACTCGTCGATCCGCTTGTGCGACGAATCGAGTCCTGCGCTCAAAGACTGCCATCTTGACGATGCAGCCACCGCTTCTCCGTGAGGATCACCCGTTGACATGGCGTTGCTCCCTTGCGAAACTTCTCGTGAATCTATCTGATTTTGGTTATGCGAAAACGACCTGACTCATTCTTGCCTCTCCATTGAAAATTGCCACCCCAGACTTTGACTCCGTCCGTATAAATCCACATTTCTACTCCCAATGCACCACAGATACACCCCCGGCAAGTCATTTGTTCGCCGAGCATTCCCCAAGGTCATAAATAGGATAGAATCCCCTCGGAAGTTCATCAACCAAGCTTCCATCCCAGAGCCTGTGGCGGAATTGGTAGACGCAGCGGACTTAAAATCCGCCGGGGTAAAACCCATGAGGGTTCGAGTCCCTCCAGGCTCATTCGACCGATAATGCAACGAATCGCAACGACCTGCAAGGATCGGCATAACTGCTGGTCCTATTTCGTTTTGCGCACCGTTTTGATGCTCTTTGCTGGTAGATGCGGATTGCTGCTGCGCCGGGTTTTGCGCTCCAAGTGCGCCGCATTCTGCGCCGCTTCTCTGAGCCCTCTTTGCATCTGGGCCGATGGTGAGTGTGCTTGCTGCCTTCTCGAAATCCTCATCACGAACCATGTGGTAGTGTGCCTCTGCGATGGCTTGTGTGTGACCCATCCAAGCTGTGCAGATCGCTGCGGGGTACTCTGCTGCAAGTTCGGTTGCCCGGCTTACCCGCATCGCATTGAACAAACGGGGCCAGGCGATAAGCCCTGCACGGTTTATGATTCGCTTGAGATTGGTTCGGAGATTTGCCGAAGTGCTCCGATAGCGGCCTACTACAAACTCAGCACCCGCTGGAGCACGATCGAAGGCATCTTGCAAGACGGTTTGCAGTTCAGGGAACAGGGGCACCATGCGTTCGCCTTTGCCCGTGTATCTCTCGGTTTTAGGTGATCGAACAAGCATTCGATTCTTATCCCAATCAATATCGCCCCAACGAATGCCCAGCACTTCGGAGGGGCAACGCAAGCCGCCGAAGCGGGCAAGGGCGATGATGCACCGCCAATCGGCATCAGGGGCCGCCTCGATCAGCTTGTGTGCATCTTCGGGTGTGAGATAGTACATCCGCTCTCGGTTCGTCTGTGCGCCCCCCCTGACGCCCTCAAACGGATTAATCGGGATCATCCCCCATCGAATCGCTTGCTT
>CAJXXI010000005.1 GCA_913062615.1 uncultured bacterium | reverse complement strand
ATCGTTTTCTTTGGCACCATAGCCAAACGTAACCAGCCCCACATCTATGTGGCCAACTGGTTCTTCGGTGCCTTCATCATCACCATCGCCCTCTCGTTGCCATTGCTTCGGATGAACGGGCTCGTTGGGGCGGGCGAACTCGAGCTCTCCCGTTCGGTCTATGCAACCTGGGCGGCATTCGAAGGCGATTCGCCATCGAAAAAAGAACTCATCGCGGGCGGCTCGACCATCCGCCCGCTCACCCGCAACCAGATCGATGCCACAATCACAGACGACCGATTCCTCGCCAACGCCATGCGCAAGTTCGATCGCTCGACGACCCGTGTTGAGTTCTTCGACGCCGATTGGTCAGGGTGGAACCGAATCTATCGCTATGCCCGAGCAACGCGCGACGCAAACGCACAGATCACCCATGTCGTCGTGCTCGAACACCGCGCTGATGGCGCGGGGTGGCTGCTGGTAGTTAACTTGCTCTATGTGCTTGCAGCCGGTTCGGTGGTGCTGGCGGTGGCGTTGGTGGTCTATGCGACAATTATCAACCGCCTGATTCTTCGCCCGGTCGAAGCACTCCAGAAAACCGCAGAGCTTGTCCGCGATGGTGATCTCGATACCCGATCCCAAATCGAGACCGGCGACGAGTTCGAAGAGCTCTCCGAAACGATCAACCTGATGCTCGCGGGCTTGAGCCGACAGCGGGACCAGCTCCGCGATGCCAACAAAGCGATGGACATCAAGCTCTCAGAGCTCTCCGAAGCGAACACCGCATTGTTTGAATCTGCCAGACTCAAGGGCGAGTTCCTGGCGAGTGTGTCGCACGAGCTGCGCACGCCGCTCAATGCGATTATTGGATTCGCCGAGCTGCTCCTCGAAATCGCGCGTAAAGAAGTGGCGATCAACGCCGAGTGTGATGGCGAGCCGGAGTTCGATCCCAATGAACTGAGCAAACGCGAGCGGTACCTCGTCAATATTGTTTCCGCCGGTCGAACCCTGCTCGAAATGATCGAATCGCTGTTAGAAATGGCCAAGATCGAAGCGGGGCGTGTCGAGCTCAACATCACCGAGATGAACCTCGCCGAGAACTGCCAAGCGTTGGTCGGGTTGATCCATCCCCTCGCCCGCAAGAAGGGCATCACGGTCAAGCTCGATGTATCGCCGGACCTGCCGATCATCGAGACGGATCATAAGAAGTTTCATCAGATTATCTTTAACCTGCTCTCCAATGCCGTGAAGTTCACCGGCAACGATGTGCAGGGCACGCCCGGAGAGATTATTCTGCGGGCCGAGCCGATCTTCGATGATTGCTCAGGCACCGATCAGATTCGTATTTCTGTCATCGATAATGGCGACGGCATTGCCCTTGAAGACCAAAAGCGAATATTCGACAAGTTCCAACAAGTCGACTCCTCGCACACTCGCTCACACACCGGCACCGGGCTCGGACTCGCGATTGTGCTGGAACTCACCAGGCTCTTGCAAGGTGAGATACAGCTGGTGTCCGAGCTGGGCTCTGGGTCCATGTTCTCGGTGATGATCCCCAAGTCGATCGATCAGATGGTGTTCGAAGAAGCCAAACTCGAAGCCAAGTTCCGCGGCTCGCTCCGCCCACCAAAGCCCGATGAACACTCAAATACCCAAGCAGACACACTCGAATCATCCGAAGAGTTCACAGGTTAAGACAACTGTCCATGCCCAGCCTTATGCTCCGACCGCAGATTCATAATGCCGAATCGCAATCGGCTTTGACTGATCCGACGCGAACTCGACTGCGATCACATCAATCCTGATCGGCTTGTTCTGGCAATCTTTCCTCGCGGCGATCGCCTTGGTCAATGTGCGGAGCTTGCGTTTTTTCGCTGCGGTGATGCTCGATTCGGGGTTCGGGGTTGCGTCCGACTTACGGACGCGGGCTTTGACCTCGACAACAATCACACAGTTGGATTTGGGATCGAGGCACAGGATGTCAATCTCGCCCATCTTCAATCGGAGATTCCGTGCGAGGACTCTGTATCCCATCTTTTTCATATGCTTGGCAGCAGCATCCTCGCCACGCACCCAGACCGATTTCGATGTGCCAAACCATCGCAGCAGGCTCATCCCTTTGGGCCATAGCGCTGTTCAGCGATTTCGAGCAAACGCATCAGCACGTCGTCTCGGCTCGAAACCCGTGCCCGTTCCATCAGCTTCTCAAGGTAGTTGTCCCGAGCTTCTTTACGCCGTTCGAAGGTCAGCTCTTGCTGAATCTTGAGCTGAGCATCGTAGAGCGAAATAGATTCCTGCTTGATATCCATCAGCTTGATCCAATAGACCGACGAGCCAAGCTCGACGGGCCCAGCAAACTCACCGATCGCAAGGCTTTGGGCGGCTGTGTTCAGAACATCAGCGGGGCCAAAGAACTCTGTGGTTTGGTAGGTGTCTTCGATGGGCACCGTGAGCATGCCATCTGTGTCCGTGTTGTAGTTATTGAGCGCCCCAGCAGCAATTTTAAGGAAACTGGTCCCGGCGTCAAGCTGTGCTTGAATATCTATGCGCTTCGTACCATCATCCTGTTTGGCACGGATCACCCGGAGCACCGCGGTCGGTGGCGGCGAATAGACTTCAATATCCCGCTCGTAGCGCTGTTTGATATCGCGCCACGAAACATTCACCCGTCGATTGACCTCTTGGATCAGGGTGAGCTGGACGAGCGTGTCGATCTCCTTCTGGCGGAGTGCTTCGTCGAGCGTTTTGCCCTGCTGTTCTTGAAGTCGTCGGCTCGCCAGCTGCGAGCTGCCTAGGTTTTCAGAGAGCAGGTTGTTCCGAAAGTTGCCCAAGAACGCCTGTAAGCCTACACGCTGGGTCGGGGTGAGCGCGGTCAGAGCTTCTGCCCGGAGCAACTCGTCGGCAATAATCCCGTCGAGCCGACCCGCGATTGTCTTGCCCGCGCTTTGTCTCCATTGGCGTTGGGGCAACCGAGATGCCTCGGCGATAAGTCGATCTTCGATCGACGCGAAGAACGAGTTGGTGAAGATCGGTTTGCCGTTGACATCACCGACCTTGGCATCGAGCAATGCGAGCGAGCCAGAGGGATCGCTTTGAGAGGTCATCGTGGGCAAGTCTATTGTTCTTGGTTGGCTCGGTTGCACCGCGGTGAGTGTGATCCCATCGCCGGTTGAAACCTCCCGAATCGCGGGGGATTCGGGAGGCATGGATGTCTGTATTTGTTGCCTGCTTTGTGCGTCATCGCTCGCATTTGGATTTATAAAATCGTTGTGCGTGACGCGGTCGGGATTGTCAGTCCTGGGCCCTTTGACCTTTGATCCAGCGCACCCGGCGAGCAGCATCGAGGCACATAAGAACGAACTGCAAAAACAGGTCGATTTGAACGCGATTGGGTATGGATTCGTCTTCATTGTGTGTTCTCTGAATCGGATAGGAGCTAGAATACATACTACACCAAATGGAGCCCGATATGTCTGAACCTGATGCACCGAAACTCATTATCGACGATGATTGGAAATCCTCAGCACAAGCCGAGAAAGAAAAACTCGTCGCTGCGGAAAAAGAAAAAGCCGAGCAAGACACCCAAGCCGGGCCCGGAGGGCTCCCAGAGGTCATCGGATTCAAAGAGCTCCTGAGCCTCTTTGCAACCCAAGCATTGATGTACATGGGGGCAATCCCCGATCAATCAGGGCGTGCGATGGTCTCGCTGGAGGTCGCCAAGCTCAATATTGACCTTTTGGCTGTCGTTCAAGACAAGACCAAGGGCAATCTGACCACTGAAGAACAAGAAATGATCGATGGCACGGTCTCCGAGCTGCGGATGCAGTTTGTTGAGGTGACCAAAGCCGTCGCCCAGGCAGCCCAAGACGGGACGCTTGAGCAGGTGCAGATGGATCCCAATAATCCAATGGGCCCGGGCTCTGGCCCGTCCCTGAGTATTTAAGTTGTACGCCGGCACACCCTGGTGTGCCGATAAAACCGAATAGACGAGTTTTAGTCATACTTACCGAGCTCATCCGTATCCAACGCGATGACCAGAGAACACATCGGAGTATACAGGTGAGTGAAAACGCAGATTCCACGCAGAACCGCCACTTCCTTTTGCGTCGGCTACATTCCCTTTCGGGCATTGTCCCCATCGGAGTGTTCCTGATCGTTCACCTTGTCACCAACTCCACCATCGCGTGGGGCGGGCTCAACTCGCGAGTGGATCAAGAAGGATTTGGATGGATCGATCGTTCGATTGCTACATTCCAGCATGAGGTCAGCTTTATCAACAACATGCCTTTGTTGTTGTTGATTGAGATTACGCTCTGGTCAGCGATCGGGTTCCACTCGATTCTGGGTGTGTACTACGCCATGAGCGGCAAGGGAAACACCGGTGCTTACAAGTACGGCGGAAACCTCCGCTACGCACTCCAACGCACGACCGGGTACTTCGGTATCTTCTTCATTTTCTACCATGTCGCCACCCTGCGATGGGGCTGGACATGGTTGATCCCCGGCGATGCCGTCTGGTCACATGAAGCTGCCTCGTCAACCTTCGCGGCGGCTCTGCGGGGTTCGCCTGAAGAGTTCACAGCAGTCGGCATGGTTGTCGCAGTGTTCTACTTCTTTGGTGTCAGCTCGCTGATCTTCCACTTCGCCAACGGGTTGTGGTCGGCCGCGATCACCTGGGGCATCACCATCTCGCGTCCAGCACAGAAGCGGTGGGGCTTTATGTGTGCCGGGATCGGGGCAAGTTTGATGATCTTGGCATGGATGTCCATCATCGGATTCGCAACACTCGATTATGACCGAGCGGTCGAAGTCGAGAACGCGATGCACGGCGAGCAGATCCACCTGAATAGCGAGGATGCACTCGATGCCGTCACCTTGACCGGGCACGACGACACGGATGGCTAAGTAGATAAGAAGAAGAGTGTAGAACAAACTCAATCAAACTCAGCGTCACAATCAACGACGCACAGAGATGAAGAAGAATACAAATGGCTGATCAAAAACGAGTGATTGTTGTCGGAGGCGGGCTCGCAGGGCTCGCAGCGAGTATCCGGGTCGCCGAGGCCGGGATGGCCGTCGATCTATTCTCGATGGTGCCCGTCAAGCGATCACACTCGGTGTGCGCACAAGGCGGGATCAACGCGTGCAACGATGTCGCTCGCCAGCAGGGCTACTCTGAGTATCAGCATTTTGATGAGACCCTCATCGGTGGCGACTTCCTCAACGATCAGCACCCAGTGCTCGAAATGACCAACTGGGCACCCAAGATCATCGACCTGCTCGATCGCATGGGCGTGCCTTTCAACCGATCCAGCGAAGGGTTCCGCGATCTGCGTCTCTTTGGCGGCTCACTCTTCAAACGAACCCACTTTGCAGGCGCAACCACTGGCCAACAACTGCTTTACGCACTCGATGAGCAAACCAGAAGGTTTGCCTCCGAGGGTAAAATCAATATGAAGGAGTTCTGGGAGTTCCTCTGGCCGATTATTGAAGGCGAGGGCGAAGACGCCCGGTGCGTTGGTATTGTTGCTCAGGATATGCGCACGATGCAGATCCAATCCTTCCGAGCTGATGCCGTGATTATGGCAACGGGTGGGTGCGGATTGGTATTTGGTAAATCAACCAACTCGGTCATCTGCACCGGCGGCGCTGCGTCGCGGTGTTATCAGGCAGGTGCATGGTACGGCAACGCCGAGATGATCCAGGTCCACCCGACCGCGATCCCCGGTGCCGACAAATGTCGTCTGATGTCCGAATCCGCGCGTGGCGAGGGCGGACGCGTTTGGGTGCCCGCCAAGAAGGGCGATACCCGCAAGCCTGCAGATATTCCAGATACCGAACGGTACTACATCCTCGAAGAACGGTACCCCAAGTACGGAAACCTTGTGCCTCGCGATATCGCGACGCGTGAAATCTTCGATGTGTGTGTGAATGAAGGCATGGGGATCAACGGGACGAATCAGGTCTATCTCGACCTGACCCACATGGACCCCGAATACCTCACCGAAAAACTCGGAGGCATCCTCGATATCTACGAGAAGTTCGTCGGCGAAGACCCTCGGTTTAACCCGATGCGGATTTTCCCAGCGGTGCATTACTCGATGGGTGGCTTGTGGACGACCTACACCGCGGGCGATTATCAACCAGACGCGCCGATCTCTGGGTTCAAGCCCGGCGATTCAATCCCGGTCGGGAGCGAGCCCGGGCAAGGGATGAAGGTCGGGGCGCATAACAATGCGATGACCAACATTACTGGTCTGTATGCCTTTGGCGAAGTGAACTTTGCGTATCACGGTGCAACGCGACTCGGAGCCAATGCACTGTTGAGTTGTATCTTCGACGGCTTGTGCAACGGCGTCTCCGTCGTGAACTATGTCCGCGAAGGTGGACACACACCCGCAGCCGAGATCGACCAATCGGTGTTCGACGCCGCGGTTAAGCAAGAGCAAGACAAGCACGACAACCTGCTCAAATCAACCAGCAATGGTACAGGTGATCGCAAGTTCAATCCATACCAGATCGCGTTCGAACTCGGTGAAGAGATGAACTCGGCATCGACGGTCGTCAAGACCGGGCCGGGGCTCGAAAAGTGCTTGGGCAAGCTCGAAGAGCTCAAAGATCGCTACAGCAAGGTCGAACTCGGCGACGGCGCAATGTGGACGAATCAATCATTGAGCTTTACCCGCTCGGTGGGCGACATGATCATCATCGGTGAAGCGATCGCCAAAGCCGGGTTGCTCCGCGAGGAATCCCGTGGGTCGCATTATCGCACAGATTTCCCAGAACGCGACGACGATAAGTTCTGGAAGGCATCAGTTGCCAAGTTTAACGCAAGTTCAGGCAAGAGCGATGTCGAGTTTGTCGAAGTGAAGGCAGGGCTCGTCAAGCTCCGCCCACGAGACTACGGCAAGACCGAATCGAACGCGGGTGCCAAGAAAGAACCAGTCGGCGCATCATAATCGGCCGATTGATTGATGAGATAGATTCAGGAACGACTCCAACTGGACCTGTAAAGGATACGAGCAATGAGTGAAGCAGAAGCCTACTCCTACGACGCAGACATGCGAAAAGCCAACCGCAAACAAGCGGTCGAGGGGCGGAGCGTGATCTTCAAGATCAAACGCTGTGACGGCCCGGGCAAACCAACCCGGTGGGAATCCTTCAAGGTCCCCATCGAGACCGGCGCCAATGTGATTTCGTCGCTCAACTGGATCGCAGCGAATCCTGTGACGGTCGAAGGCACCAAGACCACGCCTGTGGTGTGGGACTCGAGCTGCCTCGAAGAGGTCTGCGGCGCATGCACAATGCTCATCAACGGCAGAGTCCGCCAGTCGTGCTCATGCTTGATCGACGAATACGCACCCAAAGAAGGCGACACCATCTCCCTCGAACCAATGGGCAAGTTTCCCGTTATCCGAGACTTGTGGGTCGATCGCCAACGCTTGTTCAGCAACCTGACACGCGTCAAAGCATGGGTACCAATCGACGGCACTTACAACATGGGCGCAGGACCAAAGGAATCGCACGAACAACAGCAAATGCGCTATGCACTCTCCGAGTGCATGAGCTGCGGGTGTTGTCTCGAAGCGTGCCCACAGTTTACCAAAGAAGAAGATGAGTCCAAATGGGATTCGAGCTTTGTTGGTGCCCACGCGATCTCGCAGGCTCGGTACTTCAACGAGCACGAGACCGGCAAGCAGCTCAAGGGCGAACGCATGGACGCACTCTCAGGTGCCGGCGGGATCAACGACTGTGGCAACGCCCAGAACTGTGTCAAGGTGTGTCCAAAGGGCATCCCGTTGACCGAGTCGATCGGGTCGATCGGACGCAGCGCAACGATGCACGCGATCAAGCAGTTCTTCCAAGGCAAGAAGTAAGCCGATTAAGCAATCCAAAAACGAAAAACGCGAGCTGCAAGGCTCGCGTTTTTTAATGGCAGATTATGCGTTGAGATCGAGCCGCTTTGGGCGGTCTTGGAGTGCCCGTTGAAACGCTGGATACCCGGTCTGGTGCTCTTGGCGATCTTCCTTGGCATCTTCCTGATCGGCGTCGGCCAACGAACGCACCGCATCGATGTGTTCGACCTCTTCGACCTGGATGTTGTACTCGTCCTTGATGAGTTTGCGCTTGTAGGCGGCTTTGAAGGTTTCTTCGGCTTTGGCCTTTGATGATGCTGCAGAGGACACAGGTGCACCCGAAAGGCTTGCAGCTAAGTTGTTTATAGCTCCGGTCATATTCAATATATCGGATACAGCACGCACTTCTCGCCAGCCGATGCGCAAGAAAAACACATTTTATTTGTTGTTTGGTCGGGTTGGGGGTGTTTGAGGCTCCCAGATCCGATAATAGATTGGATCAGGTACCCATGATATTGACGCCGCAGTCGACATAGATGTTCTCGCCTGTCACGCCACTGGCGAGATCAGAGACCAGATACACCGCGGTCTTGCCGACCTCGTTGCCATCGATGTTGCGTCGCAGCGGGGCGGCGACTTCGATCGCTTCTTCGATCCGATTGATCCCACCAACCGCCGAGCTCGCCAGTGTGCGGAGGAATCCGCCTGAGATCGTGTTCACCCGGATGTTGCTCTCGCCAAGCTCATACGAGAGGTACCGTGTGGTTGCTTCGAGGCATGCTTTGGCGACCCCCATGATGTTATAGCCGGGGATGACTTTTTCTGAGCCGTAGTACGACATGGCGATGAGTGATCCGCCGCCGTTTTTTTCCATGACGTCTTGTGCACGTCCTGCCATAGCAGAGAAGGAGTAGGCGGAGATGTCGATTGCATCGAGGTAGGCTTTTCGGGGAGTTTTTGAGAAGTTTCCGATCTTGAGCCATTCGCGATCTGCGTAGGCGATCGAATGGATCAAGAAGTCCATGCGATCGTGGTCTTTGGTGTAGTTGGCGAAGAGTGCATCGAGCGATTCGTCTGAGCCTGCATCGCATTCGTAGAGGGTCGGGTTTTCGTGGATTTTGGACACCGCTCGTTCGGTGCGCCGGGCGTTTTTCTCACCTGGGATGTGGGCGTAGGCGCACTGAGCACCGTTTTCGGTGAGTGCCTTGGCGATATGCCATGCGTACGAGCGGTCGTTAGCAACACCAACGACCAGACCAACTTTGCCAGCCAATAGACTCATATACATACCTTTCAATCTCGAAATCCGAATCTCGATCATTATAGTAGGGCCGATAGATCGGGGGGTGTACAATTGCCAATGGAACGATCTGTGTCGCCGTTATATCGCCCCGACCTCAACACGCTCTCATTGCCCGAGTTTGCAGATTTTCTGCGTCAATCAGGGCAAACCAAGCGGGTGCTCGAGCTCGCCTACGACGAAGATCTCGGCGAGCATGTGCAAGACTGGACCGGGGAGCTGATGTTTGGTCCTGATGATCAGCGATCTGTTCAGATGTGTGCTCGGGAATCGGGGATTGTCTCGGGCATCGAGTTCCTGAGCGATCTTGTCGAGGTGTTCTCTCAACCGGGCGAAATCGAATATGCAGCCAAGCTCAACGACGGCGATCGGATCGATCCGGGGACAGTGCTGGCGACTTTTTCGGGCAATGCCCGCGCGATCGTCGCGCTCGAGCGCACCATGCTCAATCTCATCTCTCGGCTCAGCGGCATCGCATCGCGCACTAACGAGTTTGTTCAACTCGTCGATTCGACCCATGCCAAAATATGCGATACCCGCAAGACCACGCCCGGTCTTCGTGCGTTCGAGAAATACGCCGTCCGCTGTGGCGGGGGGGCGACCCATCGCCTGGGGCTCTACGATGCGGTTCTCATCAAAGATAATCACCTTGCCGGGGTGAGTTGTGAGAATCTTGCAACGAAGATCGAGTCGGTTGCGTACAAGATAGATAACCATGCCACCAAGCTCTGGTTCGTGCAGGTCGAAGTGGACACACTCGATCAGCTCAAGCAAGTGCTCGGTGTCGATGCGGGCGTTGTGGATATCGTGCTGCTCGACAATATGACGATTCAAGAGCTCGTCCAAGCGGTCACGATGCGTGATGAGTCGAGTGCGGGTTCTGGTTCTGGTTCTAATTCTGGTCTGCTTCTTGAAGCGTCCGGAGGCGTGTCACAGGCAACCGTGTCTGCGATCGCATGTACCGGCGTCGATCGAATCAGCATCGGCGGCTTGACCCATCAAGCACAGAGCTTGGACATCGGGCTCGATTCGGTATAAAGGATAAGGACATTCACTGTATGATCACGACAGGACGAGAAGACATCTCGAAATGGGCAGCGCGGATTGATACGGTGATCGCCAACACTGATCGGTGCTGTGTGAACCGGGTCGTGGTGGTTGAATCGACCCCGAGCACGATGGACGCTGCGACGGCATTCGCCGGTCCTGGCTGCGGCGTATTGGTCGTTGCCTCCCAACAAACCAACGGACGCGGGCAGCGTGGGCGACAATGGCAAGACGCCGACCGGTGCACTTTGCCTTGTACATTTGTGATCGATACACAGGGGATCGAACCCGTGATGGTTTCGGCCCTGATCGGATGCGCAGTCCATGAAACCATCAAAGCCTTGGCACCCTCGTCGAGCACCGTGATGATTAAATGGCCCAATGATATTGTGATCCGCGAGCAGGGCGATGAGCAGTGCGATGAGCAGTGCAAGGTCGGGATACACGATCGAAAAATCGCGGGGATTCTGATCGAGCAGAAGGGCAGGTGTACCTATGTCGGCATCGGGATCAACTGCGTGCAAGGGGCTGGCGATTGGGGGGTGGATATCAAAGCCAAAGCCATATCGCTCTCGCAGATCGGTGCCCAAGTCTCTCGTCTTGATCTCGTGTCAAGCCTAGTCGAACACCTGAGCCATTGGCTCGTCGCCCAAGATCGCCCAGCCATCCGGAGCTACTACCAAGCCCACGACGCGATGGTGCATACGCATCGATCGTTTCAATATGACAACCGAAACTTCGAAGGCGTCGTCGAGTGCATCGACCCGCTCGAATATATCCTTGTGCAAACGCCGACGGACGCACACAGATTACCCATCGCTCAGACACGCCACCTCAGAGCAGACGCTTGATATGCTTGCCGAGTTCGAGTGCTTCCTCGGGGGTCAGCGTGCCCGGGGTCCAGTTTATATGCAGACCCCGCCCGTTCTTGAATGATGGATTCCCTTCCACATTCTCGCCACGATCTTTGAACCGTGGGATGATGTGGAAGTGGACATGCTCGACGACTTGCCCGGCGTCAGAGCCGTTGTTCTGGAGGATGTTGATCGCGGAGGCGCCGGTGACTTTTTTAATCGCCCGTGTGATGCGTGGGAGCACCCGTCCGACCGCAGCGGCGTGCTCATCGGAGAGCTCGTCGATCGTCGCGGCTGGCTCTTTGGGGATCACAAGGGCGTGCCCTTCAGAGAGCGGCCCGATATCGAGGATCGCGATGACGAAGTCGTCCTCGTAGATTTTATGTGATTCGATTTCGCCTCGGATGATCTTTGAAAAAATGGAGTCTGTCATGCCTGAATCCTAGCGAGTATTCCTTGCTGATGCCCTTATTGAGCCATGTTTTTCGTATTGATCTTGTCGAGCACAAAGCCACCCGCCCTTGCACTGCTTTGAGGCGTACGATTGAGCAAATGTCTACCACCCAGTCCACAATCCAGATTCGAAAACTCTCCCCCTTGTTGGTCAACCAGATCGCAGCGGGCGAGGTCATCGAACGCCCCGCGTCGGTGCTCAAGGAACTCGTCGAGAACTCGATCGATGCCGGCGCGAAACGGATCACCGTCGAGCTCGAGCAGGGCGGCATCGAACGCATCAGCATCGCCGACGATGGGCACGGGATCGCGACCGATCAGATGATGCTGGCGTTGACCCCGCACGCGACGAGCAAGATCCATGAGTCTGAAGATTTGGATCGCATCGGCACGATGGGATTCCGAGGCGAAGCACTCGCATCGATCGCGTCGATCTCTCGCGTATCGATTACATCGCGTAGCGCAGATTCAGACGAAGGACGGATCATCGAAGCCGAGGGCGATGTTGTCAGCGAGCCTAAGCCCATCGGGTGCCCGGTCGGGACAACGATCGAAGTCAAGAATTTGTTTTTCAACACGCCCGCCCGGCGTAAGTTCCTGCGGACATCAACCACTGAACAGACCCGGTGCCTTGAATGGCTCCGTGATTTGGCGATGGCCAACCCGGCGATCGGTGTGCGTTGCGTTGGCGAGGGCAAGGTGAAGCTTGACTTGCCGATCAATCAAACGCCGAGACAACGCGTGGTGGCGATCTTGGGCAAAGAACTCGAAGAACAACTTATTGAAGTCTCGGTCGATCAGTTCGACGACACACGCGGGATCCTGGTCTGGGGATTGGTGGGCTTGCCCGCGATCGCCCGCGCCACGAGCAAGGCCCAGCACATCTTCCTCAACGGGCGAACCATCCGCGATCGGACGATCACGCATGCGATCCGTGAAGCGTATCGCGGATTGATCGAGCCCGGGAAGCATCCGACCGCGGTGCTGATGATCGAGATGTCACCGACCGCGGTCGATGTCAATGTGCATCCTGCCAAGCTCGAGGTTCGGTTTCGGGATCAATCGATGGTGCACCGTGCGATTTATCATGGGGTGAAGGATGCACTCGCTCGAGCCGATGTGACGCCGACGCTTTTACAGCGATTGCCCGGCGCGGGGTTTGACTCGGGCAGTGCGATCATGCCGAGTGTTTCTCCCGAGCAGATCAGCCAACAGCTCGATCGCCAGGTGGACAAGCTCGTCGAGTATCTCGAAGCAAAGCCCAGTGCAACCGGCGAAGAGCCCACGCCGAGCACGATCCGTCATGAACTCAAAGAAGTGCTCGCACAAGCACCAATTTCGAGTTTCTCGCCTGGTATTCCCAACTTCGCTCCGGCATTGAATCAACAGGTTGGCTCTTTGCCAACCGTTCAGCGAGTGGACAAGGTGCTGCAGGTGCATTCGAGCTATTTGATCTCCCAAGACGAGCATGGCGTGTTGATTATCGACCAGCATGCGTTGCACGAACGGGTGATGTTCAACAAGCTCCTCGCCCGCGTCATCGGCAACGGCTCGCTCGAACAACAAGCCCTGCTCATGCCAATCGTGCTCAATGTCCCGAGCACCGTGATCGACAAGTTCGACGAACTCGACGCCCTGCTCGAACGCATCGGCGTATCGTGCGCCCCGATGGGACCGCGCTCAGTGGGGATCCACGCGGTGCCGAGCTTTTTGCACTCGCGGAATGTCCAGGCCGAGCCTTTCCTTGCCGAGTTGTTTGAGAAGATCGATCAAGGCGGATTCGTGCCGACTTCTGAAGAAGCCCTTCACGAAATCCTCGACATGATGTCGTGCAAAGCCGCGATCAAGGCGGGCGATGTGCTCAGTGACGACGAGCTCAATGCGATCATGGCACTGCGTGAGACCACCGAACGAGCAGCCTCATGTCCGCACGGGCGACCAACAACGGTGCGTCTGACCATCGAAGAACTCGAAAAGCTGTTCGATCGGCGATAGGTATGGCTGCGAACGAACGACTGCTTAGGCATTATCAAGCAAGTCGACCGCTTTGAATCGTTTGCCTTCGAGCATTTCCAGACTCGCGCCGCCGCCGGTGGAGACATGGGAGAGCCGATTGGCGACGCCGAAGATTTCGGCCGCCGCGGCCGAGTCGCCGCCGCCGACGATTGAGGTTGCGCCGGCATCAGTCGCATCGGCGATCGCCTCGGCGATGAGCTGGGTGCCCATTTGGAACGGAGCCCATTCGAACACGCCCATCGGTCCGTTCCAGACGATGGTCTTGGAGTCCTTGATGATCTGCGAATACCGGGCAGCGGTCTTGGGTCCGATGTCGAGTCCCATGAATCCGTCTTTGATCTGGTCATCAAAGACCTCGATATCGCCCGCCTTTTCGGCGAAGATAGTCGAGCAGATGTGATCTTCGGGTAAGTGGAGATCGGTCTTGGACTCGGCTGCGAGTTCGATGATCCGCTTGGCATCTTGGATCATGTCGTCTTCGACGATCGAGGTGCCGACGGTGTGCCCGAGGGCTTGGAGGAAGGTGTATGCCATCGCGCCACCGACGAGGATGTGGTCGGCTTTGGGGAGCAGGTGCTCGATCGCGGGGAGCTTGTCGGAGACCTTGGCGCCCCCGAGGATCACGGTGAACGGGCGATTTGGATCGGCGAGCACCTGCGAGAGGTACGCGATTTCTTTTTCGACCAAGAACCCGGCGACCTTGGGCTTGTTGCCCATCGCCATCGGGACGCCGACCATTGAGGTGTGATTGCGATGGCAAGTGCCAAAGGCATCGTTGACATAGATATCGCCATGGGCAGCGAGTTGCTGGGAAAAGTCAGGCTCGCCGCGTTTTTCGCACCCGTGGAACCGGAGGTTTTCGAGCAGGATCACATCGCCGTCGTCCATCGCGGCGATCGCTGTTGAGATCTCGGGCGACTTGCAGTTCTGGGCCGGGATGTGCACATCTTTGCCAAGCAGTTCGCTCAGGCGTTTGGCGATCGGTGCCATCGAGAATGAGGCTTCGTATCCCTTGCCGCTCGGGCGACCGAGATGTGACATGAGGATCGCCTTGCCACCACGCGAGATGACCGAGTTGATGGTGGGGAGGGCCGCCTGGATTCTGCGATCATCGGTAATGGTCGAGCCATTGAGCGGGACATTAAAATCCACACGGATCAGGACTTGTTTTCCAGCGACATCAATGCTTGCGATTGTTTGCTTGGTCATCTATAGCCTCCATTTTGTGACGGATATTGTCTACAGAATCATATGCGAGCATCCATAAAAAAACGGGCAAAGTGCCCGTTTGGAGTGTCGTGTTATCGATGATCTAAACCAGGATCTGAACAAGGTTCTCAGCGAGATCGATATTAGTCGATCATATCGTTTGAACGCCCGCGGACCTGTGCGCTGCCGGTGTCGAGGAGCCCGTCACGCATCTTGCGGAGCTGGGCCTGGATCGAAGCGTCGATGAGCTGGTCGCCCATGCGGAGCTTGATGCCTCCGAGCATAGATGAATCGGTGTAGGGGTGCATGATGACATCTTTGCCGAGTGAATCCGAGAGCTGCTTGCGGACAGATTCGAGTTCGCCAGCACCGATCGGGGTCGCGGTAAAGACATCGACCTCGATGCGACCAAAGTGATCTTGGACGAGCGTGTCCATCGCGATGGCGATCTGTGACAGGTTCGCCAAGCGTCCCTTGCGGTTGAGTTGACGCAGGAAGTTGAGGGTCAAAGGGGATACCTTGCCATCGAATATCCGCTCGAGTGATGCGTCGCGCTTGCCAGAGTCGATCAGACGCGAGGCGAGCAACTCAGAGAAGGCTTTGTCATTGCGAGCGATCTCGATGATGTCCTCGAGTTCGCCGAGCGTGGATTCAGCGTCGGCTTGTCCGCCCTGCTGATGGGCGAGTTCGAAGAGGCTTTTGGCGTACACCTTGGCCAAGGCGCTCGGTTGTGATTCGATCAAAGGCATGTGGATCTCCGGGTCTGGCATAAGGGCCAAACAATAGGTATTAGCAGTTGACCGACTTCATCTCGGCGAGTGATTCGTCCATGAGCTTCTGCTGATCGTCAACAGTCACTTCACGGGCGAGGATCTTGCCAGCCATCACGGTCGCGAGGTTGACCGACTCGTTGTAGAGCTCGCTGAGTGCTTGCTTCTTGGCAGCGTCGATGTCGGCGACAGCCTTCTCACGCATTGCTGAGAGCTCTGCGTTGGCGGTTGCTTTGAGCTGATCAGCAAGGGCACCTTGCTGGGCACGGGTCTCTTCGATCATCTTCTGTGATTCGGCACGGGCGTCGGCGAGATTCTGCTCGTACTGGGCGAGTGCTTCCTTGGCCTGCTTGCGTGCGTCCTCGGCTGCAGCGATCTCGCCAACGATCTTCTCGTTGCGCTCGTCAAGACCCGCAACGATCTTTGGCCAGATCATGGTGGCCGAGATGCCAAACACGATCATGAAGATCACGATCGCGGTGATCGCAGGGATGACCCCGGCCTTTGGTGGTTCGATGACTGATGACTTGCCAGTTGCGTGCCCGCCGCCGTGATCACCGGCTGTTTCATGTCCAGCATCTGCAGCATGGTCAATGACAGCATCGTGGCTGGTGTCTGCATCGTGATCTTGTGCGTATGCGTTGGTCGCGAGGGCCATCACCGAGAAGGCGAGGATGATCATGAGTGTGAAACGCTTCATGAGAAGTTCTCCGAGTAAGCATCCCGTCGTGGGATCTTTGAGTTCGTGTACAAAGCCAACCCAGAGCATGTTTCAGCTGTGGGTTGGTGAAGTTTGATTACATGCCTGCGAGCAAGCCAACGACGATCGCGAACAGTGTCGCACCTTCGATGAGTGCTGCTGCGAGGATCATGTTGGTACCGATGGTACCAGCTGCTTCTGGCTGACGAGCGATTGACTCGAGAGCACCCTTGCCGACCATACCGATGCCGATGCCGCCACCGACAACTGCGAGCCCTGCACCGATTGCTGCGAGGCCTTTGCCGATGTTTTCGGTGCCTGCTGCTGCGAGGGCTTCAGCTGCTGCTGCGTCCTGTGCCATGGCCATTGGTGCGAGAACTGCGATTACGCCAGCTGCGAGAACGATTTTCTTGGTGAGTTTCATGATTGAAATTCCTTTCAGAGGCCGATTCTGTGTTGATCGACCTGAACCTTGGAAAAGCGGGAAGAATCCACTGTCGATCCAACTCCGGATCGCAATGGCCTTGGGTGCCCCTCCCGCGGTGCCCCAGGCCCAACTATTGTTAAAACGGATCACGCGTGGGCGGGTGCCCCTTCGTGATCATGATCGTGCTCACCATGATGCGCCAGAAGCGAGATGAACACGGTCGTGAGGAACATAAATACAAACGCCTGCAAGAAGGCGACAAACAACTCGAGGAAGTAGATCGCGATTACCGCGACACTTGAGACCACACCAACAGGCAAGCCGATGATGCCCAGGTTGCCAAACCCGTCGGCTGCAAAGCCGAGGAGCACCGCGACCAAGATATGACCCGCGGTCATATTGGCGAACAAACGAATCGACAAGGCGATTGGTTTGATGAAGGTGCCAGCAAACTCGATGAGAAATACAAGAGCCACGATTGGAAGATAGAGAGGTTTGACGGGGACGCCGCCAGTCATGTGGCCTATGTAGCTCTTAATGCCCATTTCCTTGAGCCCTGCATAGTTGATCATCAAACCAGCGAGCAACGAGAGTGCCGCGGTGACATAGATGCTCTGGGTGGCGGTACCACCGATGAATGCACGATGCTCGGCGGCCATCTCTGGGTTGAGCAGGTTCTGTGCGTCAAGCAGTGGGATAAGACCCAAGAGGTTGTTGATAAGGATGAAGAAGAAGACCGTCCACAAGAACGGCATGTACATGTTGGTGCGTTCGTTGAGCAGCGGGCGAACCGTGTTTTCGCGGAGGTAGCCACAGATCACTTCGACGGTGTGTCCGAAGCGTGATTTGGTGACCCAGCGATGGTGCCCGTCGCCTTCGGCTCCGGTGGAGACCGCTTTGGCAACGATGAACCCACCAAAGATCATGATGATCGCGGTGATAACCATGTTGGTCTGCGCCGATGACCAGAGCCACCAGCCGTCAGCGTTGACCATGAACGGGTGATTGATGACATGGGCTACCGGATCGGCAGCAGCGAGTGTGAAAGTCGACATCAGGAAATACCCTCCGCATCAACCGCTGGCGTCATGCCCGGCGTGTGCTTCTGGATCAAAGATAAAACGGATGCTACATCGATAATCAGGGTGATCATTAATGCGCTCAGCATAGTCAAGAAAAATACAACGCGGTCAGGGGAGGCAATCATGTAGATCGCCATCCCGATGGTCAGCACTGTCAATGCACGGATCATGGTGCCCGCGAGTACCGGAACGCTCCACTCGGGTGCGTTCTTTGCAGGCATCGCCAGCAGGATTCCCATGGGGATCAGCACGCCTGGAATAGTTGCGGCCAAAGACCAGAGCCCGTCGTTCATTACGCCGCCGCGTTGTTGGGCGATGAGCCCGCCAAGGATGGCGATGATGACGCAGATAACCAACGCGATCGATCCTGTTCGGACCAATGGCAGCTTGACCTCATTGGGCATGGTTTGAATGCTCATGTGTGCTGTGCGTCTGGCTGTGAGTCTATGAAATCGAGTCTCTATAAGAAGGAAGGAGATCGTTGAAGAACTCCAATCCTAACGGGCGAGAAGGATAGGGGGCACAAACCGGATCGGCGAGTCAAAAAGGGACCATTTTGCACCCTTTCTTGACAAGTTTTCAAGTCAAACTGGCAAGGTGGGGATCTTGCACTATTTCGATCAGGTTTCCGGGTCGCCATCGGTTCTGGGAGAGGATTTGGTTTGCTCTTTGTTGAGATCCATCGCTTCTCGGATAAAGCGGTAAAACCCGACGATTAGCCCCGTAATAGCCAAGATAATCGTCCAGAGCTTGCCGGTGTTGGCGAAGTGATCGATCGTGAATCCGATGATTCCCAGCCCGAGCATGCCGTAGACTGGGTCAAGGGCGATACTCCACGCCTTGGCCTGGCGGGCGCGATTGGCTCGGTCTTCGTTGGGGGTGCTCATCGTGTTCCCTTAATTAGATGCCTTTGGCCTCTGTCAGGTGATCAATATCAGTGGATCTTCCCAAAGGCGAATGTCCGGGCGTGTCCGGTTGCTTCTTTGAGTTTGGAGAGATCCGAACCCGAACCCTGGGCGTTGTCAGGGCGTCCGCCGCCCTTGCCGCCCATGATCCCGGCGACCTCGCGGATCCAATCGCCCGCCTTGAGCCCCTTGGCGACCAAGCCGCTCGGTACAGTCGCCATCAATGCAACTCGCCCAGCGTCATTGTCAACACTCATCAACATCACCGCCTTGTTCGGGCAGGCGCTGGTGATGGTCTTGAGGGCGGCTTCGAGGGCTTTGCGATCGGAACCGAGTTCGAGCGACGCGATCACCACTTGCTCCGGCGATCCGGCAGCGGCTTGGGCAATCCCCGAAGCGAGCCCTTGGGCTTGCTTGGCCTTCTCTGCGGCTGCCGCCTTGCCCGCTTCTTTGAGCTTCTTCTGAATCTCACTGAGCTTGGCGCGGATCGCGTTTTTGCCTGTGGTTGGCAATGCTTCTTGTTCCAGAATCAACACGATCTCTTGATGCTTGGCTGCGAGTTCGTTGCTCGCGGCTGCATCGAGCCCATCCGCCATCGTTTGCAGCTCGGCTGCGCGTGCATGGGCATCGATCGCGTCTTGCCCGGTGATCGCGGTGATTCGGCGGATGCCTTTGGCGATGCCTTCTTCGCTCAAGAGCGCGAAGCGTTTGGCGACGCCGGTGGATTCGATGTGTGTGCCGCCACAGAATTCGATCGAGGCTGTTTTCCAAGCATCGTTCTCAGGATTCGCCATGAGCTGTTCGACCTCGATCCCGATCGACACCACGCGGACAGGGTCCGGGTATGCTTCGCCAAACACAGCGCGGAGCCCGCTGATCTTCTGTGCGTTGTCTAGGGGCGAGAGTTGGGCGTACACCGTTAGGTTCTGGTCGATCTCGTGATTGACAATCGATTCGACCTTGGCCACCTCATCAGCACTCACCGGTTGATTGTGCGTGAAGTCGAAGCGGAGTTTTTCATCATTGACCAATGAGCCGCGTTGATCACAATCGCTCTCGAGCACTTCGCGGAGCGCGAAGTTGAGCAGATGCGTCGTCGTATGGTTCGACGAGACTTTGGCGCGTTGCATGTTTTTGAGTTGGCACATCGCGTCGTTGCCGACCGAGAGCTTGCCTTTGGTGATGCGACCGATGTGCAGCACATACCCGCCAAAGGATTGAGTGTCTTCGACCTTGAAATGTGCCCCGGTTTTGATGCACTGCAGCTCGCCGATGTCAGCAACCTGCCCGCCCATCTCAGAATAGAAATTGGTCTTATTGAGCACAATCCCGACCTGTCGTGTGCCCGCGATAGTTGTGTCGGCGTGGTCATCAAAGTTGTGCCCGTTCCAGATCGCCTTGACCGTGCCCTTCATGTCACGCCCTGAGAACTTAAACGAATCATCCGTAGGCTTGACATTGAGATGCCCAAGCTTGGCGATCTGCTCGGCGCGGAGTTCAATCTTGTGCTCGCCGGCGTCCTTGCGTCCGCCCTGTCGGCTGCGAGCCTTGGCTTCTTCCATGGCTTTCTCGAAGCCTTTGAGATCAACCTTGAGCCCGCGTTCTTGTGCCATCAGGTCGGTGAGGTCGATGGGGAAGCCGTAGGTGTCGTAGAGCTTGAAGGCGTCATCGCCGCAGATCGTTCCGGAATCGGTAGTAAGTCCATCAAACATCTTGATCCCACGATCAAGCGTTTTGCCGAAGCTGGTTTCTTCTTCTTCGATAATCCCGATCACCCGCTGCGGATCAGCCTTGAGTTCTGGGAATGCATCGCCCATCATCTCGATCACAGTGGGGGCCAAGCCCGCGAGGAAGCCTTCCGGTGCACCGAGTTTCTGGCGCCCGTAGCGAACTGCTCTTCGCAAGATTCGGCGGAGCACATACCCGCGCCCTTCGTTTGATGGCATCCCGCCATCGGTGATGGCAAAGACGAGCGTTCGGATATGATCGCCGATCACGCGGTAGGCTTCATCCACGCCATCGGTGTCGTCTGATCCGAGCTTGCCGGTGTACACGCGAGCGCCGGTGAGCTTGACGAGCGTATCGAAGATCGGCATGAACACATCGGTGTCGTAGTTTGAGTTCTTATCCTGAAGCACCGAAACGATTCGTTCGAGCCCGAGCCCGGTATCAACATGCTGCGCGGGGAGCACCGAAAGCTTGCCGCCTTCGAGCCTGTCGTACTGGATGAATACCAAGTTCCACAGCTCGATCACTTCTGGATCATCCGCATTGACAAGTTTCGACGCATCGCGATTTCCAACGCGGTCGTAGTGCAACTCCGAGCAAGGTCCACACGGCCCGGTCTCGCCCATCTCCCAGAAGTTATCCTTCATATCAAAGGGCATGACGCGTTCGGGCGGGAGGTACTTCTCCCAGATCATCTTGGCTTCAAGATCGGGTTCGAGCCCGGCGCTTTCGTCGCCGCCAAAGTAGGACGCGTAGAAACGCGATGGATCAAGCCCAAAGCACCCGTTCTCGCGTGGCCCGGTCATCATCTCCCACGCCCACGCGATGGTCTCGGCTTTGAAGTAGTCGCCGAAGGACCAGTTGCCGAGCATCTCGAAGAATGTATGGTGATAGGTGTCCTTGCCTACATCATCGAGGTCGTTGTGCTTGCCGCCCGCGCGGATGCACTTCTGCGTGTTGGTCGCGCGGGTGAGCCCTTGGAGTGGCGAGCTGGGATCGAGCGTGCCCTGGAAGATGGGCTTGTACTGATTCATCCCCGCGTTGGCAAAGGTATCACGCAGCGACGGGTCGTTCGTCGGGCAGGTGGTTGACGAGGGCACAAAGGTGTGTGCTTTGTCGGTGAAGAACTTGATAAACGCGCTGCGGACGGCAGCTGCGGAGTTGATATCGGTAATCGTGTTGGCACTCGGCGACATGCGGGTGTTCCGTTTCTGTTCAGTGATAAGAATCGTGTCAGATACGCGTTGATGATGATAGGGGGCATCAAATCGTGTTGTACGGTTCTCTGTCGTCCGAAAAGCACACTAATTGACTCGGTTTGGTGGCGGGGGGGCGGTTTTGGGAGTCTGTTTATACAGCGAGCCAGATATCCGCCAATGGGTATCGCGCAGATTCGCCTTTCCGTCTAAATGAATACACGAGGAGCAGCAATGCGTCATCCGTTTAAAACCCAAGCTCTCCTCCTCTCATGCACGCTCGTCGCCTCGGCGGGCGCTGGCGTAATCCGCCACGATGTCGACGATGCCCTCTATCTCCAGCTCGGACAAGAGCCCGGGTTCGGCGCGGTTGGTCAGCTCGGGATCAACTTCGCATCAGGAAGCTCGACGAACTGCTCGGGCACGCTTGTCGCCGACCAATGGATCCTCACCGCGGCACACTGTGTCGATCGTGAAGTGAGCTCGGCGGCCTTCCTCCGCGATTCAAGCTTTGGGTTTATTGACGAAATCATCATCCACCCAGATTGGTCACGCAATGATTTTCTCGGTGGCGGCGATCTCGCACTGCTCCATATCACGACTCCAATCACCTCACTCCAAGTCGCACAGCTCTACAACGGCTCAGACGAACTCGGGGCACGAGGCACCATCGTCGGATTCGGACAAACCGGCAACGGGCTGACCGGCGCACAATCCGGCACCCACGGCACGCTCCGGGCCGGACACAACATCATCGATGTCCTCGGCACCGCCCGCGGTTGGGACGATCGAATCCTCCTCACCGATTTCGATAATCCGCTGATCGCTGGCGATTCGAACTATGGCGATTCAACGCCATTGGGTCTTGAATACTCGATCGGTCCTGGAGATTCCGGGGGCGCGATGTTCATCGAAACCGCCGACGGATGGAAACTTGCAGGCGTGAGTTCATTCATCAACTCAACCGACGGCATCCCCAACGGCGACTACGGCGATTCCAACGGCTTCACCCGCGTGTCTGACTATGCAGGCTGGATCAACTCGGTCATCCCCGCCCCAAGCACGCTGCCCGTGCTGGCCGGTGGATTGCTCTTTGGTGCCCGCCGCCGACGCAATGGGTGAGTATTTTCATGCCACTGCTTGCTCAAGCCATAAAGCAGTGACACCTGTAGCGTGATCTTCCTCAACGGCTCGGCTACCCTTTAGGTGCATGGCCAAACGCACAACTAAAAAGAAGACGACCAAGAAAACCGTTCGCAGAAAAGCACCGGTGGACTCTGGGCCCGCGATTCGGCTCTATGAGCCGCCGATCGGGCTCGGGAATCTGCTCGGGCAGTCGCGGGCGGTCGAGATTCTTCAGCAGTCGATGCAATCCGGGCGGGTGCACCATGCGTGGATCTTCCATGGCCCTGAAGGCGTCGGCAAGTTCACGGCCGCTGTCGCGTGGGCGGCCACGATCCTTGATCCGAGCTCGGCGCCTGATCTGAGCGGGCAGTTGGTGCCCGATCCGGAGAGCCAGGTGCAAGGATTGCTCAAAGCGGGCACACATCCTGATCTGCATGTGATCAAAAAAGAACTCGCGCGATACCACGAAGAAAAGAATGTCCGCAACGCCAAGCTCGCGACCATCCCCAAGGCGATCGTCGAAGAGCACCTGATCGCACCCGCAGCACTCGCGCCGTCGATGAAGAGTGATTCGATCGCGGGCAAGGTGTTTATTGTGGATGAGGCTGAGCTGCTCGATCGTTCGCCGACCAATGCTCCGGTGCAGAACGCGATCCTCAAGACGCTCGAAGAGCCGCCGCCGGGCACGGTGATTATTTTGGTGACTTCGAGCGAAGATCGCTTGCTCCCGACGATCCGTTCGCGATGCCAGCGTGTCGCGTTTACGCCTTTGGATGACGACGCAATGCGTGCATGGGCCAATACCCAGAACCTGAATCTCGACCCCAACGAGCACCACTGGCTGATGCAATACGCTGCCGGTTCGCCGGGGCGATTCTTGGGGGCGATCGAAGGCGGGTTGTACCACTGGCACACCCGGATCGAACCGATGTGTGCCCAAACAGACCGAGGCATCCATGCCATCTCACTGGGCACCACGATGGGTGAACTCGTCGACGAATGGGCAACCAAATGGGTCAAGCAAGGCGACAAGCTCGGCGAGAACCGCTCGAAAGAGGCAGCCAACCGAAAAGGTGCCCATCAGATGTTTGCATTGATCGCCCAACGCGCCCGCAAAGGGTTGCGCGAGCCGGCATCAACTCATCGAGCACTGCACACGATTGATTGCGTCGAGCGTGCCAAGACGGAACTCAACACCAATGTGCAGGTCAAGTTCGTGATGGAACACCTCGCAGCGGGATTGAGCGAACAGATTTAAGTTGTAAGTGTGTTTATGCCTGGAAGCTGATCGGTTGATGCGATTGCATCGGCATCTGGTTGAAGCGGGGGGCAGCCCCGTTCTCGCGTTCGATCACCAGCTGCTCCATCGTGAGAACCCAAGTCTCGCGATCGTATTCGAGCAACCCGATGACGCCTTCAAGCCGATCAATATCTGACTCTGTGCTCGCCTTGACGAGTTCGCTGTACATAAAAGTGTACAAGTCACGCATCGACTTTGCGATCTGTGGCGCGGGGTCATCCTTGATCGTGCTGAGCAACTCAAGGACAATATCTCGGCATTGCGTAAAGCCAAGATAGATCATCTCAGGGTGTGATTGCTCAAGACCCGCGTGGGCTTGTTTGGCAAACCTCACTGCCCCATCAAGGAGCATCAGCCTCAACTCTTCGGGCGAAGCAGTCATGACCTTGGTCCGGAGATACGCGTTGGCGGTGTTGGTGTCATTCATCACGAAGAGTATCGGTCCTTGTTCAACCCGACTTCAGTCGATTTAACCTAATGCTGCGAGCTGTGAGAGCGATGAACCCTGCGACTGGAACCCACCAATCGCCTTCTCCATCGCGAGGAACTGGCGCCCGAGGATTAACCTCTTGTTATCAAGTGACTTCTGGATCGACTCGATCCGGTCTTCCTGAAGCTTGATCTGGGCATCAAGCGAATCAGACTTGCTCTGAAGCACGCCGCCGATGTTCGTTACATAGCTCTCAGCGAACTCTTCGAGCTGCCCAAGCACGCTCAGCTCAGAAAAGAACGGCTCGTCAATCGTGTTGGGGTCCTCGTCGTCATCGTTATCGAGAGTTTGCTTTGTAAACATGTTCTCGACCGCCTGCGGATCTTCTGCGTACGCGTCGCGGAACTTTGATGAATCAAACTCAAGCTTACCGCCCGATCCGACGGTGATCCCTACTTCGGTCAACGAGTTGACCGTGTCAGTGAACCCGTCGTTTGATCGGCCGATTGTCGAGTACATCGTGTTGCGAAGACTCAGCACGGTGCCATCGCCGAGCAGCACACCGCGGGCATTGGTTTCCTCGTCGAATCGGGTTCGGAAATCTATCCCATCGATCACCGCATTGAATGCCGCGACAAAGTCGTTCACCTTCGACTCGATACCGTTGGCGTCAGTCGCGACGGAGATCGAGACCGGGTCTTCCGAGCTTGAGAGCAGGTCGATCGTCACGCCCTGGATCACGCCGTCGAGCTGGTTGGTCGAACTGGTCATCAACACCGCGGTTGCCGGGTCGGTCGAGCCAAAGAACACGCGGGCATCGTCGCCCTTATTGAGCACATCGAACCCCATATCGAAGTCGCCCGAGTCGATCAGGAATCGTCCATCGATCCCCGTGCGTTCGCTTGTCAGGTTCAGGCGGAACGGCGAGGTTCCGATCCCGGTGTTGACAATCGATGCGCTCACACCGACACCCGCTGCGTTGATCGCATCGCGGACATCGTCGAGTGATGCATCTGTATCAAAGTCGACAACCTTCTCGAATGAGCCGTTAATAAAGTTATTTGCATCATCCTCCGCGGTGCCTTCGATCCCGAGCTTTGTCGCCACGGTGCCTTCGCTATTCGTGATCGTGATCGAGAGTGTGCCGGTTGCGCCAGCATCTTTTTCGATAATGATGCCGTCGCCGTTGTCGTTGATTCGTGCGGTGATTTCAAGGTTTGGGCCGTTGATCGATTTGATCACATCACCAAGGGTCTTGTCACTGCTGCTGATATTAATCAGTGCAATCGCCCCGTTAGAATCAATAATTTCGAACTTGCCGGTGCCGATGCCTTGCCCATTGTTGAGTTCGCTCAGCAGCGATGCTTCGCCGAGATACGCGAGCTGTAAGTTTGAACCGGTGGTGGCCCCGTCGGCAAATGTGCCGTCGATTCCCAATGCTGCTGCAGTATCGGCGCCGCCGGTTCCGGATATGATCAACGACGAAGAGCCATCCGAAGTCGTATTATCGACAATCTGGATTCCTGTGCCGTTGGAGTTAACCGAAGCGGTGACAGCTCCTCCCGAGTCAGTATTGATCTTGTTGATGATATCATTGATGTCATTGAGCCCGCCAATATTGATTGTTGGGAGGGTCAGCCCATCGTGGGTGTTGAAAATCAGATTGCCATCGGTCGTCCCAAGCCCTATCCCGCCGTTGAGGCTCGAGACGAGCTTGGTGTTGAGCCCCGCGAGGATTCGGCTGCCGCTGGCGGTGCCGCCCGTATAACTCCCTGCGATCCCCAGATCGTTTGCGGTATCGGTGTTGGACGCTTCATTGTCAATATCAAAGTTCCGACCCAGCGAATCGACAATATCGATCGCGCCGGTGGTTGTGTTGATCGACGCGGTGACTTCGCTGTATCCAGCTTCGTTGAGCGCGTCGTTAATCCGATCAACCACACCACCAACAGAAGAAGCAGCCCCTTCGATCACGCCAAATGTTTCTTCACCTTCGTCATCAAGTATCGGTTCGCCCTCTTCATCGAGCAGCGTGCCTTCGATATCACCGATGCGGATACCGACATCGGTGTCGGGTGTGCCGTCTCCGGTTGTGTCGATTGTGACCTTGAAGTCAAAGACGCCTGCGCCAGTAGTTGTTCGGACCGAAACTCCACGCCCGTCATTGAGCGACTGCAGCGTGGTGTTGCTGCTCATGCTGAAGACCGAAGTGCCCACCTGTTCTGAAGCCGCACCGCTATAGCTGTTCAAACCCAGTGACGAGAGAATCCCCGCCCCGGTGTCTTCGCTCAGCGCGGTGACGCCGGAAATGACAATGTGGTCATTCTCAACACGCGCAGTGACATCGGGCACCTCAGAGATCGCATCGAGCACTTCTTGCACCGTGCCCGCGGTCGAAAGATCAACCTCGGTACCATTGACCATGATCTTGCCACGGGTGATGCCGTCGCCGTCGTTCAGGTCGGCGAGCGCCGTATTCGCATCAAGACGAGCCGCTGGCGACTCAAAGGTCAACGAGGGTATACCAACAACCGAAGAGTCCAAAGACGGGAACCCACGAGAGAGCATCTGCTGAGTCGATACCAAACGATCGACAATAAAGTTGTAACTCCCGGGCACCGCTGCCGACGAAGCGGTCGCGGTAAGTATGGACTCATCGCTCGAGTTGACGGTGCGTGTCGAGAAGACATCATTCACCCGGAACGAAGCCGCCGCGGTCTTGAATGCATTGAGCCGAGAGTTGATATCTAGATATGCAGCCTGTTGCGTCTTGAGCTGGATCACCCGTTGCTGGGCGAGAACCTGCGGTCGCGACTGCGACGCGATCAGTTGGTCGATCAAGCTCGCCGTATCAATCCCTGAAAACAGCCCGATTCCTGATGTAATGCCGCCCATTGCGTACTCCTCTGTGAACGGTTCTTGGCGAGCCCTCGTGGGCTTCCGCGCCCAAGAGATCGCTTATGGCCATCGGTGTTGATGATGACCTGTTCACTCCCTTTTTATATCGGACATAGCGTCACCCTCTCTGAATCGAGATTCGCGTAATCCCCAGCGAACGCTCGGGTTGTGGGTGCCTACGCTCGCTTGTGCGCATTCGCTGGTAGGAATCACGAGTCAACGCGCAAAAAATGCCGAAAAAACATGACCTTCCAAAGAGTGCAGGCAGTACGATCAATGCCCAGATACCATTGCAACCGATCCAAATATCTCAGTGTATACCCCCCCTGCACAAGCCGAAGAAACCACAACATATGACCACACCAGACGAATCCAAACCCGCTACCCCGCTGATCCGCACCACAACGATGGTGCTCTGCGTGATCTGTGCCCTCTCGGCACTCCCTTGGATCTGGATGTCCATCAGCCACTTCGGCGGGTTCGCATGGGGGCTCTTCGGGTTCGAACTCATCGTGCTCTTTGGCTGCCTGA
The DNA here is from genome assembly GCA_913062615.1 of uncultured bacterium. Classification (GTDB taxonomy): domain Bacteria; phylum Planctomycetota; class Phycisphaerae; order Phycisphaerales; family UBA1924; genus UBA1924. The sequence goes on along the minus strand of CAJXXI010000005.1, from coordinate 1,980 downwards.
TGACCATGCTCGTGTGCATTGGAAAGATGAAAGTGGGGATGGCATTCCCGATGGCGATCGCGTGTTTGATCGGCACGATCCTTGTTTCAGCGGTCTTCGGGCTCTATGTCGATGCCCGCGCCGTCGTTGGTGACAATCCGACGATTGGCCCTTGGGTCATCCGGACGGTGATGTTTCGCATGGGAGTCATCGGATTGCTGTGCCTGCTCGCGACACTCGATGTGTACCGCCGAGATGCACGATCGTGGGGGCTTGTGATTCGCTCAGCAATCTTCTTGCTCCCGGTCTTGGCCGCTGCAGGTTGGATTAAGTTCAAGGGCATGCCCGCGGTGAATGACAGCTCCGGCGAACCAAGCCCCGTGATGATGGTTGTCATCCTGCTCGCCGGGCTGATCTTTGGCATCCTGCTCTCGATCGGTGGACACTTCCTGATCCGCTCTTTCGAAATCGCACTCCCCGAACCAAACCCCGATCCTCAACCGGATAAAACCAACAAAAAGCCGGCATAAACACCGTTTTTGCAACAGAATCGGGTCTCGGTGAAACTCATCGCATCACTCTGCCAATGATTGAGTGTGAGTGATTTTATACTTCTAACCATCGCATTGTTCTTCGCAGCCATCATCGGCGCGGGGATTGTTTTCTTCATTGTCACCTCGCTCAAGCGTGGACGCAAAGGTGGGGGGATCGACAAGATTTCGCTGCGCATGCTCACCGAACGCGTCCGAGCCGTCGGCAAGCTTGTCGGGCTCGAGGTCCACGCCAAAGAGATCGCCACCGCAACCACCGGATGGAACTGGTTGCCTCCGATCTTGCTCTCTCAAGCGAAGATCGCGATGATCTTCCAGTTTGAGAAGCAGTACGCTGTCGAACTCGGTTCGATGAACGAATCCGATGTCCAAGACCTGGGCGAAGGCTCATTCCGCGTCACCCTCCCCCCAATCGTCGGCTCGCTCCGCCTGATGGATGTCGAACCCTACGACATCCAACAAGGGCGCGTCCTCGGACTCATCGATGTCATCAACATGAACGCCGAACGCCAAACTCAGCTGATGCGCACCGCTCAAACACAAGCAGCCGAGCTGTTCGAAAAGAACGATGCCCGCTACGAAGCCCAAGCCCGCGATGCGATCGAACGCCAGCTCCACTCCATCGCCAAGCTCTTCGATGGCACACTCGAAATCTGCTGGCGCGAACAAGCCACACGCGAGCAGCCACGGATCATCATGGATGAAGCCCTCAAGACCGGCCCTGCAGTGGGTGTTTGATAAAATGGCGATAATCGGGTCGGTTTAGACCGCGCTCGGATGCCAGATGGTCTTGAACTCGATAAACGGGTCCATCCAATCCGGGCCTTCGCACGAAGCTTCATCAAAGAAATCAACCCCATCACGCACCGTCACGCGTTTGAGATTGTCCGCAGCTCCTAACCGAAGCAGTGTCCGGTGCTCATCGCTCACGCCCGCAGCATGAATCGCGATCAACTCACGATGCGAGCTGAAATGTTCCATCAGCTCATCGCGGTAGCCGCTGAGCATGTTGATGATCCCGCCGGGCAGATCACTCGTCGCGATCGCTTCACTCAAGATCATCGCAGGCACCGGGTTCTTCTCGCTCGCCAACACCACGCACGCATTGCCCGAAGCAATCACAGGCATCACCAACGAGACCAACCCGAGCAATGAAGGTTCATCGGGTGCGATCACGCCAGCGGTGCCCATCGCAAACGGGATCGTAAAGTTGTGATACGGCCCAGCGACCGGATTCGTGCCGCCCATGACCTGGGCATATTTATCTGTCCACCCTGCGTAGTACACCACACGATCAATCGCCGCGTTGACTTCGTCTTCGCCGCTCTGGCTATCAGATGCGCCTATTGCTTGGGCGAGTTCGAGCCGTTTGCCTTCCATCATTTCCGCAAGCCGATAGAGTACCTGCCCGCGAAGGTAGGCTGTTGCTTTGGCCCAGCCGGTTTGCGCC
>CAJXXI010000004.1 GCA_913062615.1 uncultured bacterium | reverse complement strand
ACGGCAACGGCTCGGGCACAAGCTACGCATCACCGATCGCTGCAGGCGTCGGCGCGATGATCTATGCCGTCAACCCAGAGTTCAACGGCGACGATGTCCAGCACATCCTCTACAACAGCGTCGATGACCTGGGCGCAACGGGTCGCGACGATCACTTCGGACGCGGACGCGTCAACACACGAAAAGCGATCGAGCTCGCCCAGGCGTATGTCCGCCCGATCCAAACACCGATCGCCGAGTCATTCGAATCGATCGCATGGCAAGACGTATTCGTCGCGACATCAGGCAGTGTCCAGACAACCACGGCGCCCGACGCGCCCAATGGCACAAGCGTGCTCGAACTCAACCAAACCGATGTCCTCGAAACCGTTGCCCTCGCGGGGCGTTCGCTCTTTGGTGATATTGTCCTCGGGTTTGATCTCAAAGCATCAAGCATCGAGCCGGGCGAAACGTTCGATGTTCAATACCTAGAAAATCCAGAAACCCTCCCCGACACATGGACCACACTCGTGTCGATCTCCGGGCAAGGGCTCGTCGGCTCAGAGTTCGTCTCCTACGAGATCGTCCTGCCAAACGATTACGAATGGCACGGCACAAAGATCCGGTTCGCTGCCAATGGCTCCGATGCTTCGGACACATGGATGATCGACTCGTTCTCCATCAACCTCCTCGCCGATTCAACCGCACCGCTTGAGGACAACTTCGAGTCCTCAATGATCTCAGGTGCCCGCTGGGATGATGTCCAAGGCGCCGTCGTATCGATCGCCTCGAACAACCTATCTGCACAACTCACCGACGGAGACCTGATCGAATCACGTGATATCCCGCTCGACCAGTTCGGGGTTGTCCCGGCGTTCATCCGCTTCGATGCGTGGACCGATGGATCGGTTTCTCCAGCTGATGAGCTGAGCATCGAGGTCCTCAATATCGTCGAAGACTGGATACCCGCTGCCACCATCACCGGCGCAGACCTGACAACCAACGCCCAGCTCATCGAAATCGATGTCCCCTTCACCGCGATCGCGATCGCCGAGATGCGTTTGCGGATCAGCGCATCAACCACCGGCGCGTTCCACATCGACAACATCTATGTCGGCGTCGATCAACTCTCGGGCGGCTGCAATGACGCAGACCTCGCCGAACCGTTCGGCGTGTTGAACTTCTTCGATGTCTCGGCATTCCTCTCCGCGTTCAGCGCAAGCGACCCGGGTGCCGATCTGAACGACGACGGGCTGTTTAACTTCTTTGATATCTCGGCCTTCTTGAGCACCTTCAACGCCGGGTGCCCATAACTTCTCAGTAACGACCCGTCTCATAAACAAAGGCCGACCCATTTCCGGGTCGGCCTTTTTTATTAAACTCTTCTCTACCAATCCCGCTGTACCACTTACGGACAACCCGCAGCGAATGCCTGTAGGAACACAGAAACATCGAAGAAGTCAAAGACACCTTCCCCGGTCAGATCAGCCGAAGAATCGTTGTTGACCAGTGCTTCCAAGAACACATCAACATCAAAGAAATCGATCACGCCATCACCAGTAAAATCAGCATCGCAAGGTGCAAAGCACGACTCGAACACACGAACGGTCCGCCCCGATATCACTCGCTTCGAGCCGTGAATAGTCAACCCGTTTGGACCGCCCGCTCCATCAATCTGAAACTCTTCGACAAGTCTGATGTCCTGTACATTGGTGACATCATACACAAGGTACTCATTGACATCGTCTACAAATCGGGACACACCCAAGAGCCCATCACTAAAACTAATGTAGGGCCGGCCACCGCCTACATAATCAATCTGATCAATCTGAACAGGGTTCGTTGGATCAGAGAGATCAATAAACTTGATCGCAGAACTATCCGTAACCACGGCCGCGCCCTGAGAAATCATCACAACATTTTTATTGGAAGACGTGGCCGATTGAAGCTCGCCGATCTCAGTGATCGCGTCCGGATCAGAAAGATCGTACACCGCAAGGTCTCCTGAATAACTTAACGAAACAAGCAAGTCACCATGCATCGCTGTGCGATAGCTGAAATCAACTGCAGATGTATCGCCCAACAAAACGACTTCGTTTTCATCATCGATTTCGTAATAACCAGAGCCCCAGTCCCCCCCGACTGCGATCCTTCTTCTGTGACTGGCAAACGAGCTGTTTCCGTTAAATCCGCCCGAGCTAAAAACATCCTCAAGCGTTTGTGCATCATAAACTATGAGCCCACTGGGGAAGTTCCATCCATTTTGGTACACACCTTGTACAAAGAAAAGCCCGTCACTCAGAAAAACCTCTCCCGCCTTGAACTCTTGATTCACCCACTCAAAGGCATCGGCCAGCACTGGGTTTTCAGGGTCACTCAGGTCATATTTCCGAACCCCAGAAGCCCATGTAACAATGAGATCGTCGCCATTCATGACCGCCCCACCTCCCAAAGGCTGACGATCGATCACGCCCTCATCGATATTGATCAACCAAAGATTACTTGTATTCGCGACGAGTGCGCCAGCGTCGGATGGACCAACAATCAGACCGTTCTCTTGGATGCCCAAGGACCAATATCCAACAGAAGTGGAGTAGGGATACGCATCTGTGTTAAACCGACGAGCCCGCAGATTAGAGGAGACCGGAGACTGATCATTAGTGGTCTCAACACCATGCCAGAGCACATCGCCCGCACGCGTTGATTCATAATAAGTTCCGTTTTTGCCAGGCCAATCAACGGAAAGCTTTGCCCCATCGAGCCCATAAATCACTCGCCCTTTGGAAAACTCATTGACGACGACATTATTCACGAGGAATCCACCCGGAACATTGTCAGCAAATACTGTTACACTCGCAGGATCGGTCACATCGTAAACGAAATTCGTCCGCTGGTCATTCTCCCCAAGAACAGCAGCCATCAGCTTGCCAGAACTTGCACTGACATGATTGATGTCCTCGTTCGTAATCGAACCCACAACCTGTAGGTTCGCGGGATCTGTGACATCAAGTATCTCCATTCCGCCAGCCCCGAGTGCCGCGAAAAGTTTTGAACCGTCAAGCACAATATCGAACACCCCTGATGGATAATCAAGAGTCCCCAACACATTGGCGTTCGCCGGAACCGAAAAATCAATCACTTCAAGCTGCGTGTCGTTTTCATACATCACGAACGCGACATCATTGTAAAAAACAATCTCAGACACAACAGGACGCACTATCTCACCCACACGGTCCAGCCGACCATTCGAGAGATCATAAATCATAATCTCTCCGTTCGCCTGAGCCACCAATCCAACCGACGCGGACGATGCTAGAAAAACCGGCGAGCCACTCGAAAGCTCGATAGCCGAAATCTCTGAGGGTGCACATGGGTCTGATTGCATCGCAACCACACTTTGTGATGCAAGACACACTCCAACCAAGAAAACAAACTTATACATAACCAAACTCCTTTTGAATAAATGCTGACTGCCACAGAGCATACCACATCTCACCACATAACATCGCATAACATCGCATAACATCGCATTAAATTAAAAAAACCGCGAATCCGCGGCTTTATGGCTTTATGGCTCATGAACTCAGTCGGATTTATGGGCACCCAGCAGCAAACGCAGAAAGGAACGCCGAGACATCGAAGAAGTTCAACAACCCATCATCCGTAAAATCGGCTACAAGATCACCGTTTGTAAATGCGTTCAGGAACGCACTCACATCAAAGAAGTTGAGCGACCCGTCTCCATTGAGATCCGCGATGCACCCCGCAACCCCATCATCAACCACCAGCGTCACCGCATCCCAGGTCTGATCGCCCTCGATCACACCAAGATCAACGACCGATCCGATCTGAGGATCGATCGTGTACAGATGGCTTGATATCTCTACAAAGTTGTCGGGCGAAACCTCATCGTACCCTTGAATCACCGCATACAGCGTGCCGTCGGGCGCGAAGTCCAACCCGGTCTCAAACTGAGGCGTGAACCCAATTCCAAACAACGACAACTGCGATACAACCGTGTTCGTATCCAAATCAATCTTCACCAATCGGAGCGAACCACCAGAGCTCGGCGACAAGCCGTACAAATCTCCAGCAACCAACGACGGATGCCCCTCGGGCACAACAGCCAACGACGAAGCAACGAAGCTCAATATGTTGTGCACATCAAGCACCGCCCCGGTAACCGCGTCGGCTTCAACAATCCGCAGAAACGCGCCGACGGTCGTTGTGACATACACAACAGATCCATCATTCGAATACGCCATCCCCGCAACACCAGAATCCATGTAGCCGATCGAATCGATCAGCGTGTTGCCGCCGTTGATCAGATCGAGCGTGCGCAGCGCATTGGTCGTGTTCTCGAACGCCACCAAGTCAGCCGTCCCCGGGCGGATATCCGCCCCGCCGAACCGCAGATCAGCCGCAGCCAAAGCAACCGATGTCACTACGCTCGGATCAGACAGATCAACCAACCCCACACGCCCAAGCTCGATCCCCGGCGCTCCAAAGAACCCAGACCCTTCGATGATGTACGCGCGGGTTGCCCCGCCAGCAAACACGCTCGCGCCCGCCACCGAAACCACAGCCATCGCCAAACTAACCTGCTTCATATTTCGATTCGTATTCATTTCGAACCCTCCACGCTTGTCGACACCCCGAGTTCGTCTGCGATTACCTCAGCCTTGGATCGTGGATCAGGCATCGGCATCGCGATCGGCTCACGCGATGGTGAATAACCTTCATCGCCCATCAACAACCCAGCGGGAGGCGTGAATCGCGTCATATACCGGAACCCCGTCCCCGCAGCTTGGGTCTCGACAACCACACCCGCACGCGTCACTTCGAACACGCCGGTTGTTGTGCTCACCAACAGATTCCCGTTATCAAGCTCAGCGATCCCGCGATACAACTCAAGCGTCCCCGGGTCATACTGACCAACAAGATTCGCATCGGAATCAAACTCAAGAATCACACCGTTCGAGAACGAACACACCAGCAGGTTCCCGTTACTCGCGATCGCCATCTGCTGCGGAAAATCAAGCTGAGGCACAACGAACGAACTCGTAAACCGCTCATTGAACTTGCCATCAAGCGTGTACCGAACAATCTTGTCTTGCCCTTCGTCAGCGACCAACACCTCGCCGTTGTATTCGATCACATCGAACGGGCCACGAATCCCGCCATATCGATTAAACGCGAAGTCCTGCTTCTCCGAACCATCCACAGGATCCAGCCGCTTCACATTCTTCTGCGACACGACCAGATCATTAAACGCCCCCGAGTTCGTCACCAGCACATCGCCAGCCCCGTCGCCCTGCGTGAGCACATGCCCGCCTCGGATGTTGTTCATGATGTTGTTATCTTCGATCCCGCCGAGCGAGAAGACGCCAATAAACGAACCATCCGCATTAAAATGTGAAACCACATTGGCAAACTGGTCCGTGATCAACAACGACCCATCGCTCGCCAGAAGCACCTCCATCGGGCGATCAAACACATCGACGCCATTGGCCGATCCGGGATCAACAATAAACGCGTTGTCGATCATCGAGCCGTCCACAGCCGAAAACACCCAGACCCGGTCAGCGTTGGAATCAGGAATCAACAGCACATCCTGGGCGCCCGCCTGCACACAAACCCCAGCAACAGCACACCACAACACACAATATCGGACCATGACATCTCCCTTGATTTTCAGCCTGAAATACCAGCGATCATCCTACCACACGCGTCAAAAAACACCAATAAAAAACCCGCTCAATAGCGGGAAAAACACTCGATGCGAATCATTTCCAACTCATGGACACCCTGCAGCGAAGGCCTGAAGAAACGCTGACACATCGAAGAAGTTGAACTGCCCATCACCAGTGAAATCAGCGATCAAATCACCTTGAGCAAATGCGCCAAGGAACGCCGAGACATCGAAGAAGTTCAACACACCATCACCCGTCAGATCCGCCGGGCACGCCTGGGCCGGTGCTGCAAGACACGCGGGGATATCGATGGAAGAGTTTGTGATTAGATCGGCAAAGTAATCCACGGTACATGTGCTGAAGGTCGTAGGCGGAGATAAAGGATTCGAAAATGGGCTCATGATGTATGGGCCCTGTTGGCAGGAGTTTCCGCTTCCATCATGCCTCGCACCCACGATGTGCCCGAGTTGGTGGTTGGCTCCGGAAATTGCCCACGCCAAGTTGTCTGGGCTCGACTCCAAAACGCCGACCGAGAATGATCGGCAGAGTACACCAACATACGCAAGCCCCGTCGTGCTCCCATCAAAGTCCAGCCCGCTGAACATCAGCACCACATCTTGACCATCAGCATTCATCGGGATTGTTGAAGACACATATTCCTGGACATTCGGCAAGAGCACATTCGTATTCGTTGAAACTGCCCAAGGATCACTCTTCTCATACACAGTGAACTCGCTGAGCACCACACCAACCCCCATCCCTCCATCAGCCGTCGGCATCGACCACGCCGCATCCATCCCCTCGATCACATCGCGGATGTAATCCTCGGTCCCCGACCCAAGCAGTGCGAACAAGGCCTCATCAGCGATCGCGTGCACCTCGATCACACAGTCTGGACAAGGCTCTCCTCCCCCAGCAATCGCCCCACCCGATCCGATCGACAACACAGACATCGAGACACACCCAACGATTTTGCGATTCAACTTCATAATAACATCCTTCGTGATCCTGTTTGAGACGCCGGTCTTGAGGATGCAGTGTAAACAAAAAAAACTCTGAGCCAAGCCCAGAGTCTTCAAATTGAAGCAGATACACAGCTACCAAAGACCGAGAACCGCTACGAGTTAATCACACGACCCTCGGACGCCAACGCCGCTTCATGCACCGCTTCGTGCATTGTTGGATGCGCATGGACAGTCGCAATAATCTCTTCGGTCGTCGCTTCGAGCCTACGCGCGAGGGTCATTTCAGCAATCAACTCGGTCGCCTGATCGCCCAGGATATGGGTGCCCAGGATCTCGCCGCGGGGGAGCCCGCGGATGATCTTGACAAACCCGTCGGTGTGACGCGTCGCGATGGCTTTGCCGAGTGCGCCGTTGTTGAAGACGCCAACATCGTAGTCTTCGCCCTTCTTCAAGCCCTGAGCCTTAAGCGCCTGCTCGGTGTAGCCAACACTACCGACCTGCGGATGACAGTAGGTACATCCTGGGATCACTGTGTAGTCCATCGGGATCGGATCATGCTTGGCTTTGCCTTCTTTGAACGCAAAGCGTTCAACACAAAGCACCGCTTCTTCGCCGGCCACATGGGCGAGCCAAGGCGGGCCGATCACATCGCCGATCGCATAGATCCCGGGCAAGTTTGTCTTGTAGTCAAGGGCTCTGGGCTCGCTGGGCGTATCGTCGCTCAACGGCACATAATCCGTCTTGATATGTCCACGCACGGTTTCAAGCCCGAGCGAATCGTCGAACAAGCCGTCGAATCGACCGACGACACCGATCGCCAGCAAGACCTTGTCGCCCTCGATGACTTCCTTCTTGGACGCGTCGGGCTTGCCGTCTTTGCCCATCGGCGCGACAGTGACCTTGACACCCTTGCCTTTGGTATCGACATCCATCACGCCGGTCTTGACCTTGATATTGAACCCATGCTTCTTGTAGATCTTGGTCATCTCTTTGCCGACCTGCTCGTCCTCGACGGGGACCAAGCGATCGAGCATCTCGATGATCGTCACCTTCGAGCCGAAGTTCTTGTAGACATATCCGAACTCCATCCCGATCGCGCCGGCTCCGACGATGATCAGGTGCTCCGGACGATCCGTATTGTTCATCGCTTCACGCGCACCCCAGATCTTGTCGCCATCAAACTTGGCGAAAGGCAGATCGCGGGCGACCGCGCCGGTCGCGACGATCACCTTGTCACAAGTAATGGTTTCCTTGACCGCATTCACCTTTACAGGCGATGGTGTGAGTTCTTCTTGGAGATCACACTCGCGAAGCTCGATCTCGACTTTGGGTCCGGCCTTGACGATCTTCGCATGTAAGTTAATAAACTCGATCTTGTTTTTCTTCATTAAATACTCAACGCCTTTGTTGAGTTTCGAAGCCACATCGCGCGACCGCCCGATGACCTTGTTCCAATCGAACTTCACCTCGCCTGTGGAGATGCCCCATTCTTCTTGCTCAGCAAGTTTTTCCATCAGCTCGGCGTTGGAAATGAGTGCTTTCGACGGGATACAGCCCCAGTTGAGGCAAACGCCCCCCATCTTCGCGCGCTCAATGATCGCCACCTTGTAACCAAGCTGGGCCGCACGGATCGCTCCGACATAACCACCAGGCCCACCACCAATTACAACAACATCAAAGTGCTTGTTCGCCATGACGAAATCCTCACAAACTGGCCCAAATAGGGGGGCAATTGCGTTGAACTTAAAACTCAAAGAAAGAGACTATAGCGCGCCCAACGTCAATTCACGCCCCCAAGCCTCGACCATCAAGCAACCACTATCTCATCGCCTCATCTTCCCTGCCGGAATGACAGACTTTGCGCTCTCCCTGCCTGCACATTCTTCACAACCACCAAAACACGCAGCCATAAACCACGCCCCACAAACCATTAACTCGATATTCACTGACTTTTACGCTCTCATCAATCTGGCATGCCCAATGCAGCCGATAGAGAGTACAGAATCGTGTCTTTTCGGAATGGAATCGGAACATCCCGATCCCAATACCCGATTGGTGCGAACAAGATAGTGTCGAGCAGAGTTGTACTCGTAGGTAACTCGGCAAAATGGAAGGCGTGAAAACGCCAAAGAGCCGCTTGGATCGCAGGATTCAAGCAGCGGGAGAAGTAGCATGTTTGAACGATTCACAGATCGAGCCCGCAAAGTGATGGCCTTGGCCAACCAAGAAGCCCAACGCTTCAACCACGAATACATCGGGACCGAGCACATACTGCTCGGACTCGTCAAAGAAGGATCAGGCGTCGGCGCCAATGTCCTCAAAAACCTCGATGTTGACCTTCGCAAGGTCCGCCTCGAAGTCGAGAAACTCGTCCGGGCTGGCCCAGAAATGGTCACCATGGGCAAGCTCCCACAGACCCCGCGTGCCAAAAAGGTCATCGAGTACGCGATCGAAGAAGCCCGCAACCTCAACCACAACTATGTGGGCACCGAGCACATCTTGCTTGGGTTGTTGCGTGAGCACGATGGCGTCGCCGCTCAGGTCCTGATGAACCTCGGGCTCAAGCTCGAAGATGTCCGCGAAGAGGTCCTCAACCTGCTCGGAGCCGGCGCCGAAGCCGATTCTGAAATGGCCGCAGGCGGACACTCCGAATCCGGATCGTCCTCCAAGCCAAAGGGCAAATCAAAGACCCCCGCACTCGATTCCTTCGGTCGCGATCTCACCCAGCTCGCCATCGACGGGCACCTCGATCCGGTCATCGGGCGATCCAACGAGATCGAACGCCTCACCCAGATCTTGTGCCGACGCACCAAAAACAACCCAGTCCTTCTGGGTGAAGCAGGCGTGGGTAAAACCGCGATCATCGAAGGGCTTGCCCAACGCATCATCACGCACGAAGTCCCCGATATCCTCCACGACAAGCGCGTGGTCGTGCTCGATCTCGCGATGATGGTCGCGGGCACCAAGTACCGCGGGCAGTTCGAAGAGCGCATCAAAGCGGTCATGAACGAAGTCCGCCGAGCGGGCAATGTCATCCTCTTCATCGACGAACTCCACACCCTCGTTGGTGCGGGCGGCGCTGAAGGTGCGATCGACGCATCCAATGTCCTCAAGCCAGCAATGGCCCGAGGCGAGATCCAGTGTATCGGCGCCACCACCTTCGACGAGTACCGCAAGTACATCGAAAAAGACGCTGCACTCGCCCGTCGTTTCCAATCGATCCCGGTCGATCCGCCGAACGCATCTGAATCCATCGAGATCCTCAAAGGCATCCGCGACAAGTACGAAGACCATCACCGCGTGACAATCACCAACGATGCCCTCGTTGCTGCCGTCGAGCTTTCTGATCGCTACATCTCCGGGCGTGTCCAACCTGACAAGTCCATCGATGTCATCGACGAAGCCGGCGCCCGCGTTCGGATCAAGTCGATGCGCAAGCCGCCAAATCTCGCCGACATCGAAGCCGACATCGAACGGCTCTCCGTCGCCAAGGACGAAGCCGTCAAGGGCGCCGACTATGAGAAGGCCGCCGAGCTGCGCGACCAGGCCGAGCAGATGCGTAAGAAGAAGGAAGATATCCAAGCCGAATGGCGCGCAAAGCAGCAAGAATCTGCCGGCGTCGTCGACGAAGAAATCGTCCGCGAGGTCGTCTCCAAAATGACCGGCGTGCCTTTGCAGAAACTCGAAAAGGAAGAGGCACAACGCCTGCTCAAGCTCGAAGACGAGCTCCACAAGTCCGTCATCTCACAAGACGACGCGATCAAGGTCATCTCCAAAGCAATCCGCCGCGCTCGCGCCGGGCTCAAAGACCCAAAGCGCCCAATGGGCAGCTTCATCTTTGTTGGTCCTTCGGGCGTGGGCAAGACCCTGCTCTCCAAAGCACTCGCCGAGTTCATGTTCGGCAACGCCGACTCGCTCATCCACTTGGACATGTCCGAATACATGGAGAAGCACACCGTTTCACGCTTGGTCGGCGCGCCTCCCGGGTATGTCGGGTATGAAGAAGGCGGGCAGCTCACCGAAGCGATCCGCCGACGCCCATACTCGGTCGTTCTCCTCGACGAAGTCGAAAAGGCACATCCAGATGTCTTCAACATGCTCCTCCAGATCATGGAAGAAGGCCGCCTGACAGACTCCTTCGGGCGTCATGTCGACTTCCGAAACACCGTGCTCATCATGACCTCAAACATCGGCGCCGATCTCATCAAGGGTGGCGGCGGGTTCGGGTTCGGTAAGCACACCTCGGATGATAAGTTCGAATCAATCAAGTCCGTGCTGATGAAAGAAATCGAGCGGTTCTTCCGCCCAGAGTTCATCAACCGTCTTGATGATGTCATCGTGTTCAAGCCTTTGACCAAAGAAGATCTCGTCTCGATCGTCGAGTTCGAAGTCAAGAAGGTCGCCGAGCGTCTCACCATGCAAGGGTTCTCGTTCGAACTCGATCAGCCCGCTAAGGACTTCCTGATCGATAAGGGATACAACCCCGACTACGGTGCCCGCCCACTGCGTCGCGCCATCGGGTCCTACATCGAAGACCCGCTGTCAGAAATGCTCTTGAGCGGCGAGCTCAACGATAAGAATATCCTCAAAGCAACCCGCAAGGGCGAAGACGAGTTCCTCTCCTTCGACACAACCTTCGTCGCACCACCAGAAGCACCCGCTGATGAGAATGCAGAAGAAAGCAAGTCACAGGCAGAAGAAGCCGGTTCCAAGTCGAACTAACTCGTTGCTGACTATCAAATCCAATCGCTGCACACTCAACTCGAGTGTGCAGCTTTTTTATATCCATGCCGAATCATGCAACCAACATCCCTCTTGATCCATATATACACACATACCATCATCCCCGGCTAAACTCATTGCATGCCCATATTCCTCCGCTGGCTATTACGACTCGGACCAATGAACCCAATCGCGGTGCGCTTGGTCCAGAATGCCTCGCGAAGAAACAAACATCTTTATGTCCGCAGCGCCTACCTCGCCGTGCTCATCCTCGTGCTCCTCTGGGCAATGCTCGGCAACACGCCTGGCGGCAATGTCTCCTACCGCGAACTCGCCTCCGCCGGCGCAACAAGCTTCGCATGGATCGCCTACCTCCAGGTCGGGCTCATCTGCATCCTCTCGCCCGTCTTCATGGCCGGCGCGATCGCACAAGAAGCAAACCCGAAGACCTGGGACATCCTGCTCACCACCCCGATGTCCAAGCTCGAGATCGTGCTCGGAAATCTGCTCGGTCGGCTCTTCTTTGTCCTCGCACTGCTCTTCGCATCGCTCCCACTCTTCGCACTCACCCAGTTCTTTGGTGGCGTGCCCGGCAAGTCCATCATCGCCTCCTACATTGTCTCCGCCGGCGCAGCGATCCTCGTCGGCGCCATCGCCATCTCGCTCTCCGTGTCGCGCCTCGTCGGGCAACGCGCGGTCTTTACCTTCTATGTCTCCGTCGTCACCTACATCGCCACCACCATCGCCATCGACGCATGGCTCTCCTCACGCGGATTCGGGATGGGAATAAATAACTCGGGCGTCACCTGGCTCACCTCGCTCAACCCATTCCTCGCCATCCGCTCGCTGCTCTCCCCGACCGCCTACCCATCGGCTGACCCCGCAGCATACTCCGGGCTCAAAGGGTTCATGCTCGCATCGCCCGCTGTCGCATGGAGCTCCTTCTCGATCGCGCTCTCCGCACTGCTCGTCGGCGCATCAACCCTCACGGTTCGTACCGGAGGCATCAAACAAGTCGCCAACGGCACCTCGGGAATCCCCTGGTACCGCCGACTCTTCAAACTCGGCGCAGTCAACATCGAACACCGCCCGCCTCGCCATGTATGGTCAAACCCCATCGCCTGGCGCGAAGCCGCATCCCGCAACGCGACCTTCACCCGCATCTTGATGCGCTGGTCATTCGTTGGCTTGGGCGCACTGACCGCATTGCTCGTCGTTGTCTTCTATCACATGGGAAAAATCAACACCGCCGACTTCCAGTTCATCATCAAGTCGCTCACCTTCACCGAGGTTTTCCTGATCGCGCTCGTCGCGGTGAACATGGCCGCCACCGCGGTCGCGGGCGAACGAGAAGACGGCACCCTCGATCTCATCCTCACCACACCGATCACCCCGAAGATGTACCTCGCGGGCAAGCTCCGTGGGCTCGTGTCGTATCTACTCCCATTGATCGCGGTCCCTGTATTCACCGTCGGCATCGCGGGTGTATATTGCCTCTCCGGCGGGCTGGGCAACAAGTCACTCGCCTACTACACCCACAGGCTCCCCAGCGGCGCAGCATCAATCGAAGTCCCCGTCGTCCTCCCAGAAGCCGGGCTCCTCGCAGCCATCCTGCTCATCCCGTTCATCGCCTTCTGCGTGATGATCGGTTTGCACTGGTCGCTCAAATCCAAAGGCACACTCAGCTCAGTCGTCGGCACCGTCGCGGTTGTCTTCATCGTTTCAGGAATCCTCGGGCTCTGCGGGTGGGCAGCGGGATCAGACATGCCAGTCATCGGCCCCGCGCTCGTTTCACTCTCGCCAGCAAGCCTGCTCGACGCCCTAATCTCCCCCGTCACACGACTAGAAGACACCGTAAACGATTCAACCACCGGGCTCACCACCGCCCGCTACGCAATGATCGTCGGCACCCTGATCAGCGCAGGCATCTACATCGCCATCGTCTACGCCGTATTAACAGCCCTCGTCCGCAACTTCGACTTCACCGTACGCAAGCTCGCAGGATCATAACAGAAGCTCTCTGCTTGATCTAATAATCTCGCCCTCGAGCCCCACCGGCCGTATCATGCACCGCCAACGCGCCATACGCCGCCAACTCGGGTAAACGTCCCTTGACCGGCGCGTTGGCATCACTCAACGCCTTCATGGCAGCATGCCCATCGACAAAGAGCATCGCCCGCTTGACCGTTTTAGGATCATCGCACCGCACACGCGCGCATAACTCGCTATCAAACAAACTCACCTTTGCAGATGGATATCGCACCTCAGAATGCCGAACCCCGCGGAGCACCGAGTCTCGATCTTCAATAATCCCGCCCGATTCCCAAATCTCAGGGCGAGCATAAAGCGAACGGGCGTATTCCAACGAACTCACCCCATTACTAAACGGTGAATCCGAGGTTGAGTCAATAGCCCAAGGCTTGCTCGTCGGTCGTCGAGGATCCGGATAGACCCACATCCCAAACCACTGGTCCCACGGAGCAACTTCGTGGAATAAGGACGACCAATAGGAACTTGTATCCCAATAGCCCGGCCGAATCACACTCGACGGCGGCACTTCAGGCGTGAGACGAAAACCACTACCCTCTTTCGCGTAGGGTAGCCACCCCCCATACGCCTGCACATAGTTCTCCATAGCCACACTTGTCTGGCGTAAATTTGATAAACCGATCGCATCTCTCGCTCGCTGACGAACCCCGCTAAGCGCAGGGATCGCGATCGAAATCAAAATCGCAATGATACCGATCGAGACCATCAACTCAATGAGTGTAAATGCGTTGTTATTGCGATCATTATTCATACCGGCGGTGCACCAAACGCGCTACCCCGAACACTATAAACAACTGATTCATAGGGAATCCATTTTTCAATCTTCGGACTCCACGCAAAATGATATCCCTGAATCGCTGGCGCTAGATGTCGCTTAATCATATCCATACGCTCGATCGGCATCACTACTTCAACTACAAGCATACCTGCAATCCTGGATTCTTTGGGCAACACACCCGATTTTACCCCAGTCCCAATAGTCATGCCAAACCCTTGAGCAAGCCTTTCCTGCCCAAGCACCTGCTCACCATCCCTATCGAAAAGGATAAGACGAACCTCGACGCCCTCTAAATCCATCCCAGGAACTTCTTTACTTTCCTGTGTATACTCGATGTATTTCTCAAAATCCGCGGTCCATTCTTCAATGCCCCTCGGATCACCTCGTGCTTTGAATGAAACATAATCACGAGATATGTCAGGCGCGAGCATAAACCGAATTCGTTCCACGAATCCTGACGCCAGATCCTCAACTCCCAATGTACCGAGCTGTCGAACTGATTGGATCTCTTTGGCCTGCTCAATGATCGAAGCGTGAATGATATCGAAGGAATCAGAAACATCTTCGGGTTTGAGCCTGACACTAAACCGATCAGATCCGAGTTCCTTTGCAACAACTGCAGATATTTCATTTTCAGAAGTTGCTGTCGCAGAAGGAGGGCCTGCCAACATATAGCTGCGAAGTAACACAAACAATCCACCTGCAACAACTGCAACGGCGACCATCATTCGAACTTTTGTTGACATAAAAAACCACCCCACTACTTCGACTTCAGACAAATTCCACCGCACGCATTCAATCTTAACGACCGACAAACACTATTGCTGGTCTACACAATCCGCCACGGCCCATGGCGTTGGATCACAACCACCATCCCCTACACATTTTTGATTTATGCGGCAAACACCACCGTATGCGGTTGTTGTTGAGGTGAGATTGCCCTCTCCGTCGTAGCAATATTGCACATGCTCACATTGCGGCAAAGGAAGACCACCGGCCGCTGCGTCCGCGATCATCACACTTACAAATAACACGCCCAAAACCATTGCCGAGTGAACTAAAGTTTTACGAGTAATCATACTACTTCTCCTTTTCAAACTGATAACAGACAACTCACAACGAGTTCTCCAACTTAAAATCTCTACACGCATACCCCAATACAGCAACCCCAGACAGCACAAAAACGATACCCGCAAGCCCAAGCCCTGCGCTCGAATCACTGAGTAGCTTCTTCATCATTGGCGGTGCCCCGCACCCACAATCTGTAGCCCATGGCTCTAGCCACACAAGAAGGTGCCACAATAGAAAGACCACACCAAGTGCTAAACTAGCGATACTCGCCGACCGAAGACGATACCCACCAACCAACATCCCCGCAAGCACGAGCTCGGCCAGAACAAGGATCAGAACAATGAGATGTGAAACCTGGCTACCAACAAGCAATACCGACTCCACAACCGTGGCTGTCCGGGGCACCTGAGTCCCCTTACCAATCGCGGCAATGAAATAGATGACCCCCAACGCGATGGTTGCTGATCTCGCACCCAATGCAACTGCTAAACGCGGGAGGCGGGAGGCGGGTCTATAACACAAACTGTGGATTGCGATTCCATGACCATACCCTACAACATCATAAACACGGTGTCAAGGTGATAGCGAATCTATTTTACATACATTAGAACAAACTCAATAATGAGTTTTTAAAACTGCTTGCGCATCCGAGCCGTCGGCAACCCCAACTGATCGCGATACTTCGCCACCGTCCGCCGCGCGATCTCGATCCCACGCTCTTTGAGCAGCTTCACCACCGCCTCGTCAGAATATGGCTTGGCTTTGTCTTCGCCTTCAATCAGATCCTGAATCGACGCCTTCACCGAGTTCGAGCTTACTTCCTCGCCAGAATCCGTCGCCAAACCACCCGAGAAAAAACCACGCAACGCAACGACACCCCTGGGTGTCATGATGTACTTCTCAGACACCGCACGCGACACCGTCGCGACATGGATCCCGAGCCGATCAGAAATCGTCTTCATAGGCAACGGCTTGAGTGACTCAGGACCAAAGTCAAAGTAGTCACGCTGCTCGTCAACCACCGCGTTGATCACCCGGAGCAAAGTGTGCCGGCGCTGCCCAACCGCATCGATCAACCACTGCGCATTCGATAGGTTTTTCTTGAGGAATGTCCGATCCGAATCGGGCACGGCCTTGTCCGAGGACATCCGTGCATATTCCTTGTTGATTTGCACATCAGGGATCCGCCCATCGCTCAGATACGCGAAGTACCGATCGTTCTCTTCGTCATACTCAACAATCCCGTCGGGGATCACAACCGATGGTGCATCAGTGACCAATCGACGCGCCGGCGAGAGGCTCAACCGACGCAGCAGATCAATTCCCATGTTGATCTCATCGAGATCGTACCCAGACTTGGCCGCCACCTTGGGCAGCTTGTTCTTCATCATCTCTTCAAAGAACTCGGCAACCAACCGTGTCGCGATCTCGATCGCTTCGCCCGTCACCGTGATCTCATCGTCGCGCTCTTCGCCGAGCCGATCGGCGAGCACATCGATCTGGATCAACAAGCATTCCTTCGCATCTCGTGCACCAACACCCGCAGGCTCGAGCAACAGCTGTACCGCTTGGAGCGACAACTCCCAGTCCGCATCGCTCGGCGAAAACTCTTTGACCAGCATCGGCGAGCGGTCCGCGATGTCCTCAAACGACACCCGCAGATACCCGTCCTCATCAAGACTATTGATTAGCACCTCGCCCATCTTCTTGATCCGCTCGTCCACATCCGTCAACGACCACTGATCCAAAAGCTGATCCGTCAGCGAGGCCGCCCGCGCCGGAGCCGATGCCATCGCGTCCATCTTTGCATCGCGATCGCCCGCCTGCGCCCGTGACCTTGGCAGATCATCAAAGTCCCGCTTCATCTTGGAATCAGAATAGGTGTTCTCGGCCGCGTCCGGGTTCGCGTTGGTATAGTCGTCGAGCCGAGCAAAGTCCGATGCGCTCTCGGGATCAATATTCAGTTCCTGATCAGCCGTCGAAGCTGTTTCTTCCGAACGATCTTGAAGCGACGGATCAATCTCGGTCAGCTCGATCGTCGGGTTCGATTCGAGCTCTTGCTCGATCCGCTCGCACAACTCAGCGAGAGGCATCTGCAGAATCTCCATCGACTGGATCATCCGGGGTGCCAGCTTCATCTGCTGGCCGAGCTTCATCTGTTGGGAGGTTTGGAAACGCATACGCAATCACTCAACTTGCCGACCGTCGGCTCTTGTTCCTTCAATGCTGTATTATCACTACTAATCGGCTCATCTGCACCGATTCCGGTTGCAAGTTCCATCGATTTCTTCAATCAATCACTTACCCCATCGATTGACGACCGAGAATCGCATCCGCGAGCACCGCCTTGTTGGCATATTCAAGCGATCCGCCGCTGGGCAACCCACGCGCCAATCGACTCACCAACACCGAAAACCCTTTGAGTTCCGATGCCAAGTACAACGCGGTGCCATCGCCTTCGACTGTCGGATTGAGCCCCAACACAATCTCGCCGATCGGTTTGCGATCGTCCGCACTGGCACTGCTTTTTATCCGATCAAAAAGGTGGGAGACCGTCAGATCATCAGGACCGATCCCATCGAGCGGCGAGAGCCTCCCCATCAACACATGATACAACCCGCGATACATCCCCGTCTGCTCCAACGCAATCAAATCCTTAGGCTGTTCCACCACCAACACCACACTGTGATCACGCCGGGGATCACTACAGATCGAACACATGTCCCCGTCGCAAAGATTAAAACACTCTTGGCAATGCCCGACCGTCTGCTTCACCGCCGCGATCGCACTTGAAAGCGCCATCGCCGATTCCAAGTCTGATTTGAGCACGTGAAACGCCAGCCGCTCTGCAGAGCGCGTCCCGATCCCGGGCAGCTTGGCCAGCTGCTCGATCAACTCACGCACCGCTGAGGGGTACACACTGCTCGGGGCTTTTCTATTTTGAGGAGTATTCATCGCACACATCGTTGGGTATTCTAGTCTCGTTCGGGTTCATTGAAAAAGTTGTTCACATCTGATCCACCAAATCCCACGCCTGGGACCGCCCGAATCGCATCGCGTATTGGTGCAAACTACCTAAACTACCACAAATCACCTATTGCAGCACACCGAAGCGGTCAATACTAGCCAAGCGACTTGAAACCCGAATAAAACGGACTTTTCCTCTTCTTTCGTGGCCAGAAACTGTTGCATGAACAAACCATTTTCTGTACTCTTTGTACTCAAGTTGGCAGCTTTGGGACTCTTTTGTGGAGAGAGGTAGGTCCCAGGGCTGCTTTCTTTTTTGGATGGCATCGCCAAAGCACCCTAATCTGCAAGCCTCTACCGCACAACGATTTCGATCGGGATGATTGTCTCTGCCACCTTATCCGCGATCAGATCACGCATCACCACCTTAAGGTGGTACCGCCCAACCCCAAGGTTCGCAGGCAGCGTGATCTGGTTAATCAAATAATAATCCCGCAGATGGTTCCGCGTCACATCTGTCACCGTGTCGGCTGCCCGGTTCCAAGTATTGAGATCATCCGCGACATGATACAACTCGAGCCTTTGGCTCAGTTTCGTCTCAAACCGCGCCTGACCGTCTGGCCCGACGAACTCACGCTGACCAAACCGCTCGAGCTCGGCATACACAATCACAGGCTGCGATTGCCCTGCGATAAACCGATACGACGGAAAAGTCTCATACCGCCCATACCCATCGACCCGCGTGCACAACGCCGATTTCTTGATCACCAACCCCGCCCACTCGTTGAGCTGAGCCTGGATGTCTTCAAGCTGTGATGCCACCTCACCCGGGCTGGCGATCGAGCCTTGAGAACTCATCGAACGCAAGAACGATCTCGCCGCATCAAGCGACGCCCGCTCCGCATCGGAAAGTACACCCTCATCCACCAACGAATCAGTATCATCAGGCAAAAGCATCTCGAGCCCAGCCAAGGCCAACGCTGCAGAGCCCGGATCATCGCTCGATGCAGCCATCGATGTCAAGATCGATGCCAACTCTCGGGCGAGTTCTTCTTTGCGCACGATCGGGTCTTGAGAAACGCTCGGCCTGGCCACAACATCCTGTGTTTCGATCGGTGAATCACCCGTCGTATCAACCAACTGCGATGGCGTGCTTGTTGGTTCTTCTTGCTGGGCGGCTTGTTGGGCCGCCTGGTGAGTTGCTTGGTCTTCGCTCAGCTTGCCGCCGCCGAGCAATGAGACATGCACCGAACCATCATCTTCAATCCCGTCAGCTGTTGGCTCGTTCGTCCGCTCCTGTGCGAACTCTTGCGTCACGCTTTCGACCGGAATTTCGAATGATGTCTGTTCCTGGGTCGAATCCGAAGCCTCATTCTCAAGGCTCGTCGAATCGCGTCCATCGCCGTCCGTCGGATCGACGCCATCAATCTCAATATTGGCGAAGTACACATCGAGCTGACGGGCAGATTCCGCGATCTGATCGCTCACCGATCCGAAGTCGCCACCGCGCGCCAACAACTCACTGTTGGCCGGCAAGGCTAATCCATCACCATTCTCTATGTTCTCAAGCCCAGTGTTCACCGACTCATTGGAACTCACAGCCCCACGCTTGGGCTGACCCTTGCACCCAGAAACAGGCACACACAACCCCGCTGCCAAGAGCAATGCGGCGGCCGTCCAGCCGATAGATATTCTTTGTGTAGTGTGCACGCGTCGAGCCTCCTGCTCATCTTCCCTGCTTGGGCATCCTGCCCAGATCGCTCATTGTGTAGATATCAACGACTATACATCGACCGATCGAACGATTCTCGTCCAAAACTACCGCGAGAGCCTCGCAAATGACATCGCGAGCATCTCCAATGTACGCATCGGAGTCCCGATCGAACTCTTGAGCGCCATATCCGCAGCAATACACTCGTCAAAGAGCTTCCTCGCCCGCACCGGCCCGATCTTCCGGGCAGTATGCATAATCGGGTCTCGGCTCGGCCCCCACAGCTTCATGTCCTTGGCAAGCGTATGCGGATTGATCCCCTGGTTCATCCCCTCCGCGATCCCCAACAACTTCCGCGCCAAATCAGTACACGCAAACGACACGGGCACATGCGTGCCTCGCGCAGCGTTGTTCATGATCACCTTGAGCTCATGCAGCGTCTTTGACGCTTCGCCACAGAGCAGATACGACTGGATCGCCCAGACATCATCCTCACGCGTCATCCCGACGAGTTCTTTGATTAACTCGGCTGTGATCGGGTTCCCCTTGCCCGCAGCTGTCGCCAGCTTGCTCAGCTCGGTATCAATCCGACCCAGATCCGTACCCAATCGCTCAACAAGCATCCCCGCAACATTGGCATCAATCGTCGATTCATACGCCTTGCTCGCGCGCCCTTGTGCCCAACGCATCGCGGTGCCCTCGTCAACCGAATCACACTTGAGGATCAACCCGACCTTGGAGATCTCGTCGTCGAGCTTACCCTTATTCCATTTACCGCCCCGAAGCACAAGCGTCGCCTGCTCACTCGGGTTCTGGGCATACCGCTCGATCATCGGGCGTGTGTCCGCGCGAACAAACTGATCCGCATCGTCAACAATCACCAGCTTGTGACTCGCCATCAATCCAAACGATCGGCACTCATCGAGGACCATCGCCGGCTCGGCCGATTCGCCGCTGAACTGAAAAGTCTCAATCTCGCCGTGCACATCTTCAAGCGACGCCCGAAGCATGCTGGTGTACTGGCTCCGCAAGAACAGCTCCTTGCCGATCAAAACAACAATGCGATCCTCCGCATTGGGTGCCCGAGATGATCCTGCTTTCTTCGCCATCCCTCAACAATAGCACAATCCCACACCCAAACCCAGACGCAGACCAGCCACAAAAAACGCCCTGGCCGGAAAACGCACAACCAGAGCGCATGTGATGTCTCTCCTCGGCTCGTTATCGACGACGACGCGTGAGCATCAGCCCAACAGGAGCCATCGCCAACATCGTCCCCGGCGCTGGTACCACCGTCACAAACGAGATCATCCCGATACCCTCATGCACCTCACAGTGATATCCAAACACGCCCTCATCATCAAAGGCGTACTCAAAGAAAGTCGAAGTATCACTCGTTGGAGGCCCTGAGTTAAAAAGCGTGTCCTCGTCCGGGTCGCCAGGGAACCCGTTGACAACATTGTGAAACCCTGATATCCATTCCCAACGCACGGTATCGCCGACATTGATCGTCAGATCAATATCCATGTCCGCAAGCCCATCGTACACAAACGATCGCCCATCAAGCTCGACCACAAAGATCTCCGCCTGGGTGACAACCCCAGCCGACGCCAGCGCGATCATCGCCAATGCCATTGTCCGTTTTGTATGCTGTTTTCCATTCTGTTTCATTCCGCTCTCCCTTATATAGATAGCAAGTGTTTGTCCAAAGCCCTCCAAACACACGGAGGGCTCATCTCAATCGCCAATCCACCACACCACAAGGCAAACCGGCATACATATATATACCCCGGGCTCAAACAATCCCCCACCCACTAAACAGCGGGTAGCTTTACACACTATCATCAATACACCGACCCCCGACCCACACCGCGGAGCACCCATGCCAAGACTCACCGTCATCGAAGGCCCAGACGAAGGCAAAACATTTGTCCTCCCCACGGGCGAGCCCCAACTCATCGGCAGATCCTCAGAAGCGCTCCCCATCACCGACAACACCGTCTCACGCAGACACTCAGAACTCACGCCCGACGGCGACGTCTGGTACCTCTCTGATCTCAAATCACAGAACGGCACACTCGTCAACAATGTCGCCATCGTCAACCGCATCCGACTCGAAACCGGAGACAAAATCCGTGTCGGCGCCACCGTCCTGCTCTTCGGCGAACCCGCCGACATCATCAAAAGACCGTCCGTGCTCATCACCGATGATTACGATCTCGAAACCGAAGTCGAAGCACGGATCATCGCGCCGAGCGAATCGTTCATCGCGCCCGAAGCCGCCGAAGACTCCCCCGCCTCCGACGCGGCGGTCGATCACCTCCGAATCATCTACTCACTCACCGCGATCACCGCACGGATCGTCAACGAACGAGAACTCCTCGAAGCCGTGATGGATCTGGTCTTCACCGAGTTCAAGCCCGAGCGAGGCGTCGTCATGATCCCCGGCGCAACAGACGAAGACCAAATGGTGCCCGGAGTCGTTCGCTATGCCAAAGAACAAAACCCCGAAGAAGTACAGACCATCCATGTCTCGCGCACCATCCTCAACGCCGCGATGATCGGCGAAGGCGTGCTCTCGACCAACGCGATGACCGACCCACGGTTCGCCGCGGGCGATTCGGTCCAGAAATACAAGATCAGATCCGCGATCTGCGCCCCCGTTGTCTTCGGCGATCACTTCTTCGGCGCCATCTACATCGACTCCTCAACCCAGAACCACGCCTTCGTCCGCGAACAACTCGCACTGCTCAACGCCGTAGGACAACACACCGGACTCGCGCTCGCCAACGCCGACGAACACCTCAAACGCGTCAACTCCGAAAGAATGGCCGCCATCGGCGAGACCGTCGCATCCCTCTCGCACTCGATCAAAAATATCCTCCAAGGACTCCGAGGCGGAGCAGATGTCGTCGAGATCGGACTCAACAAAAACGACCTCGCCATCGCACAGAACGGCTGGGGCATCCTCCGAAGAAACCTCGATCGCATCGCATCGCTCACCATCAACATGCTCGCCTTCGGCCGCAAACTCCAGCTCGAACTCGAACTCTCGCGCCTCAACAAAATCGCAGACGACTGCGCCATGCTCCTCGAAAAACAATGCCAAGAAAAAGGCATCGCCCTGATCATCGATGCCGACGCAGAAATGCCCCCGATCATGGTCGATCCCAACCTGATCCACCAAGCCATGATGAACCTGCTCGCCAACGCGCTCGAAGCCGTCGCCCCAGAGACCGGCGTCATCACCGTCCGCGTCGCATTTAACGAATCACGCCCAGACCCAAACAAGCCCGGCGCGATGCTCCGCCCCGCCGCCACCATCACCGTCATCGACAACGGGCCGGGCGTGGAAGAAGACAAACTCGCCTGGATTTTCGAGCCCTTCAACACCACCAAAGGCTTAAAAGGCACCGGGCTCGGGCTCGCCGTGACTAAACGAATCGTCTACGAACACAAAGGCCGCATCCGTTTAGAATCCACCCCGGGCAAAGGCGCATCCTTCCGAATCATCCTCCCCGCCGACCTCGACACCATGCTCGACCCATCCGCCACATCCAACCGCCACGGCCCCCAAATGACCGACTCGTTGGGATTATTGTGAGACAACCATGATGAAGAGTTCGTTTCATATACGCAGAGACAAAAAACTACGCCGGGCCCGCCCGGTCACATGTTTTATTGCCGGGCTTCTTCTCTTAGGCAGTGTAAGCTGGCTGTACTTTCCCATACGCTATTACCTTGACAAAAAAGAACAAGATCGGATTACCAACCTTGATTACCCAGAACCATCTGTCGAAATTCAAAACCGATTGGTATTCGACCAAAGCTCCTCTAACTTAAGAGTCAACACAAACTCAATAATCATCGAGCCGCAACCCGACGGAATCATGCTGTCGTCTGAATTGAAGATTAAACTGAGCGCTTACATTCTCATTTATGATCCGCAGTTTTACTACGCACCAACAATCAAACTTGATCTAATTGCCAGCGGGTCATACCGACGATCTTTTGACGATTGGGCGAATACCCGGTTTACATTGAGATCTGATGAGATAGTTCACCTCCACCTATCTTCGTATGATGTTGATCACGACCAGACTTTGAGATTCGAAATCCCGATCATTTTTTTAGTAAACGCGATTAACTCTGAATCACTTTCCTTATCAATCGATGACCACGCTTACACGCTGGATACCCAAACCTTGGATGTCCTTCGAGATTTCGCGGCCACGCTCAAGCCAAACTATCAGCCACCAACACCTGATTAATCATCCATGCCTCCCCGCTCTATTCTTCATATCGATATGGATGCCTTCTTTGCTTCTGTTGAGCAGCGGGATCATCCTGAGTTGCGGGGCAAGCCCGTACTCGTCGGCGGCGATGGCCCACGCGGAGTCGTCGCCGCAGCATCCTACGAAGCACGCGTCTTCGGGTGCCACTCGGCCATGCCATCATCAATCGCCAAACGACTCTGCCCAAACGCCATCTTCGTCAAAGGCTCCCACGGCGTCTACTCCACAGTCTCCAAACAAGTCTTCGAAATCCTCGAACGCTTCTCCCCCGCCATCCAACCCATCTCCGTCGACGAAGCATTCCTCGATGTCACCGGCTCACTCCATCTCTTCGGCTCCCCCACAACCATCGCCATCGAAATCCGCAAACTCGTCAAACAAGAACTCAACCTCACCTGCTCCGTCGGGATCGCGCCCAACAAGTTCCTCGCCAAGCTCGCCTCCGACATGAACAAACCCGACGGCTACACCGTCATCACCAACGAAACCATTCAATCAACCCTCGACCCACTCCCCGTCTCCAGACTCTGGGGCGTCGGCAAATCCACCCAACGAAACCTCGAACGCCTCGGCGTCCACACCGTCGCCCAGCTCCGCGGGCTCCCCATCGAAACCCTCACCGCACGCCTAGGAGACTTCGGCGAAAAACTCTACCGCCTATCACGAGGCATCGACGACCGCCCAGTCCGCATCGACCGCGGCGCGAAATCCATCTCCCACGAACACACCTTCGAGACCGATCTCGATAACGCCGACGAAGTCCGCGCGATCATCGCGAGACAAGCCGTCGATGTCGCGTCGCGCCTGCGCAAGCACGAACGCTACGCCAAAACAATCTCCATCAAAGTCCGGTTCGGCGATTTCGAAACCATCACCCGCTCAACCACCCTCGATAACCAAACCAACGAAACCAACACCATCCACGCAGCTGCCAAATCCCTCTTCGATCACTGGGCCAAGACCTTCCGCCCCGTCCGCCTCATCGGGGTCGGCTTATCCCAACTCACCGAATCCCCCGCCGAACCCGGGCTCTTCGACAACCAATCGAGCACCGCCAACAAGGCAGTCGACCAAGCAACCGACGCCATCATCGCAAAGTTCGGCAAAGCCGCCCTCACCCGCGCGTCCACCCTCAAAGCCAAGCCCCAACACGGCCTCCACGGCCCCGGCTCAAACCCAGAAGACCGCCCGCAATAAATCTATTCAACGCGTTCGGCTAAATCACTCAACATCACGCCCCAGCACGCCATCCTCGGTATGCATACCAACAACGCCGATATTAAACCTCCCGCCATGCGCGGAACCCTCCCCGCGATGGTACGGCTGAACAAGTCGATCCGCCGAAGGCCGACGCGCCGATCCATCAACAAACGAGAACCCCCACCCTCGATCACCCAGCAAACCCCTCGAACCCCAAACCGGAAAACTCCGCTGCTCGTCGAGTTCTAACAACAACGCTTTCGAAGACGCATAGCGCACCATGCTCATCCGAATCGCTCCCAGCTGCCCCTCGGCTCGTGTGTTCTCATTCCAATACTGAGGCCGCGCCAAAAATGTCGGACTGTATTGATACAAGTGCCCATCAACCCCAGGGCGAGCAAACACGCTCCACTCAATATTCTCGTCCCACTGATTCGTCCCAAACCCCAACCCGTAATACCGATCAACCAACGCCACCACCCACATCTCAACACTCCCAAAGTATTCGAATGTCACCGTGAGCCCCCCGCCCCGCGCCACAGAATAAGTCGCATTAGGGTCGGCAAAGAACGGTGCAAAGTCACGAAAATCACCCGCATACAAATGCATCACCTGTGTATGCGAGCGCATATTCGCAAGCGACACCGCATCCTGCGAACTGCGTCGAACATGCTTGAGCGTGGGCACCAAAATCCCAATCAACACCGCAATTACTACGATCACCACAAAGAGTTCAATCAGCGTGTATCCGGATTCTCTTCGATTGAGCATATCGCCCTAACTTTGTAAATAGGGATGGATGAAATACTAACGCCAAACACAGTCCCATATTTCGTAAAACGAGCAAACCGATGTTCGTTGGCGTATCCATCGCCTGGCCCAAACACCCACACGAAACATTCCCGCTGTAGCTGTTTTCGATAAGCACCGTGACCGTGAAAACACACAGGAGCGCTATGAGAAACACCCGAGGCCGCCAATCCGATCGCGAAGAAACAAGCCAAAGACCAAGCATGATCTCAAGAAACGGCACCCCGATGATGATCATCGGCAATCCCCATTGAGGCAAGATCAACCAATCCTTCAACACCGCTTCAAATTCCTCATAGAACACAAGCTTTGAGATTCCAGCAAAGATCATAAAAGCGGCGACAAGGAATGCCGCCGCTGTCGAGAATACATGTCTCATAATCGTTCCACCTACGAATTACTCGGGACCACTAACAGGACATAGTCCCCCGGTCAAAATATCACCCGAAACTAACCCTTCGCAACTCTTTGGTGTACCGCAATTTTGAAACTGATCACGTCCTGTCCACTCTTGCAGGCACAAATAATTTTTAGGCGCTTTTTTTCGACCCGGGCTTCCAGAAACAGCGATAAATACCTCCTCATCTATCGTGTCCGAAACAATTCCTGAACAAACACCGTTTCGATAACAAGGATTAATATCACATGCATTTCCCAACGAAAATAAGTCCCAACACTCTGCCGCAGCAACCGTTCCGAACAATAACACCCCTGCCAAACCAAACAACTGAACTTTCATTTTTACACCTCTCAAACAGATCGTTTTCGAACAACCATGACCGCAAACACTGCGGCTAATACAACTGACACTACAAACACAAACGAATAATCTCTATTTTTATCATAATCCAAGCCCACAACACTCGTTATGCCCCTTGACTCGTGGTCTACATTTACACGATCACCCGCCGTATGCTTAATTACACTGGTATATGTCGCCGCACCGCGAAACTCATCAACCCCATCTGCTGATGGCGATCGAGTAATCACATCAAGATCCTTTGACAACTTTCCAATATGGAATAATCGACATTCTTTCTCCATCTGCCCACTCGGCAATATTGAAATATAAGTCCGGGCAACATCCACGCCCAAAATATCAGAATATTCCCAATCCTGAAACTCCCCCACCCCAGGCTTCGCCCCATCGCTTTGAAGACTTTCTACACGCTTAACTCTTAAGCGGTCACCGCCTCCCACAACTTCAACCGTTAAACGATATTGCCCCTCACCTACAGCAAGAAGTATCTCAGATTGCCCATTTTTATCATTGATACTGAGAATTGAGTACTCCATATCAACCGGCCACGGAACCCCCGCGACCATCACACCTATGCCTCTAATCACAAGATCAACCCTGTCCTGAGGCCGGTACCCCGCGTCTTCATCTACACCTCGCCAATTTCTCGATGTTTGAAGTTGATACGACGAAAGAATCCAATCCCCGTCGCTTCCAGATGCCCGGTCGACATAAGGCACAACCGAGTATGTCATCGGAGTAGTATTTAATCGCCACAAGTCCGAATTCCCATAAAATAACTCGAACCGACTTGCCTCTCCACCAGCCTTGCTTTGCGAAAGATATTTCTCATATCTATGCTCGGCACCAATATCTGTAGGTGCAAGCCTGCTCAACTTATCCACTTCCTTGTCAGTTAGCAGCCTGATCCCTACCAACATGTCCATGGATATCTCAATATTTTCATGCAATACGAATTTTCGCGACTCATCTATGTGCTTCCGAAAAAGCTGCTCTAATGAGTGTTCTTGACCAAAAGCAGCCTCCACACCCACAACAAATACCATCGCAACAATACATGATCGAAATCTATACATTTCATCAGGCTACTGCAACGGTGGAGGGGGGACAAGCCATAATCTCATATAAATATGATTTTTAATCGCCATCACCCTGATTGAGGGCGATAGGCTGATCTCCCCCACCGCACCGCCGCCATCGATACCTGTTCACTCACCATCGAAAACCAAAAACACGATCCGCAACGCTGCCAAATCCCTCTTCGATCACTGGGCCAAGACCTTCCGCCCCGTCCGCCTCATCGGCGTCGGTTTAACTCAACTCACCGAATCCCCCGCTGAAGCAGGTCTCTTCGATGACCAATCGAGCAACGCGAACAAGGCGGTCGACCAAGCAACCGACGCCATCATCGCAAAGTTCGGCAAATCCGCCCTCACCCGCGCGTCCACCCTCAAAGCCAAGCCCCAACACGGCCTCCACGGCCCGGGCTCCAACCCAGAAGATCGCCTGTAATGCAAAGCACCCGGACCAAAGCCCGGGTGCATGCACACACGAATCAGAGCGACCACCTTAGCCGTGGTAGAAACGCTCGGAAACAATCTTCCCATCGACCCACCGCTGAACCGTTGCCTGCTCATAGGTGATCGTCTGATCATCGGTATTGACAAACTCGAACGAGTACTCCAAGAACGCAACGCCCGTGTCCTCGTTGACCGCGACCGCGTGCCACTTGGTCCAGTTCCATTGCTTCACCACCGAGAGAAACTCCTTCTCGCGGACGATGTTCGCCGCCAGCCCAACCGTCGCAGGCTCGTTGTTCTCTCGCATCGAGATATCCGAGCCGTAAAACTCGTCCATCGCTTCGAGTATCTTGCCCTCGTTGATAAAACCCTGAAGCTGCTCAACGCGCTGGCTCACTGTTGTTGTTGTCTGTGTCATCGTAATCCTTCTTTCTGTGTGGAGTAACCTGTGATTAAACTTCTGTGTATTTCGTTATGCGAGATCAAAGACAAGAATCTCGCTCGGTGATTCAAACTCAAACTCGACCAATCCTTCTTCACTAATCGCGGCCCCGTCGCCCGTCGAGAGCAACTCCCCGAGCACACGCACGCTGCCATGAACAACCTGCACCCATGCATGGCGACCGGACTCAAGTGATACCTGTTCGACATCACCCACCCCAAACACCCCAGCCGACAGCGACGCGTCCTGCTGGATCACCATCGATCCATTTTCTCCATCGCCCGACGCCAGCAAATGCAACCGCCCCGGCTTGTTGACAATCGGGAACCGACGGGATTCATGCGTTGGTTCAATCCCTGTTTCTCTCGGCTCAATCCAGATCTGAAGCATGTGTGTCTTCTCGTCGCCCGGATTGAACTCGCTGTGCCGAATCCCCGACCCGGCGCTCATCCGCTGGATCATCCCATGCTCAATATCTTCTTCGTTGCCGAGCGAATCACGATGACGCAACGCGCCCGAGATCGGATAAGTGATGATCTCCATATCCCGATGCCCATGCTCGCCAAAGCCTTTCTTGGCTGCGATGCGGTCCTCGTTGATCACCCGAAGCGACCGGAACCCCATCCACTCGGGATCAACAAACTGCCCAAAGCTGAATGTGTGATTAGCATCGAGCCACCCGTGATCTAAGTGTCCGCGATCTGAGCTTTTCCGTACCGTGATCATGCCCTGCCCCTTTTGCTGGAGAATCGATTATTATTTGTTACAACAATTAAATAGCCCCATCGACACAATTATTCCACCGCTTCTCAATTTTATTTGTGATCACAACTAAAAATCACCCCGCAGGGTGATTATCGCGGTTATTCGGCCAGAACTAGGCATTTGACGCCAAAAAACTGACCCCCACCGCACCGCCGACTTCGCTATCCGCTCACCAAACCGCTCAGCAGTCACATGATCCTCACGCGGAGGCGTCTCGTCGGCTGGCCCATCATCCGCCTGGGCCATCAGCCCGATCGAACTCGAAAGCCGATCAATCCCTTCCTCACCAACCCCGATCCCCATCGACACCCACACCATCCCGTGCTGGGATGCAAAGGTGTGCAGCGACTGAAGCGTCCCCTGCTTATCGCCCGCCAATCCGCCGCCAACCGTAAACCCGGCACCCAACTTATCCATCCATTTGCGCACATACCAAAGCGAACCCGTCATATCCATAAACCCCTTGAACGCCGCCGACACGCTGCCCATATAGGTCGGGGATCCGAACACGATCGCGTCGGCACTGTTGAGCGTTTCCCACTCGGGCTGCCCGGTTCCATCACCCTCAAGCTTGGGAATATCATCAACATTGAGCACATCAACCCCAACACCCTCAACCATCGCTGCACCCTTGCCCACCGATTGCGCGATCGCCTTGGTGTGCCCTTGCCCAGAGTGATACACAACAACTACTCGCGTCATTTTAGACCTTTCTTCTCGCCATCTTCATTGCGAACCAGCTCTAACAGCCGCGACAGCTCATTGACATCTTTCGCCGACAGATGCCCGAGCTGATCATCAATGAGCCGATCAATCTTGGGACCAATCTGCTCGAGCAATCCGAGCCCACGCTTGGAAATCTTCACAAACTTCACCCGCTTGTCGTCTGCACCAACCCGCCGAGACACCAACTTCTTCGCCTCAAGCCGATCGACAAGCCTGGTCACATCGGGCATCCGCACCACCATCTCGCCCCCGATTTCTGAAGCCCGCACACCATCACGCTCTCCGCGCCGATCGTGCCCGCGAAGAATCCGAAGCAGGTTGTATGATGCGGGTGAAAGATCGAATGATTTGAACAACGCGTGCTCCGGGCCGCTCAAATACGACGCGGTTCGATACACATTCAGCATCGCCTCTTCTTGAGCCGACGCGAACCCGTCTCGCTTACCGATCTGTTCTTTGAGTGTCCGTGCCATAGCACATGCTATGCGCATCGCGCACGCACATTTGTTCTCACAAATACTTTTTAATCACAAGATTCTCATGGCTCAGACACCGCCACCAACCCACACAACACTCTAAGCCGCGGGCTTACGGGCGATTTCCTGATCGAGCAAACGACGGAGAATCTCAAAGAGCTTGTCTCGTTCGATCGGCTTGGTCGCGTAATCGTCGCACCCCGCATTCATGCAATCATCCCGCGACCCCGCCATCGCATGCGCAGTGAGCGCGACAATCGGAAGATCACACCCACGCTCACGCAGCTCGCGGGCCGCTGCATACCCGTCAACAATCGGCATCTGCATATCCATCAGAACCAAATCAATCGTGTGAGGCTGACTCAGAAAATCAATCGCCTGCTGACCATTCTCAACAATCTCAACATCCAACCCCGCCTTGCGCAACACCCGCGAGATCAACTTCTGATTATCTACCCCATCCTCGGCCAACAACACATGCCCAAAGAGCTTGGCCGATTCAAGACGAGGCTTACGCGCACTATCATCTGAATCAGCCCCCCCCTTATTGGGCAACTCGGTTGCAAACAATGAATCGGGCAGACAGTTCGCGGGGATGGTAAGCGTAAATGTAGAACCAACTCCCACATATGATTCAACTTCGATTCCCCCCCCGAGCATCTGAGCGAGATGCCTAGAGATAGTGAGCCCAAGCCCGGTCCCCTGATGATTGCGTGTCAACGAGCTATCAAGCTGCTCGAAAGGATCAAAGAGCCCTTCAAGTTCTGACTCAGGAATACCAACACCAGAATCCTCTACAGAAACACGTATGTATTGATCATCCAAATCAAGAACCACTTTCACCGTTCCAGTCGGCGTAAACTTGATCGCATTACCAATAAGATTCAACAAAATCTGCCTGATCCGATACCCGTCAGTATAAACCTGTGTGGGAATCTCGTTTTTAAACTCCACACTCAAGTCAAGACCATTCTTCCGAGCGCCTATCTGCATCGCTGCTAATACATCATGAACAGCTTCAAGGATTGAACATGGCTCAATATCAACACTGAACTTGCCAGACTCAATCTTGGAAAGATCCAACACATCGTTAATAATCTTCATCAGGTGCTTGCCCGAACGCCCAATCGCGTCGATCGCCTCGAAAGTTGATGTGCTCGTAGTTTCAGTCATTTTCTCTTCGAGCAACTCGCTGTACCCAAGTATTGCCGTCATCGGCGTACGAATCTCATGGCTCATATTCGCCAGAAACTCAGTCTTTGCCTTGTTCGCCGCGTCCGCCTGGAGCGCCAACACCCGCAAACGGTATTCACTCTCTCGAATCGAACTCGTCATCGAACGAGCAATACCAATAGCATTGGCCCGTGTTCGTGTCAACGACCACGTAATCATCGTCAACAACACCGTGATCAAGAGCCCGCTAAATAGAACTATGCCACCGAGCCGAGATGCTGCCCAGACCTTTGCAGGCTGCTTTGGCGCCACACCCAACACCAACGGCAGATTATCGACCGGCAATGAAATACGCGTCATTTCCTCGCGCTCTGCATTTGGTCCACCCGGAATGTAATCAGAAGATTGATAGATCACTCCGCCAGCCCGGCTCTCGACCTGGATATCAAACCTATCCCAGCCCTCAGGCCACTCGGATGCGAAGAAACGATCGAGACTGATCGCCGCCACCACCCAACCGACGATCGCTTCACGCCGCTGCTCAAGTGTCGACACTACCACACCCTTTTGATACAAGGGCATCGCAAATACCAACCCCCATTCGCTTTCGCCATTTTGGAAGAGCTGAATCGGATCAGACACGCTTATCCCACCCAAATCACGCGACTGATCGTACACAATCTTGTTTGCTGGCCTGGCCGCGACATCAAGACCCCACGCGCTCTGATTCCTCGACGCCGGCACATTGTATTTAATCAGATACTTGGTCGCATCCTCATCGGGCTCATCAAATCCAGGAAACGCATGCACACGATACGCTGGTGTGCCGTCGCTCCGGACCGCTTCGACAAACTCATCAACCCGATCAGCTTCAACAACCTCGACAAACCCGAATCCCAATATCCCAGGAAAATGTTCCTCAAGCCTCTGATCGTTGTAGAACTGCGCCCACTCGCTGCGAGAAACAAAGTCGCTCGAGTTGATAAAGCTCAATCCGAACTCGAGACCAATATGATAACACTCAAACCGCTCTAAAATATCGTCCCGAATCTCAACTACTTGCCTTTGATGCTCGATCGCTTTGGCACGCTGAGATGTATGGAAGATATGTGTATACGCCGAGATCCAGGTCGCCAACGATATCACACACACCAGCACCACCGCGAAGTACCCGTCGATAAGACGAGACCACCCGCCGACTACAGCGGCGTGAGCAGAATCATGTGATGAATCGTGATTGGTAGCCATAAGAAGATAAAACGAGACCGAGCAACTCGAAATGAACAGAAGGAGCACCCCTTCTTTGATGGGGTATATCTCGACAATACCCACACCCCAATAGAGGGAAATACCCAGACCATTTGGCATTAAGGCAAAAATAGACCCGCCTTCTACGTATCGATTATCATGCCCTTCCCCGATAGCCGCTAGAAGCCTAAAAACACCCTTCACCCTCCAGTTTCACTACCACCCAACTCGACCACGCGCAACTTGTGCGCCCGATACGCCCACCCCAATTCTGTGGTAACCTCTTCAAACAATATAAGGAAACACCACATGCGCCCAATCCAAGCATTCATCGCCGCCGCAATCATCACTACCACACCTGTCTCTGCCGCCAACACCGGATCAGACAACACCATTATCCACTGTGGCACCCTCATCGCCGTCCCCGGCGAAAAGCCACAACACCAAGTCTCCGTCCTCATAACCAATGGAATCATCTCCGAAATCCGCGAAGGCTACATCACCGTCGAATCCTGGCTCCCCGACCAACCAAACACCCAAATCATCGACCTCTCAGGATCCTTCGTCCTCCCCGGACTCATCGACTGCCACACACACCTCACCGGCGAAATCAAACCCGCGCTCGAACGCATGCGAGCACGAATGCAAGAAGGTGAAGCACACGCCGCAATCGACGGCGTAGCAAACGCCAAAAAAACCATCATGGCCGGGTTCACCACCGTCCGCAATGTCGGGTCGCCAGGCTCAGTCGCCCTCGCACTCCGCGATCGCATCAACCAAGGCATCATACCCGGCCCACGCATGCTCGTTTCCGGACCTCCCGTCTCCGTCACCGGCGGGCACGGCGACCCGACCAACTCACTCTCCCCCGCCCTCCGACCAGACCTCGCCGACCACCTCGACACCGCCGACGGCCCAGCCGCAGCGCGCAAAGCCGTCCGCGCAAGAATCCGCGAAGGCGTTGATCTCATCAAAATCACCGCGACCGGTGGCGTCCTCTCCCCAACCGCTGCCGGCGTCGACCAACAGTTCTTCGTTGATGAACTCGAATCAATCGTCCAAGCCGCCACCATGATGGGTCGCAAAGTCGCTGCCCACGCCCACGGCACCGACGGCATCAACGCTGCCCTCCGCGCCGGAGTCTCTTCGATCGAACACGGCACATACCTCGACGACGAATCCATCGCCCTCTTCATCGAACACGGCGCCTACCTCGTCCCCACCATCCATGCTGGCAAGTTCGTTGAAGACAAAGCCAAAATCGATGGGTACTTCCCACCCGCAATCCAATCCAAAGCTGCTGCTGTCGGTCCGTTGATCCAAGCGTCGTTTGGGCGTGCATATGCTGCCGGCGTGAACATCGCCTTCGGCACCGATGTCGGTGTCGGAGCCCACGGCACAAACGCCCAAGAGTTCATCTACATGAACCAAGCCGGCATGACCCCGGTCGACTGCCTCATCTCCGCCACCATCAACGCCGCCGACCTCTGCGGCATCTCCAACATCACCGGCACAATAGAAGCCGGCAAAGCCGCCGACATCATCGCCGTCCCCGAGAATCCCCTCGAAGACATCTCAGTCATGCTCAATATTGAGTTCGTGATGGCCAGAGGCGAGATCATCAAAGATTGATTGGGCGGGTGCCATGCAGGTGCCGTCCCCGGCTCCTGCATGTCTTTGATCCCTTACCTATAATCACAAATAAGCCGAGCTTCACCATCCCCCGACCAAAAACGAGCCGAACTCCACACCCAATCAATCGGGCGTTCTACAAGCCCCGCCCGCACCGGATTCATATGAATATAGTCGGTTTTCTCATTGAACTCCATATCAGAGTTGATATTACGATCATACCCGCCGCCGCGTTGCCAGAATCGAACCTGCCCCTTCGGGCTTGTGAGCTGGTTGATCCGTCCAGGATCTGATTGTCTCCATTCGATCAGTTTCCGTTTGGCAAATCCAGTTTTAAGCGATCGAAGGAACGGCTCAATATCGCCGCTATGGGGCTCTCGAACAAGTAAATGCACATGATCAGGCATGATGACCCATGCGTAGAGCAAGACCGCATGCTTTTCTCGCGAACTTTGAAGCTGATCAACAAAGTCGTCACGGATACTGACTGAATCAAACAACTTCGTTCGACGAAAAGTGGATGCTGTCAAGAATCGAGCATGATTCGGATTGCTGATGCGATTGAGAGACATGTGTTTATCTATAAAAACATGCAGGAGACTTCGTCACCTGCATGGCACCCTTTGATTGGATGTTAACTCTTCTTACGCCGTCACCGCCGCGATCCCCATCGCCTTGGCCATCGCAACACCCATCTCACTCGGATTCAACGCAACCTCAGCGCCCGCAGCCCGCAGTGCCTCAATTTTCGTATCCGCAGTCCCCGTCGGCTTCCCGCCGGCACCGCTACTAATAATCGCTCCCGCATGACCCATCCGCTTTCCAGCCGGAGCTGTCCGCCCAGCGATAAACGCCGCGACTGGTTTCGTCACATGATTCTTGATGTATTCGGCTGCTGCCTCTTCGTCCTCGCCGCCGATCTCGCCGATCATCAAAATCCCATCGGTGTCCGGGTCAGCCTCGAACATCCGCAAGCAATCGATGTGATTGATCCCGCGGACCGGGTCGCCGCCGATGCCGACACAGGTTGACTGCGCGATCCCAAGCTGCGATGTCTGCCAGACGGCTTCATAAGTCAGCGTCCCCGAACGCGACACAATCCCAACACTCTTGCCGGTCGGTGCTTCAGAGATATGCGTATGGATATACCCTGGCATGATCCCGATCTTGCATCCTGCGTTGG
>CAJXXI010000003.1 GCA_913062615.1 uncultured bacterium | reverse complement strand
CCCGAAGGCATCTACCCACAAGACTGGATCGTCTTCCGGATCACAGGCTATCGCCCAGAGATCACCTCGCCGGATCTCGTCCCCGGCGAAGCGCTCCGGGGCGACCTGTCGGCCATCGCTGAAAAAATCTCCGAAGCCGCCGGCTTAACCACCGACGACATCCACGAGCCCTACGAAACAATCGACTCGCTCACCAAACGCTGGAGCGTCTCGCGCAAAACCATCGAGCGGTATCGGCGATTGGGACTGATCGCCCGTCGGCTCGATCTCGGGGGCGGACGCCGATCCGTCATCTTCATGCGATCGGCGGTCGAATGGTTCGAAACGCTCAACACCAAACGGCTGGGCAAGGCCGCCCGGTTTGATCGGATCGTCGAATCCCAGCTCGCCAAGTTCGAGCGCTGGGCGATCGGGTATCGGCATCGGCTGCACTACTCTCGCTCGCAAGCCGCCGCCCGGATTGCGATGCGGACCGGGCACTCGCACGAGGGTATCCGCAAAGCCTTGATCCGGATCGATCACGAACGGGCCGAGCCGATCTTTACCGACCCAGGACCAACCACCTCGCGCGATCAGATGTTCGCGCTGCGGGCGGTGCTGCGGGGGATCGAGCCTTCGCAGATCGCGGCGCACGCTCGGCGATCGCACAACGCGACCCTCCGCGCGATCAACTCGGCGCGTGCCGGGTTGATCGGATCGTTTGATCTGCCGATCGGCGAAGAGCCGATCGACCATGCTGTGCTCGATTCGCCAGCGGTCAACCAAGGGCTGATGACCAAGGGCGACACCGACCTGTGCTCGTTCATCAGCTCCATGCGGACGCGCGAGCCTACGGTGGTGTATGAAGAACAGATGCGGAGCAAGGCGTTTGAGCTGCTGATGACACGCGCGGGGAATCGATTTGCAGCACTCAATCGTTCGACACCTTCTGGGCCGATACTCGACGAAATCGAAACCGATCTACGATATGCCGGGATGCTCAAGATAGAACTCGTCCGTTCGCAGCTGCACTTGGTGCTCTCGACAATCGAAATCCAGATCGAAGGGTTGATCGACACGCTCGATCCATCGCGGGCTGCGTTCTTGTTGCTCGGCGGGATCCGGGTCGCGAGCGATGCGATTGATCGGTATAACCCTTCACATACAGGTCGAATCGCGGCTCCGGTTGGTTTGGCGGTCACCCGGTTTGCTTCGCACCAACCTGATATTGCCCAGCCGACAAGCACGGGCAAGGCGATGCGCCGGATTCCGCCCGGGCATGCGATCGTCGATTGGACACACATTGTCAACCCTTGGCATCGTTGGCTGATGCCCGATGCTCGGCTCGGATCGGTGCTCGATCAACTCGACGAGCGGGATCGAACTATCTTGAGTCGACGATTCGGGATTGATGGTTTGCCTCCGATCACCCGCGTGCAACTCGGCGAGCTGCTCGACACCTCGGCGATGCACAGTGCCCGGTATGAGCGGGGCGCGATCCGCAATGGGCTGGGTATTGTGCGTGGTGGGTGAAGAGGCGGGAGAAGAAGTGGAAGGGGAGGCCCCCTCCGTCACGCTTCGCGTGCCACCTCCCCCGGAGGCCCGGGGGAGGAGAGTTGGGGACGACGGGCTGGAAGCCCGTCCCACCAGAGATGAAGAGAGGATTTTGGCGGCGGACTTGCGTTGGG
Source organism: uncultured bacterium (assembly GCA_913062615.1). Classification (GTDB taxonomy): domain Bacteria; phylum Planctomycetota; class Phycisphaerae; order Phycisphaerales; family UBA1924; genus UBA1924. The sequence goes on along the minus strand of CAJXXI010000003.1, from coordinate 35,642 downwards.
TTTCGGCGTGGGCGGGGGTTGTTGGTTTGTCTTTGAGTTGGTCGGCGAGGCGGGCGCTCGCCAGGGCGCGGGATTCGGGTTCGATGAGTTTGATGCGGGCGTTTGAGATGCGCTCGAGGTCGGCGGTGAGGTTGCAGTAGGTTTCGGATTCGAGCAGGTCGGCGAGTTGGGTGAGGGAGAGGCTGTGGATTTTGCACATGGTGAAGGCGGACATGGAAGGGTCGAGGAGGTCTTCGAGGAGTTCGTTGGTGAGTGTTGGCTTTGATTCGATTTGATCTGTGTTGATTCTCATACAGGAATTATCGCACATCGGCGGTGCGGCTCAAGGGGGGAGGAGTGGAGCACATGGATTTTGCGCACGGGAGTGGTTGATGAGGGGAGAAAAGCGCACAAGCAGGGATGTATTGTGGATAAGCAAATCGGAGAGAAACTCATTTCTGTGTTTCGCTATCATAATGCCTATGCTTTTGATATAGTTCTGTCGTTAAAAACCCAGTCCTGTGGTTTAGCGAATCACTGTTTACGAGAATTAGAATTTTCTTGCAATCTGTTGTACGCGTCATGAACAAGGTGTTCGTACGCATACATAAGGAGATTTCGTATGAATCGAATCACAAAGTGGATTCAAGAGAGAAAAGAGTATTCAAACCCGACATTCGGAACAATGTTGATTTTGAGTGCAATGACATTCCCTGTATTTCAAGCATCTGGGAGGCTTGCAGAACCTGTACAGCCGATGGCGCAGACAGCTGAGCAGGTTGTTGATGCACTGGATGCTGTCGAAGCCGGAGTATCTGTGGATGAAGCATTCAATATCCAGCCTATCCCATTCAGAGATTTTGTAAAATTCAACAAGACAATTTCCGACACCCTCTTCGACGACGCCTTTGATGTTTCAAAAGCTGGATATTATCTTGACGACGAAATCAATGAGGGTGATGTGTTTTTTGATTTTATAGGATCAACAATTATCGACAATGAGTTTATTATTCGGTTTGCGAGCCTAACCAATGTCGACTTGGCCGGCGGCAGCTTGACCCCTGACGACATCGCCTCTTTAGCTGAACACGATTCCAACATACTTTCATTTGTCGGAACAATGAGCACCGCTATATCAACTATAAACATTGCCGGACTTGTTTGGCAGGGAACGCGACTCGATGACAATGAGCGTGTACGATTTCTGTTCATACTAGACACTGTCAACCAATCATTTATTGACGATCTTGAATGGGTATATTTCCAGCCCCAGTTTATAGACGGAGATGCAGGGCCTGCAATAGATTGTGCTCAAGCCTTAGTAGATGCGGCGAACGAACAACTCGCAGATTTGGAGGACGCAATCGGCACTTACAATACCTGTGTAAAGAATATGAATAATCAACTTATTGCCGAACTGGCTATTTGCACAGGAGGGGGCGCAGTAGGCGTGACTTTTCTCACTCGTTGGATAGCCCCTTTGGTAACACTAGTTGCCATGGGAGGCTGCGGAATTGCGGCTACCGTACGGGCGCAACTTGCATTAAACACTTGCTTTAACGCATACGAGAACACTCGAGACGCCATCGCTCGCGCATACGACCGGGCGGTACAAGCCGCTCACGATGCATTTGGTGACGACTGCCCAGATATTCCCACATAAATTTAAACGCGGAGAGAAGGATCAAACATGATAACACTGGTTTTTTCCATCGTGGTCTTTTTCTCTGTGCCTTATTTTTACAAAAAATCGGTGCACACAAAATACCCAAAGCTATCTGCTTGCTCTCAACCTAACCCCGAACTCTTTCACGAAGTCCATCGGCTCAGCGGATTGAAGCTTGACCGCACAAAACTCAGTGTAGCTAGTTGTATTATTTTTATGCTTGCAGTTTATTTGTATCAATTTATTTATACAAACAAATCATACACCGAACTATTCAACTTCGTCGATATATTCGCGCTAAGCTTCTTTATGGTAGCATGGCCAATATTCGGTCTTTTCCCACTGCGAAACGGATATGTCCTCATCGACCAGGTTCATATCTGTGTCCCTAAAGCATTTTCTACAACCTCGTATCCCCGAGAATCCACTTCGATATGGATAAACCAAATCGGAAATGAAACTCACGCGTGTGTCTTACGGCACAAACAACAATCAACATTATTATTTCTCGACAAACACTCCGTCGATCTATTGCGGAGCTGGACTATGTGTTAAGCACCTTGAACCTAAATTACACCTTCGCGAGTCGTGTCTTGACATTATCGAGTACATTCATGAAGTTGATGTAGCCGTCGTAGGGGGAGTCGTAGGGGGAGAAGTATTTGTGGACATCGCCGTCGGCCCAGTATTTGGTGCACATGTAGTAGAAGTGGTCGCTCGTCGTGAGTTTGCGCCAGTCGGTGAGGATGTGGTCGATCTCGGTTGATTGCTTTGGGTCGGGGTTGGCTTTGATCTCGATCAGGCGGTCTTTGATGATTTTTTCTACGCGGTAGGTTTCTTCGAGGGCGTTGTGTTGCATGGCGTTGCCGCGCCAGGCGGAGAGGTCGCGTTCGGTGTCGGCCCATGAGATGAACTCGGGGACATCGTATTCGCCGACGGGGTCGAAGCGTTGGAGTGCTTCACTTGGTGTGATGAAGTGGTTTTCGGTTGAGCCGTCGGCTTTTTTGGCGACATCGAATACTGCTTCGGGGAGTTTTTCGAGGAACTTGAATATTCCGGTGTCTGCCCATTGGTGTTCGCCGAAGGTTTCGTAGTCCATGAAGAGGTTGCAGAGGTAGCCGTCGCCGTTGATTTGGTTCACCCATTTGGCGAATTTTTCGGCATTGAGTGGGTATTCCTCCCAGCCTTTGTTTGAGAATCGGAAGGCGATGTCGTCGGAGAGTTTGTAGTTTTTGAGGAGGAGTCCTAGGGGGCGGTTGTTTGGGCCCATGATGGGTTGGCCGTCGTGTGCGGGCGGTTGGTAGATGTGGGCTGGGGAGCGGTAGCCGAGGTGGGTGTCGGTGCCTTCGCAGATGGTGCCTAGGAATCTTGGGTCGCCGTTCTTGTCTTTGATTTTGGCAAGGGCTTGGGCGAGTTGATTGGCGTAGATGAGTTCGGTGTTTCGGAAGACCTTTGGGGTTTGGCCGAAGTGTTGTTCGATGAGGTTGGTGTGCATGTCGAGCTGGTGGGCGAACTCGTCTTGGGAGTAGAGGAAGCTGAGCGAGTGGTAGTATGTTTCGGCGACGAACTCGACGCACCCGGTGTTGGCGAGCTCAACAAAGAGGTCGAGGACATCGGGGGTGTATTTTTTCCATTGCTCGATGACGGTTCCTGTGATGGAGTAGGCGATGCGGAAGTTGCCCTCGTGTCGTTTGATGAGATCGAGCATGAGCTTGGTCGTCGGGCGGTAGCACTTGTCAGCGACTTTTTCGGCGATCTGGGCGTTGGCCTCTTCGTGGAAGTAGAAGGGGTCGGTGTGGAAGACGGAGTAGGGCTTTAGGCGGTGTGGCTGGTGGACTTGGAAGTAGAAGACGATTGAGGCCATGGGATAACTCCGATTCGTGCGATGGGCACAAAGGTTATCATCGTGTGTTTGTTGTGAGAAGCAAGAAGTTTCGTGTGAAAGTTCGGTGAAGTAGCAAAAGTCAGAATCAGGTCTTCATTGAGCTGACTTGGGAGATGGCGATGATGCTCAGGAGCATGACGGGGATGAAGACTCCGAGGGCGGGGGGAATGCCGGGGATGGAGGCGGAGGCACCGAGGACGCCGCCGATGAGGGAGATGATGGCGATGGGGGCGCACTTGATGGATTGCAAGACCATGTTCTTTGGCTCGCGGGTGATGTAGAAGGGCATGGCGATGACCAATGCGAGCAGGGACGAAATCATCACGGCGAAGCGTCCCCACTTGATGCGGGTGTAGCGTGCGCGTGTGGCCGGGTCGGTCAGGGTATCGCGATTGAGCATCTGGGAGACCTGCATGAAACTCAAGGCTTGCGAGTAGGACTCGTAGCGGTTCATGCGGAGCTCTGTTGGGTCGAGGGAGGATTCGATGCGGGCGATGGGGACTGATTTTTCGATGTAGGCTTTGCCTCGGGATTGGGCTTGGCCGGTGGCGAGGTCCCACCCGCCGTCGCGGTAGGTGGCGGAGTCTGCGGTGATGGCGCGGGTTGCTTTGCCTTGGCTATCTCGTTCGAGGATGTAGACGCCGGTGAGGGTGTCGGTGTCTGCATCGAAGGAGGCGGCGCGGAAGAGGGTGCCCGAGCCGTCGAGTGTGAGGGGGACGGACGCGGACCCGAGCTGCCTAGTTCCTGCTTCGCCATGATCGCGGACGAGCAGCGGCGCGATCTTGGGGATGATGAACTCCATGTTGATGATCTGGAGCCCGGTGAAGCACAGGGCGATCACGATGACAGGGCGCATCACACGATGAAGCCCGACGCCGGCCGCCATCATGGCGATGAACTCTCGGTGCTTGGTCATCTGGGAGAAGGTGAAGCCCATCGCGCCGACGAGGACCATGCCGATGAGGAAGTTGTAGAGTTGGAGGAGCTTGGGCCACCATAGATCAGCGATAAGGAGGAGGGTGACGATCCATCGGCGGATTGCGCCCGGGGCATCGCCGGCGTCTGAAGTCGCGAGCCTGTCGGCGATGCGGAGGAACCGATCGAGATTGAGCGAGACATCGATGACGAGCACAAAGCTAAAAAGGATCACCAAAAGGGCGAACACATTGAAGAGATATTGGCGTGCGATGTAGCGGTCGAGGATTGTCATGGATGGGGAAGGATAGGGATCAGAGATTGGGGAATGGGGATTGGGAGGGAGAAGAGTTCAACACAGAGGTACGGAAAAGAGCAGAAGGAAGACGGGAAGAAAGGAAGGAAGGCTAGATCGCGGTGTATCTTTGGGGGGTGAGTTTGGTGTAGAGGAGGGCGACTTGCCAGCCAATGATTGCCCCGAGGTAGATGTCGGTGGCGAAGTGGGCGCCGGTGAGCATTCGGGTGATGGCACAGCCCAGGGCAAGAAGGATGAGGAATCTTTGGGAGTTGGGGATGAAGGCGGCGAGCATGAGGCACCCGCCGAAGGCGACGGCGGCATGGGAGGATGGGAGCCCGAGGTTTGAGCCATCGGCGAACCCGGAGAACATCCCACGGAAGTGGTACCAGCCTTCTTGGATCTGATTGCCCTCGACGGGGCGTTCGCGGGCGAAGATGAGCTTGGCGAGTTCGGCGAGTGCGCCCGATGTCAGTGCGCTCAGGAATACAGCTGCACCTCGGTGGCGGTTTCGATCGTGGAGGATGAAGACGAACCCGATAGCGGCCCAGGTGCCTAGGAATCCGAGGATACGGAGGAAACGATACCAATCATGGTGCTCGATCGATCGGTCGTCGCCCATATAGAAGATGTGGAGCAAGGGGAAATCGAGCAGGGTTAAGATGACGAACCCAGCGAGCACGATCGCGAGCGTGCGCAGGCGCACGGCTCGTCGTTGTTTTTTCTCTTTGGGGGATCGGTAGGTCATGGTGATTGTGTTTTATCGTTTGTGTTTGGCGGCGTCCATGAATCGAATGTGTGGAAGTTGAATCCGATGAAGGTGGTTTTGTCGTCTTTGGGTTCGGCTTCGAGTTTGCCGACGTTGGAGAGGGTATCGAACGCACAGGACCATTGGTCTGGGCGTCCGCCAAAGAGGATGCCGGGTCTTCCTTGTATGTCGGCGAGGGTTTGGGGGTTGGCGAGGTCGGTGTGGGTCCACATATCGTATTGGGTTTTTCGGCCTCCGACTTGTGCGCTGGTGCAGTAGACGGTTGGATGCCCAGGGAGATAGAAGGCGAGGAGCGAGGCCCTGCCATAGTGCTCGGACATGATGAGTGGTTCTTGGGAGCTGTATTCTCGGAGATTGTGTATTGATTGGGTTGCCGCAACGGCGTGCTCGCGCATGCCGGTCATTCGGTAGAGCGGGACGAGCGGGCCTACGAGTGGTTGTTTGGAGAGCCAGGTCGCGCCGGGGAAGAGCATGAGGATGATGATGCCGATGGTGATGGATGCGCCCCATGCGAACTTGACGGGATGATCGACGCGCGTCACCCCATCGAGGACGGCCCAGCTTGCTGCGGGGATCAGGGTGACGAACGCGCCCATCGCCCAGTTGCCTTCGGTCTGGGTGACGAGCGAAACGAGGAAGTAGAAGATGAGGATGGGCAGCCCTATCGCGACGAGGGCTTTGATGACGAGCTGGGTGTGCTCGCTGGCATGCTTGCGTGCGTTGATGAGTGCGAAGACGGAGAGGAGGATGACTGGGCCGGCGACGAGCATCTGGAGGGAGACATATTCGAGCATCCAAAGGATGGTCCACGGATCGGCGCGGTAGGCGGCGGTGGGCTGGGTGTCGCCTCCGGGGGCGCCCAGGTGCCCGAGCAGATGACGGACGGTTGCCCAGTCGTGGTTTGCATTCCAGATGAGGACGGGGACGAGCCCGAGGAGTGAAACGAGCAGGCCGAGGGCGAGGTATTTGTTGTTGAGTTTGGGTGTGGATTTTCGTGAGATGAAGATGGCGAGGAGCACGCCGGGGAGCAGGAGGAGGATGGTGTATTTGAAGATGAATCCGATGGCGATCCAGAGCCCGAACCAGAGCCAACTTTTGTGATGCCCTTTGATGATTGCGCGGAGGGCGAAGAAGGATGCCCATGCCCACGAAGCGATATAGGGCGAGTCGATGGTCATGATCATCGCTGCGACAGCGAATCCGGGGACGCAGGCGTAGAGGAGTGCGCTTACGAAGACGAGGCGCTGGTCTTCGAAGTGATCTTTGGTGATTTTGGCGACCGCGAGGGTGCCCAGAGCTGCAGCGACAGCTGCGGGGATACGGATGGCGTATTCGGTGTGTCCGAAGATCGAGGTAGATGCCCAGATGACCCACGCGACCCCTGGGCCTTTGGAGTAGTAGGACCAGTCGAGGTTGCGCGACCATTCCCAGTAGTGTGCTTCGTCTTCGATCAGGGTGTAGGGGGAGATGATCTGCCAGATGATGCGAAAGGCGAGGATTGTGAGGATAAAAATCCAAACCGCGATGGGTTTGGCTGCGATCGTGTTCCACCACGGCGTCTTTGGAGGTCTGGCTTGTTGTGTCATCTCAGTGCCTGCTTACTTTTCGCAAGGCGAACCATGCATAGACGAAGAGGACGAGGACGCCCGAGTATATCAAAGGTATGGCGACAGCGCCTTCTTGGTGGATGGCTTGTTGCCCTGATGAGATCAGGATGATGGTGCCCAATGCGGGGAAGAAAGACCATTGGTAGACCGCGAGTGGTTGGGCGTCTTTGAGCTGAAGGGCGATGATTGAGCCTGCGAGTACCATGATCATTGCTGCAAATGCCATCGCCCATCGTTCGTGGACTTTGGAGAGGATTTCTTTTTGGAGATCGTTGAGGCGATACTCGAGCATGGCAGCGGGAGCAACGAGGAACTCGGCGTATTCGATGGATGACGGATTGATGTAGGGCTGGGCGTATTCGATCAGCTCGGTCGAGGGTATCGTGAGGATTTGGTCGAGTGGGTCTTGGCGGAAGTGCAACCCGGTGTATTCGGTGGAATCTATTTCGGTGTTTGGGCGGTCTTCTTCGATCGACCCGAGGACTTCTACGCCGGTGAGCGCGAGGGTGAAGCTCAGGGTGGGCTTTGCTGCTGCGACCGCGGTGAGTGGATCGTCGGTCGAGGCGTGTTCTGGGTGGATGACTGCGCTTTTGGCGCGGAGTCGATCGATTCGGCCGTTGGCATCGAGGATTTCGATCTCGATTCGGTCGGTTTGTTGGTGAGGCTTGAGGATCCATTGGCCTTGGGTTGGTTTGAACCCGCCGGCGAGGATGGAGACCTTGCCTCCGGTGTGTATGGAGGTGAACTCGATCGCGGCGGATTGCTTTGCTTGGGACGCGACCTCGCGGAAGACCTGGATCGAGGCGATGCCTTTAGCGAGATCGACACGGACGGAATCGACAAAGTTCATCTGGTCTGGGTTGTCGCGGAGGATGCGCATCTCGGAGCTGGTCATGAACTTTGGATCGTCTTTGAATACACGCGGGATAGCGAAGGCGGGGAGCGTGAAGGGATCGACGGTGATGGGCGAGCCTTCGCGGTTGATGGTGAGGTCGATGAACTTCATCAGGACGGCGGTGGCGTTGTCGTCATCGATGCGTGCGCGGTCTTCGTCGCCGAGGGACCATGCGGGTCGGATTTGGATGTAGGCTCTTTTGGCGGTGCCATCGATGGTGACGGTGCCGTCGGGTTCGGCTTTGACGAGGACGACGCCGATGAGGAGATATTGCTCGATGATGGGCGATCCGGCGGGGAGTTCTGAGCGTTGGACGAAGTCGGCATGGATCTCGTTGTTGCCGATGATCGCGGATTCGCCGCTTTGGAGCGAGGTGACGAATATTTTGGCGAAGTCTTGGGTGACCATCCGTTCCATCTCTTTGAGGAACTTTGGGATGACCTGGTCGTTGAGCGTGAACATGCCGGCGGCGAGGACGATGCCCGAAGCGAGTGCGGGGAAAAGGAGTTTTTTATGCGAGATGCCCGAAGCGTAGACCGCGGTGATCTCGTTCTCGGAGGACATGCGGTGATAAGAGAGGGTGGCGGCGAACCCGGCAGCGAAGGGCAGTGCGTAGGCGAGCATCGGCGGGATGGCGTAGAACATGAACCGGATGGCTTGGTCGATCGAGAGCAAGCCGTCGGCGAGTGGTTTGATGGTGATGGCGAATGCGATGGTCGCGACAACGACTGAAACGGTGAGGATCAGTAATCGCCAGAACTCGAATGTGATGGCTCGCCAGAGGGTCCAAAGCATGGGGGGATGGTAGGGGGGAAATAGGGATTGGGGGGAGAAGAGTTCAACGCGAAGGGCACGAAGAACTCGAAGCAAAAAAGAGAAGAGGATGGAGAGGGAAGAGAAGAGTTTAATACAGAGGACGTAAAGATCTCGCAGAGGTACAGAGAAGAGAAAGAGGGGGAATAGGAGGAAGATTGAGGGGGAAAAGGGAGACCCCCTCCGTCATGCTTCGCATGCCACCTCCCCCGGAGGCCCGGGGGAGGCGAGAGAGAAGGCGAGAGGGAAGGAAGGAAGGAAGGAAGAGGAGAAGGGGTTAGTTGATGGGGGCGACTTCTACTTGGCCGGCGGGCTTGTCCATGATGGAGAGCCCCATGGCTTTGAGTTGGTCGCGGATGGTGTCGGCGGCCGCCCAGTCTTTGGACGCTTTGGCGTCGCGCCGGGCGATGAGGAGGGATTCGATTTCTTCCGAGGGGGTGACGCCGGGTTGGTAGAGGGCGATTCCGGAGTTTGAACTGGCTTGTTCGAGTTGTTTAAGTGATAGCACTGAGAGGAAGCCGTCGAACACCTTGAAGAGTGCTGCGTCGGCTTGGGTTGGATTTGGGGTGTCCTTGATCCACTTGTTGATGATGCCCAAAGCGCCAGCGATATTGAGATCGTCGTGCATGGCCTTAGCGACCCCGTCGCGGACGGATTCGTCGGTTGTTCCGGCACCTGCTTGTGCACCGGCATCGACAAACTTGCGCCAGCGTTCGACGGTTCTTGCGGAGTCTTTTAAGCCTTGCATCGAAAAGTCCGCGTTGGCGCGGTAGTGGGTTTTGATGAGTTCTAGGCGGATGGCGGCGGGGTCGATGCCTTTGGCGGTGAGGTCGCCCAGGGTGTACATGGTGCCTTTGGACTTGGACATCTTTTGGCCTTCGACCTTGAGGAACCTTGGGTGGAACCAGTGTCTGGCGAAGGAGTCGTTGCCTGTGAAACAGCATGATTGGGCAATTTCGCATTCGTGGTGTGGGAAGATGTTGTCTTCGCCGCCGGAGTGGATGTCTATCTGGGCGTGGTTTTTGCGGGCTCCCTTGAGCCCGTCGGTCGCGAGGCGTGCGAGTGCCATGGCGGTGCATTCGATGTGCCAGCCCGGGTAGCCTTGCCCCCACTGCTCGTCTTCTGCGAGGTTGGGGATGATTGGCGAGGGCCATTTCATTTTGTGTGAGGCGTCTTCTTTCCAGAGGAGGAAGTCGGCCGGGTGGTTTTTTTGTTGTGTGTTGGAGGTGGAGGTGCGGCCACCGGCGCCGCCTTTGAGGTGTTCGATGGAGTTGCCCGAGAGTTGGCCGTACTGCTCGAAGCGTTGGACATCGAAGTAGATGGCCCGGGCACCGGGTTCGCCCGCGGGGTATGCAAATCCGTCGGCGAGGAGCTGCTCGATGACAATGATCATATTTTCGATATTGTCGGTGGCGCGGGGCATGAATGTTGGTGTTTCAGAATCTCGATCGCGATCATCGATGGCGACTTTGAGCCCGAGTTGGATGGCGTCTTTTTTAAATCGAGCTTCGTAGTAGCGTGCGATGGTGAAGGGGTCTGATTGGTCGACCCCCGCGTTATGGGGGATTTTGCCAGTTTTTTTTGCTTCGAGTATGCGTTCTGCAGCGACCTCCATCTTGTCTTGGCCGCCCCCATCCGCATTTTCGTCATCTGTCATGTGTCCGACATCGGTGATGTTCATAATCTGTACGACGGTTCTTGGGGCCGAGTGGAGAGAATCATCTGAATTTTTTAGGGTACAGAGTGGAGATTCGATCCATCGGCGTAAAAGATCTGCTGCTAGAAAAGATCTAAAATTACCGATATGAGCATCGTCGTAAACGGTTGGGCCGCAAGAGTAAAACAGGACCTTTTTGGGGTTTGCGGGCACAAGGGCTTCCATTTTCTTCGTCATCGTATTATACATTTTGAGATTCATCGTTTTTATGATAGGATGGTTGGCGGGGCATGCCCCGCTGGCGTGTCTATTGAATCCTGATTCTCCACTGAAGGTTCACGCATGACCGAGCTCACACACAAAGACAACTTGAAGTCTGATATCTGGAATATTTTTACCGCCGACCCTACTACGGGTGTGTCGGTGGTGACGATTGACGGCACCTTGGTCTACATCAACGAACAATCTACCCGGGTCTTCTTTAATGAAACAAGAGACCCAAACACGCTGACCGGTCGATCGCTGTACGACCTAGATTTTCCGAGAGAATGGGTTGACGAACGGATTCAGCTCTTTGAGAAGATCAAAGCCACCGGGGAGGCGATCCTGCTTCGGACTGTTTGGCATGGGAAGCAGCAGTTTAGTTGGATGAGCCTGATCGATGCCGACGGCGATGGGGACAAAGAACATGTGCTTGTCATCACGCGGCGCATCCCCGCAACCCAAGAAGCGAAGTTCTTTCTTGAGGGTGAGCACGAAGTGTTCAACTCTGATTTTATTCAGCTCGGCGAGCTTAAATCGCTCACCCCACGCGAGCTTGAGGTGTTGGCACTCCTTGGACAGAAGATGTCGATCAAGGAGATCGCTGGGGCGTTGTTTCGATCGGTCAAGACGATCGAGAATCATCGCGAATCGATCGGGCGCAAGCTCAAGAAGACCCGAGGCGTTGAGCTGTCGTGTATCGCGCACATCGCTGGGTTGAATGCTGAAGATTCATCACGAAAACGCATTGGCGATGAAGACTGAGCTGTCGCCAGGTTTAATAAATTAGGATGATGATGAATCTGCGTCGGCATTGATAGCGTTGAGTTCGTGCGCGTCATCTTCGGGCACACTCGAGACGCGTAGGCGGATGATTCGGGTGCGTTCTGCTTGAAGGATTTCGAACCGGAGTGATTCGTGGTCGAACTCTTCGCCTTGTTCTGGGATGCGTCCGAGCAGCGTATTGATAAAGCCGGCGACGGTGTCGTAGTCGTCTGATTCGGGGAGTTCGATGCCAATGGATTCGAGCTCGTCGTTGGCGTCGTCAATTTCGGTGCGTGCGTCGATTTCGGCGCTGGTGCCGGCCTGATCAATTTCGACGCCTGATGATTCTTCGGGGTCTTCGTATTCATCTTGGATCTCGCCGAAGATTTCTTCGACGATATCTTCCATAGTGACGAGCCCGGAGGTGCCGCCGTATTCATCGAGGATGATGGCGATGTGGACCTGGTCGGCGAGGAGCTGGGTGAGCAGTTCGCGGACGGTTTTGGTCTCTGGGACGAAGGATGGTTCGCGGAGGATTTCGGAGAGGACAAAGGGCTTGCCGTTGTTGCCGTGGTGGATGATCCAGCGGAGGAGGTCTTTGGCGTAGAGCATGCCTTCGATGTGATCGAGATTTTCGGAATAGACCGGGTGGCGAGAGTGCCCGTGCTCGTCGACGAATGCCTGGACCTCGTTGAGGTCGTCGGTGTATTCGAGGGCGTTGATCTCGGTGCGGGGGGTCATGATTTGTTCAACAGATGTAGAACGGAACTCGACGACGGCTTCGAGCATGTCGCGTTCGACCTCGTCGAGTTTTTCTTCGACTTCGCTGTCAACAACGATGGAGCGAAGGTCGGATCCGGTGATGGCGATGTCTTTGTTGTTGTGTTCGGTGCCCGAGAGTCGGCGGATGACCTCGTTGGTGAAGTGCCAGAGCGGGAGCACAGGGACGAAGACCATGTGGGCGATGCGGATGAGCAGGCTCAGTCGGATGATCGCGCGTTCGCCCGCGTGATTGGCGATGGCCATCGGGACGAGGGTAGAGGAAATCCAGAGCAGAACGATCGTGGAGAAAAGCCCGATGGTCAGTGAGATGGCATCGGGTGTGGTTTGGGCGCGCATCGCGGTTGCCCAATAGACCATCGTGATGGCGGTGGAGAATCGGAAGATGGATTTAAAGAACGCGATCGCGACAGCATGCCCTTGTATGTCCTCGAGGATGGCGCGGACGCGGGTGTTGGCTGCATCGTGATCGGAATCTTGGAGCTGGGATGTGATGCGGATACGCGAGAGCGTGTAGAGCGAGAGCGTCAGCGAGGCGAAAAGCCCCGAGATGCACGCGAGCATGAATCCTGCGATAAGCCACCAGCCTGCGATCATGATTCGTTCTCCGGTTGCGTTGATGTGTTCTCTTTGTTGAAGGCTGGCTTGTAGAAGGTTGGCGCGATGTCGAGGGCGGCGAGGAGTTGGTCTTCTTTAGTGTGCATGCGTTGATACTCGTCATCGTCGTGGTCGTTGTATCCCAGGCAGTGGAGTGTGCCGTGGATGATGTAGAGGAGGAGCTCGTGCTCGACGGGGTGGTTGAGTGCGGCTGCTTGGCGCATTGCTTCGTCGAAGCAGATGGTGAGGTCGGTATCGAGTATTTTTTGATCGAAGGTTTTGGTCTCGGGCGCAAGATCAAAGGTCAGGACATCGGTGGTTCCTGTGATGCCTGAGAACTGTTCGTGCGCACTGCTCATGCGTTCGTCGTTGACGATGCTCACGCGGACCTGCCCTTGGTTGGGGAGCTGGGCGAGTGCGCGCGACGCGAGATCAGCGAGCGTTGTTCTGGTGTGGTTATCAATGAGCGAGAGCGCGTCGAAGAGTTCGACCGTGATCGAGGTAGATGGTTGATCAGCGGGGGGAGGTTGATCTGGCTCGGTAGGTTCTGCTTGCGTTGCTTGCTTGTGCATGGGGGCGGAGGTGTCACGTTCTGGTGGTCGTTGGGATCGTATTGGTGCCCTTGCACGGACAAATAACCAAAGCGATGTCTTGACTGACTCATACTTTATCGTGATTTGGGGGGGAAGCCAACATGAATATCCACAAAGCTGGCGCAGAAAAGGACACGAACAACGGGCGTACATCGATCTTTTGCTTCAATTTAGGTGATCTTTGGGGTCAAAATACTGATCTTTTGACTTGAGATTGGAAAATTTTGTACATTACATATATCTCTCTCTCCTCCAGCGGGGCGCCGTGGAAACATGGCGCCCTGCTTTTTTTATGGGCTGGTTCTTTATGGGAATGAAATGCCAATATGATCCGATCTAGATTGTCGGCAACGAGTACACGAGTTTGGTTTTTATGTTGAGCAACGAACACATTTTGGTCACCGGATCCGCCGGCTTTATCGGCTCGCACCTTTGCCAAGCACTGCTCGCGCGGGGTGCGACGGTGATGGGTGTAGACAACTTTGACCCGTTCTATTCGCGCAGCCGCAAGGAACACAACCTGCAAGCGATCAACGACAGCGATGCGGATGACCGGTTTGCGTTTCGCGAACTCGACATCTGCGATCAGGGATCGCTTGAAGACGCGATGAACGCGGTGAACGCAACCGGGGTGATTCATCTGGCAGCCAAGGCGGGGGTTCGTCCGAGTATTCCTGATCCGGTTGGGTATGCGCAGACGAATATTCTCGGCACACAATCGGTCTTGAGCGCAGCGTCGAATGCTGGATGCAAGCGGGCGGTGTGCGCGTCGTCGAGTTCGGTGTATGGGAATAACTCGAAGGTACCATTCGCGGAGACGGATGAGGTGAATCATCCGATCTCGCCGTATGCTGCGACGAAGGTGAGCTGCGAGCTCATCGCCCACGCGCATCATCACCTGAGTGGATTGCCGATCGGGATGCTGCGGTTCTTTACGGTCTTTGGGCCTCGCCAGCGACCGGATTTGGCGATGAGTTTGTTTCTCTCGTTGGTGAGCCAGGGCGAGACGATCAATCGCTTTGGCGATGGGACTACGAGCCGAGACTATACCTTTGTTGATGATATTGTCTCGGGGATTATCGAATCATATCGGCGGATTGATGCGCATGGGTATCGGGTGTGGAACCTTGGGGGGAATCATCCGATCTCGCTCAACGAGATGATCGCAACGATTGGCGAAGTAGTTGGCAAAGAACCCAAGATCAAAGAGATGGGGATGCAGCCGGGCGATGTAGAGCGGACATGGGCGGACCTCGAACGCTCGCTCGGTGAGCTCGGGTATCGGCCTACAACTTCGATTCGCGATGGGCTTGCGTTGCAGTGGGCGTGGATGCGAGAGCATGAGGGAGTTGCGAACTCTTGATGATGGCTAAGCGAGCATCTCGTAAGCCTGTGATCCGGATTGTGCGCAACCTCGCACGATCCGGCGGCACCCTTGTGGGCAAGTGCATCGGGTGCATGGAGAATGTGGCGCTGATCTCGGAGATTCATCCGGGCGATCTCAAAACAACCGCACCGATGAGGCAGGCCCAGCAGTGGTTTGGCCTGATCAATACCAAAGACATATTGAGATGGAAGATCCGCCCGCCGAACATGCTTCAGTTTGTGTCGTTGTGCGAGACGCGAGCGAGCGGAAAAGGTGAGACGCTCGTGCTTCGGGACTGGTCGCATCTGGACTACATCGGCGTGCCGTATGCGAAACCAGAGTTTGGCTTCGCGCTCAGCGATGCGCTTGAAGGAGCGTATGAACTCAAAGTGGTCACGACCGTTCGACACCCGGTTGATCAATATTTATCGTTGATACAACTTGATAGCGTTGCACAAAAACTCGACTTCGACGCGTACCTGCTTGGGTGCCGTCGGCTTGCTGAGTATGCCAGCGAGCACGGGTTCTATCGGTATGAAGATTTTACGAAAGACCCTGATGGTGTGCTTGAATCGATCTGCAACGATCTTGATCTGAAGTTTGATGCCTCATACAGCACCAAGTGGCAGGCGTACACCACAATCACCGGCGACACCCATGTTCAACTCGGGCGGGGTTCGACACTCAAGACTATTGAGTCGTTTGAACGCAAACCAATAGACGATGCGCTGCTTGATGCGTTCCGGAAGAATGAGGATTATCAGCGTGCATGCGAGCTGATGGGTTATGATGCGTAGCCGAACTCTTCGAGGGCTTCTTTGAAGTACTTGTTGAACTTTTCGTCGAGCCCTGGGATGAGTTGATCGAGGGATTGATTGGATTTACCTTGGTTCATGAAGTAGACGCCTTTGCGTGTGGCGTTCTTGGTGCCCACGAAGATGTGCTTGGCGTTTTCGTTGCCTTTGTTGGCTTGTTTTTCTCTGATCTCGAGCGCTTTCATCGAATCGAATGAGCTGGCTTTGACCGCTTGGTCAACTTGTTCGTCTGTGCGAGAAACTTCGAGGAACGAGAGCATGCGGACGAGTTGGGCCCGCGGGTCGGCTTTGAGTTCTTCGTAGCGCATCGGGAGCACTGGAAACAGTGTGGTTGATCGCCATGTTCGTGCGTGGGAAGCCCAGGTGCCGAAGCCCATGGTTTTCCAATGGAGATCGCCTCCAACTTGAAGGAATGATTTAATGAACGATTCCTTTGCCAACTCCGCTGGATCTTTGTTGGTGAGGACATGGTAATGGAGGGCGCTGAGCATCACATCGCGTGGGTTTCGGATGATGTGGATTGCTTTGAGTGTGTCGTTGAGCTGTGGGTGTTTATCGGTGAGTTGGAAGTGTGATTTGATGTATACCGGGCCGGATTCTGGTTTCACGAAGGGGAGTTTGCGGTGGAGATCGGGGATCTTTGTGGGGACATCGCCCGAGTATTTTGGGGGGCCATAGAGCGCGGAGTAGAGCATGAAGCGGATCCAGGTGTTGCCGCTCTTTGGGTAGGATGCGATCCAGACGATGCTCATTGTCTTGACTCCGTGTTGGTGTGTTTATCGCACCATGTTTTCCAGAGCGAAGCGAAGATTGATTCGATCTTTTTGGTGTAGCCCGCTTCGTCGGTGAGGACCGAGTTGTTGAGTTGGCTCTGGAGCGTTTGACGATCTTCGAGTGATCGCAAACCTGCCTGTGCGTGTTTGGTCGCGAGATCGATGTAGGCTTGTTCGTCGGGTGCAACGAGATCAGATCGACCGATTGCACAGAGCAACGATGCGCTCACGCGCCCGGCGTGTGCGTTGCCCATGAGCGTCAGCATCGGGACACCCATCGCGAGTGATTCGCAGGTGGTGGTTGTGCCGGTGTATGGGAAGGTGTCGAGGGAGCAATCGATGGTATTGTACAGCGCGAGGTGATCGCGTGTTGTTGGGGTTCTGCCCAGGAGTTTGATACGCGATGGTTCCACGCCGAGCGATTCAAACCGAGAGTTGAGATCGTCGCAAACTTCTTGCTCTGCGAGGCGCGATGTCTTGAGCACCAACTGGGTCTCTGGGTTTTCCTTGAGGATCGTTGCCCATGTGCGCAGTGTGCTCGGAGACATTTTTCGCAGGTCGTTGAATGACCCAAAGGTGAACGGGCGGGTATTGGTTGATGGCTCGATCGCTGGCAAATCCTTCGGCGGGCGATAGCACAAGAAGCAATCTTCAACGCGGACGAGTTGTTCGGTAGCGAACCTGTCTGCTGAAGGTTCTGGATCGGTGATCGCATCGACCAATCGTGCGGTGATGGATTCGAGCCCGGTGGTGTTGGCGTAGCCAATCATCGAGACGGATACCGGGGCTGGTTTGGCTGCAAATATCGGCAGGGCGTTGGATGCGAAGTGGCCGTTGAGTTCGATGAGGATGTCGACGCGATCCTGAACGATTTGTTTGTGTGTCGCGGCGATTCCTGATGTGCACGATCGCCAGAGGTCTGCGTGGGCTTTGAGCTTTGATGTCATCGAATCGATATGCGTGCTTGTGTGATAAACACAGAGCTCGAATCGGTTGTGATCGATGTGCTCGAAGATTGGTTCGATAAAGTAAGCGATCGAGTGTGTTTTAAAATCTGAGGAGACAAATCCAACGCGGATTCGTTTGGTTGGCTCTGGCGTGTTTGGATAGGACCTTGGGGTACGGACACGGGATTGGACGCATCTGCCGAAGGCTTGATGAATTTCGTAAACCTGCTCTGGAGTGAGCTGGTCGTCGTAGCAGGAAAACATGGCGATGCTGTCGTGCAAAATTGGATTGTCAGGAAAACGAGCGATTGCTTTGTGCATCAGCTCGACCGCGTTGTGCGCATTGGCGATATCCGATTCGAGCAATGCACGGTTCATCATGGCTTCTGGGTCATCGGGGAAGCGCTCGATGGATTGATCGAGCGTGCGCTTTGCTTTGGCGATTTGACCGATCGCCATATAGGACACGCCGAGCGTGCCTAAGGCTTGATGAAAATCAGGATTGATCTCGAACGCTCTTTGGAGGTGTACAACTGCCTGCTTGTGTTCGCCCGCCTGAACATTGAGCGTCCCGAGCGCACTGTGATACTCGGCGATCGTTGGATCAATCTCGGCAGCACGCTGGGCGTAGTAGAACGCTTGATCGCGTTTTCCTGTTTGAGAATAGAATCCAGAGGCGACATGATTGACCTCGGCGAGCGTGGGGTATTTACGCACGAGTTGGGTGATCGGCGAAGCGACGCGATCGAGTTGGCCGGCAGCGATCTGCTTGAGAATCTCGGTGAGTTGCTCGCGGACACGGGCGTGTTGGGCTGGGGTGATACTTGGTTTTTTTGGTTGAAAATGTTTGGAAGACTTACTCATGCGCCCCCCCCCGCTTTCGTGGCGCACTTCCGTTCGACACACTCGCGAGCAACTGCGTCGGCTCGGTAGACATCGTCGATGTCTTTGATCGGTGATATGGTGAGTTCGTTCATTGCCGATTCGACACAACGGTCAATCTGCCCGAAGGCGAGTCGCCCATCCATGAACGCGAGCACGGCTTGCTCGTTGGCCGCGTTGAGCATTGTCCCGGCGGAGCCTCCAGCTGTGATTGCATTCATCGCCAGATTGATCGCTGGAAAACGTTCGTTTTCGATTTCGATGAAATCGAGCTGTCCGAGCTTGGTCACATCGAGCCTTGAGGAGCATGCACTCGATCGATTCGGAAAGCACAACGCGTGCTGTATCGGTGCTCTCATATCGTGCGCGCCCATCTGGGTGATGACCGAGCCGTCGCAGCATTCGATCATCGCGTGAACGATCGATTGCGGATGAATCACCGCGCCCAAGTGGTCGGCATCGAGCCCGAAGAGCCAATGGGCTTCGATGAGTTCGAGGGCTTTGTTCATCAGCGTTGCGCTGTCGATTGTCACCTTCGCACCCATCGACCAGTTGGGATGATTGAGCGCGTCGGCGAGCGAGGCATTGTTGATTTGCTCGCGTGTGTGTTGTCGGAATGGGCCGCCGGATGCGGTGAGGATGACGCGATCGATCGAATCTGGCGCGGGCATCGGCGGGCAATACTCTGTGCCAGACACAGATTGAAAACACTGCCACACGCCTGCGTGTTCAGAATCGACAGGAAACAGCTTGGCGCCTGATTGCTGCGCCGCCTCGATCACCAATGCCCCGGCCGCGACCAAGGTCTCTTTGTTGGCGAGCGCAACATCGATGCCGAGCTGGACAGCGCGGAGAACAGAATCCAGCCCGGCGACCCCGACGATTGCCCCGACGACTAGATCGCAGGGCACCTCCTCGACGAGTTGTCGGGCAGCGTTTTTCCCGATTCGCAAGTTGAATCCGGCCTGGTCAATGTCGCCACACGATTGCATCAATGCGAGATCGCGCACCCCGAGCTTGTTTGCCTGGGTGATGAGATGCTCGTGCTTTGACCCCGCAGCCAACCCCACCACTTCGTAGCGAGTTGGCGTTTTCCCCTTTGAATAAAGGGCGTTGAGGTGCTCGATGACTTCGATGGTTTGCACACCGATCGAGCCGGTGGACCCGAGGATGAGCACACGCTTGGTTGAAGACGGGTTGGCGGCGTTGGTGCCCACGCGAATCCTTTACCTAGTCGCAGGTTATTCTAAACCAAGCCGAGCGAGTTCACTCGCCGAGAGCACACGACGGGAGTTGGAGTAGAGCCCGCGCCGAGGCTTGGGCTTGTCGGCTTCGCTCGCCGGCTTGCTCGATGGCTTACTCGGTGACTTGCTCGGTGACTTGCTCGAAGCCGCTGCGGCTTCTGGCTTGTCTGCTTGTTGGGCAACCGGCTTGTTCGATCGCGAGTGTCGGCGCGGTTTGCGTTCGGGCTTTGGCTCGGTGACACGATCGGTTTCGGGCTTGGTGTCTTCTTTGGTTTCTGCCTGACCCGATGATTCACCACTAGATTCTTCGGCTGCTGCCTCACCACGCGCTGGTCGGCGCCGTGGGCGTCGGCGAGGACGCGGCGAGGAGTCTGAGCGATCATCGGATTGGTCTTCGCGAGCTTCTGCTGGCGAAGAATCCGTATCGGTGTTCGATTCTTGTTCTGATTCTTGATTGGAATCTCGGTTTGAATCACGATTTGAATCTTGGTTTGAATCTTGGTTGTTGTCGGATTCGCCTGAACGACCGCGCCCGCCGCGACGACGGCGACGACGCTTCTTCTTGATCGGCTCGCCGTTCTCATCGAGTTCGACAGGACGATCTTCTGATTGTTCTTTCGAATCTCTCGATTCGGTCGATTCGGTCGTGTCGTTTGAATCTTCTGAATCGGTTGATTCGCCAGACCGTCCGCGTCCACGCCCGCCACGGCGGCGGCGGCGCTTTTTCTTGAATGGTTCGCCGTCGTCATCTAGATCACCTTCGACGGGGAGTTGCACATGTTCAGCTTCTTCGGCTTTTCGTGCGATTTCCTCGGCGAGTTTGTGGACTGTGGTTTCGTCGACTTCGTCGAGCGGGTCCATCGCCCATGAGCCGTCGGCGGAGCTTTCGTCACGCCAGATGACCACGCTTGGTTCGGCGCGTTTAGCGGGTTTGAGTTTGTCGATGGCCAGATCGGCGCCTGATGCGTCGTAGGCGTAGAACGAGACGCGGTCGATCGGGAGCGATTCGGACACGCGGACATCGAGCATTTTGCCCGAGAGAAGTTCGATGCGTGTGAGGCTTTGGCGTTTGGTCGAGAGCAATGAACTCGCGACACGCGGGTTCACGACAAGTTCGGCGCGGTGGACTTTATCGTAATCGAGCAGGGCTGCCAGATCGCGCAGTGCGCTCGCAGCGACCGAATCTGGACGTTTGACCAAACCTCGTCCGTGGCACATCGGGCAGTCGGCGAAGTGCTGGGACTCCATCGATCCACGCATGCGTTGGCGGGTCATTTCGAGGAGCCCGAACATTGAGATCGGCGCGGTGCTCGACTTGGCGCGATCGCGTTTGAGGCGTTCGTGGAATCGTTCTTCGACCTGCTTGCGGTGGGAATGGAAACGCATGTCGATCATGTCGTTGACGACCAATCCGCCTAGGTCGCGCAGACGCAACTGGCGACAGATCGCATCGACCGCTTCCATGTTGGTCCTGAATGCGTTGGTCTCGGCATCGCGCGCTGAGCGAGACTTGCCCGAGTTGACATCGATGGCGACGAGTGCTTCGGTCTGGTCGATGACGAGTCGCCCGCCCGATGGGAGCACAACTTCGCGGGCGTGGATTTCGTTGATTTGGGTTTCGATACCAAAGGCATGGAAGATTGGCTTGGTGCCTGTGTAGTGCGAGAGCTTTGCGCCCGAGCGCGGTGCAGCGATTTTGATGAACCGCGCGACGCGTTTGAGTGCGGGCTCGGAGTCGATCACGACGCGCGAGACTTCGCTGGTGAGCAAGTCGCGGATCGAGCGGACGAGCAGATCGGACTCGGTATAAAGCAGTCGTGGCTTTGAGCCGCCCTTGCGCCGAGATTCCATGTCTTTCCAGAGCCGACCAAGGTAAGAGAGGTCGCGTTTGAGCTCGGCCTTGTTGCGATCGAAACCGGCGGTGCGGAGGATAAATCCGAATCCTTCGGGGAGATCGAGTTGGGAGAGCACTTGCTTGGCGGCTTTGCGTTTGTCCTCGTCTTCTTCCTTGCGCGAGACGCCGACCTTGTCCATGCCGGGCATCATGACGAGGAAGCGACCAGGGATCGAAAGGTAGCTTGTGAGCGTTGGACCTTTGGTACCCACGCCCTCTTTGAGGACCTGGACGATGATCTCTTGGCCGCGCTTGAGGCAGTCTTGGACTGGTGGTCGGCTCTTGCGTGGGGTTTTTTTGCCGACGCGTTCGGTTTTCTCTTCGCCTTTGGCGAAGTACTCTGGATGCAGGTCAGAGATATGGAGGAACCCGTTCTCTTCGGTACCAAAGTCAACGAATACCGCCTGGATCGAGGGCTCGATGTTGGTGACTCGACCGACATAGATGTTGCCTACGCGTGAGACGCGATCGGTCGGTTCGACCATGAGCTCTTCGAGCTTGCCGTCTTCGAGCATCGCGATTCGGCACTCTTCGCCGGGCACATAGTTGATGATCATCTCGGCCTGGGGCAATGGCTTGTCGGCTTTGACCCTTGATGAAGTTGTCTTCTTGGTGGTCTTCTTTACTGTTTTCTTTGTTGTTTTCTTGGAAACCGCTTTTTTGCTCGTGCGTGAACGGCGCCGGGATGGTTTTTCTTCTGAATCGGATTCCGAATCAGAATCAGATTCGATTTCAGGCTCAAACTCATCTTGCGCTTCTGGTTCAGGAGCGGATTCTTCTTGAATCTCTGGAGCCGATTCAACCACTTCCTCAATCGGCTCGACCGCTGGAGCGTCTTGCTCTTGGTTTTCTGTCTCGGCGACCTTCGTGCGTGAGGTCTTCTTGGCGGTCTTCTTGGCAGCACGCTTCGAAGCCTTCTTTTTGGTGGTCTTCTTGGCGACGGGCTTCTTGGTTGTTTTTTTCGTGGTCTTCTTCTTGGTGGTTTTCTTTGTAGTCTTGGGAGTTGTTTCTGGCTCGGTGTTGTTGTCTGGTGTGTTTTCTGGTGTGTCTGTCATAGGTAGTGCTGACCTTGTTGGTCAGTGAGCGGTTGATGCGCACAGACAAAGCTTTGCCAACGCGGAGGTGCGTCGATGCAAGTTCTCTTGGGTCTGTAGATGTGCGCGGTGCATGGGCACTCGATACTCACTGAAGTGTGGCAGCGGCCGACTTCGTATCTTCGGTGCGCGATTGCTCCACAAAATGGAACAAACGCTATGCGCTCGGTGCGGGGTTGATCGTGTCAAGATCAATCGCATCGCGAGCAAACCGGAAATACTCGGCGGCCTGTCGATGAGACTCTTGGTGAGTTTCAATCGACGGCTGCGTCGTTGTTTTTGGCCGAGGATCAATCTCCGGGCTCCGCCTGATTTACCCAAACGGGCAAACACTGTGCGGGGGGCCACGAGAAAATGAGTTAGCCGACGGGACGCCCGTCGAACACCTCGGGGACAAGTTTTCTGAGCCTTGACTGGACATAACTGCCAGCCTCGGCTTCGGAATCGAAACTGATTGCCTTTTTAGCAATCCGTTCGCAACGGGACACGGTCAGGCCTCGGATGGTCTTTTTGAGCATCGGAAGCGATGAACTGGTCGCAGAGATAGTACGCACCCCAAGGCCGAGCAGCAACGCTGCAAATGCTGGATCTGCAGCCGATTGCCCGCAACACGACACCGGGATGTCGTTTCGACGCCCGGCACGGGCGACATCGCGGATAAGTTTGAGCACCGCAGGGTGGATCGGGGTATATAACGACGCGACCCGCTCATTGGTTCGGTCAACCGCGAGGGTGTACTGCACAAGATCATTGGTTCCGATGGAAAAAAAGTCGACTTCTCGGGCAAATGACCCTGCCATCAGGGCGGCAGCGGGGACTTCGACCATCATCCCGATCTCGATGTCTTTATCGTATGCAACCCCTTGCTCATCAAGCTCTTCCATCTCTTCTCGGATGAAATATTTGCCGGTGCGGAACTCGGCGATATTGGTGATGAGCGGGAACATGACCTTGATTGGGCCATGGGCACTGGCGCGGAGAATTGCGCGGAGCTGGGTACGAAAAATATCTTGATGGGCCAAGCAATACCGGATGGATCGCAAGCCAAGATACGGATTTCGCTCGGGGTTCTCTTCTTGTTCTTGGGTATATTTGTCGGCCCCGAGATCAATTGTGCGGATGGTCAAAGGCTTGCCTTTGAGCTGTTTCACACACTCGGAATACGCCTGATAGTGGTCTTCTTCGGTGGGTTCGGTTTTCCGGGTGAGGAAAAGGAACTCGGTTCGGTAGAGCCCGATACCGGTGCCGCCGTCGTTGATGACTTGGTCGATTTCTTGGGCAAACTCGATATTGCCTAGGAGCGTGATGTGCACGCCATCAGCGGTGATCGCGGGGAGCTCGGCGTATTCATGGAGCGAGAGGGATACCTGGCGGGCGCGGAGCTGGGCCTGGTGGTATTGATCGATCGTTTCCTCGTCTGGATCGAGGATGATGCGTCCTTTTTCGCCATCAACGATGATCCGTTGCCCGTCGCTGGCCTGTGATAAGAGGTTGCGCACCCCGACCACTGCTGGCAGGTTGAGTGCGCCTGCGACGATCGCGGTATGGCTTGTTGGGCCGCCAAGTGCGGTGACGAAGGCGGCGACCTTGGTGCGATCGAACCCGGCGGTCTGCGATGGGGTGAGATCGCGGGCAACGATGACCGTGCCTTCATCGAGGTTGGCGATCGAGATTTTTTGGTTGGTTTCGAGGTTTCGGAGCTGTCGCGACGCGAGGTCGCGCAGGTCGTCGACCTTGGACTGGAAGGTGGAGTCTGGGTGATTGGCGAATTTTTTGGAGATGGTGTCGAAGGTGGAGGAGATCGCGTATTCGGCGTTGACCATCTCGTCTTCGATCATTTTTTTGATCGGGGTGAGAATGGAAGGATCGTTGAGAACGCCTATATGGAAGAGGAAGATTTTGGCTGCTTCCTTGCCCATTTCGTCGGCTGCGGTTTGGTGGAGATCGTTGAGCTCTGAGATCGAAGCCATCCGAGCAAAGTCATAACGTTCGAGCTCGGCGGGGACATTGGCGGGGTCAATATCGCGTTTTTTGACGCGTAATCGCGCTTCGTCTTCGATGACGAACACTTTGCCGATGACAAAGCCGGCGGATACTGGGATGCCTCGCAGGGTCTGCATGGGGGTTCCACAGGGTGAACTGACGGTCCATTTCAAATAAAGACGACGCCCTATCTTAGCAAGTAAGCCAGACAAGACGTGGAATTGATGTTCTGTACGATGACAGGGGAATTAAGTAGGATTCTGCGGACAGATGGTGTACAATGCATCCATACGCGTCGACGGCTTGACTCGAAAAAGATTCGAGATGCCCCGCTGAGTCATCAACTGGATTGCCAGTTGGGCAATCAGACCGAGATGCACAAAACGAAACTTCAGATTTGAATGTGTGTTATGCATGCGGTCTGTTGTTGAGCAAGAAAACACATGTCTACAACCACGCTGACCGGCATTTTGGAATGGCCAAAGCGTTCTGAGGGTCGTATCCGACAGATGTCTGATACCACATCAAAGACGCTTCAAGCTCCCGACGACCCGTTTGTCCCCGTTCATTTCGGAGAGGAGCTGCCATTGCGCGATGGGCTTCATGTCGAGGTGGAGGTTGTCGAAAAAAAGCCTCGCCGACGACGCCGAGGTCGAGGACCATCTGGACCACGCCAGCCAAGACCTGTGGTTGAACGATTCATCGAGATCGAGGGGATGTCCCCTGAGGACTTCGCGAGCCGAAAGCAGTTCGCTGATCTCACAAGCATCGACCCGGCGCCTCGGCTCACGCTTGAGTACCCTGGGTGCCCACCGGTCTGTCGATTGATTGATCTGTTCTGCCCGATCGGGCGTGGACAGCGCGGGCTGATTGTCTCGCCGCCCAAGGCGGGCAAGACGACGCTGCTCAAGGACATCACCACCGCCGTGCTGCTGAATCATCCTGATGTGCATGTGATGGCGCTGCTGATTGACGAGCGACCCGAAGAAGTGACAGATTTCTTGCGGACTTTTCATGGGAATGCAGCCCAGCGTGATGGGGATGAGGCGTGGGACAAGCCTTGGGATCGGGACCAGATCGAGCTGTTCGCATCGAGCAATGACCATGATGTGGCGCGCCATGTCGAGGTTTCGGTCAATACCATCGACCGCGCCAAGCAGATGGTCGAAGCGGGCAAGCATGTGTTTATTGTGCTCGATTCGCTGACCCGTCTGGGACGCGCATTCAACCGATCCAACAAGCACGCCAACTCTGGGCGGACCTTGTCGGGCGGGATTGATTCCAAGGCTCTTGAGGTGCCCAAGCAGATCTTTGGAGCTGCCCGCAATACCGAAGAGGGTGGCTCGCTGACGATCATCGCGACTTGCCTGGTCGATACCGGGTCGCAGGGCGATCAGGTGATCTTCGAAGAGTTCAAGGGCACGGGCAACATGGAGCTGATCCTCGATCGCAAGATCGCTGAGAAACGCCTGTTCCCCGCGATCAACCTCGCTGCCAGTGGCACGCGTAAGGAAGATCTGTTGATCGAAGATAAACCTTTGCAGACGATCACGGCGTTGCGTCGTCGGATGCTCAATATGCCGCCGCCGGTGCAGGTAGAGCAGCTTTTGGCTGCACTGTCCCGCTTTGAGACCAATGAAGAGCTGGTTGGTTCGTAAGCTTATTCGACGAAGGATCGCATCGCAATTATGCGTGATCTCTATAAATCTGCTTGCAGGATTTTGGCATTTCGGATAAGGTGCAATTCCGAAACATCCGCGTTTGATGGCTATCAACCGGCTGATGGGGAGGGCATTCGCCCAATAAAACCCCATAACCAGCATTAATAACGGATTAGATTGTCTTTTATTGGGTTGTAGAATCTTCGTATGTGTGTATACTGATAGAGGAAACCGATCTGTTCCTAAACCACGCAAGGACCTATACATGACTCACCGCTTCCCACTGGCTATCGCTCACTCTGGCGTAGTGGCGCTCTTGATCGCCGGATCAATCATCGGATTTGCGAGCAGTAGCTCTGCGGTCGCTGGTGATGATCCCGAAGGCGGACTTTTTGGTCTTTGGGAGCCTTTTGCACCGTCAGAGAATCCGAATATTGAAGAGCGGCGGGTGCTGGGCAAAATCTTATTCTGGGACGAACAGCTCTCGAGCGACAACACCATCTCGTGTGGCACATGTCACATCACAGAATCTGATGGTGTTGACCCGCGTATTGGTGTAAACCCATCCTTCGATGGAATCTTTGCGACCCCCGACGATGTAATGGGATCTCCGGGCTTGATCTTGACAGACTCGAATGGCGAGTATTTACGTTCGGATTTGTATGATCTGGAGCCTCAGGTCACCGGGCGACGCTCGATGAGCAACTTTATCTCAATGTACGCTGGGAACTTGTTCTGGGATGGGCGGGCTGAGGGGAGCTATATTGATCCGCTCACCGGCGAAACATTGTCTTTAGCGAGCGCGGGGCTCGAAGTTCAATCACTTATGCCAATACTCAATGATGTGGAAATGTCTCATCTGGGTCGCAACTGGGCGGATGTAACCGCAAAGCTTGAAACCGTCAAGCCGTTGGCGCTCGCATCGGATATCCCTCAAGATATGCTTGATGCGATTGCTGCAAACGATTCCTACCCAGCGCTTTTCGAGCAAGCCTTCGGAGATCCGGAAGTAACGCCGGCGCGCATCGGGTATGCGATTGCGAACTACGAACGAACATTAGTCCCCAACCAAACACCTTGGGATGTTTGGGTTGGTGGTGATTCTAATGGCATGAGTGAAAAACAGCTCGCTGGCTGGGAGCGCTATCGCAGCTCGACATGCAATGACTGTCATGTCGCCCCGTTGTTTACAACCATGGCGTTTGCGGTCGATGGTGTGCGTCCGGTTGAAGAAGATCGTGGTCGGCAGATCGTCACCGGGGTGGGC
Organism: uncultured bacterium; assembly: GCA_913062615.1. GTDB lineage: Bacteria > Planctomycetota > Phycisphaerae > Phycisphaerales > UBA1924 > UBA1924. The sequence continues at coordinate 8,239 of CAJXXI010000003.1, read as the reverse complement.
TTTGAGCGGGGCGCATTCCGGATGAGTTCGCTGCGGAATATGGGTAATCGTGACCGTTTCATGCACACCGGCGGGCTCGAATCCCTCGATGATGTTTTCGATTTCTATGGGCATCGCAACGGGCAGATGCCTTCCCCTGAGAACTTAGATTTCAGATTGTTCTTCCCGATTTTGTTCTCTGCTGAGGACGAAGAGATCGTCAAACACTTCCTCAACACCGGGCTGACAGATCCCCGGCTCGCGGCACAGACCTTCCCGTTTGATCGCCCGACGCTTCAGAGCGAGTTGATTGACAATCCGTTGGTGATTGATACGGGTTCAATGGGCAGCGGCGGGTTCGTGCCCAAGATGATCGCGGTGACGCCTCCCAATATCGGGAACACCGAGTTCAAGATCGGGCTCGACTTCGCACTTGGTGGCGCACAAGCATGGGTCGCGATTTCGAGCAGCCCACCAGTTAGCGGTGTGGTTGCCCAGGACGAACTCGTCGGGCCGATTGATCTCAACGGCATGGGCAATGGCGATGGGTTCGGGACGATGTTCTATCCGCTCGATGATCCGGCGATGGATGGGCAGACTTTCTATATGCAGTGGGTTGTTGCTGATCCGGGTGCTGTGGGCGGGTTTGCGTTGTCCGATGTCGCCGAGGTTGTGCCGTTCTGTTCGATGATCGCGTCGTGTGCAATACCATGCCCGGCCGATCTGAACAACGATGGTGAGCTCGACTTCTTCGATGTCTCGGCATTCCTCGCGGCGTATTCTGCGAACGATCCGAGCGCCGATTTCAATGGCGATGGCAACTTCAACTTCTTCGATGTCGCAGCATTCTTGAACGCCTTCGGTGCGGGTTGCCCATAAACCTGATCGAGCGAAAGATGAAAAGAACAGACTTTGCCCGATAATATCCGGGCATTCTTGCTCAAGGCATGATCGAATCCCCCGGTACTTGGGGGATTTTTCTTCGTATTTGAGCATCTTGTGGTACACTCGTATCCAGCATCGGGACGGTGTTTGTATCTTGGTGTGAAACAGGAGGAGAAATCGATGTTCCAACTTAAACTCCGCGCAGCTGCGGGCGCGGCTTTGCTTTTGTCAGCTGCGTGGTCTTCGCCGATATTGGCTGATGAAGTATCTGTTCAGAATGACTCGCTCGTCGACGGCGGCACCGTCGCGATCTGCCCGTGCTTTGCTGCGGGCGAAGAAGCGGCCGTTTGGCTGACGAGCCCGTGTGATGGCAACATTGTCGCGATCCAAATCTTCTGGCGGTCATTGAGCGGTGCGAGCGCTCAATCATTGCAAGACGAGATTATTGTGTATGAAGCGGGCAACTTCCCAAACCCCGGTGCGGTGAAGGATTCGTTCAGCGGGCCGGTGCTGACCGACGGCGGGCTCAACGAATATCGCTATAAAGATGAGAACCAGACTATCCCGATCTCGATCCCGGTCACGGCTGGCGAAGAGTTTGTAGTCTCGCTCAAGTTCTTGACATCCAACCATACTGATCCAACATTGCCTTCGATCGTGTCGGATTCTGGATGCCAAGGCGGCAAAAACACGGTCAAGGTCAACGGCTCGACATGGACCAACTCCTGTGCGCTCGGCGTATCAGGCGACTGGGTGATCCGTGCGGTGATCGATTGTGACAACGCCAATGCGCTCGGCGCTGTGTGCTTGCCCGATGGGTCGTGCATGGAGGGATTGACCGAAGAAGACGCGATCGCATTGGACGGCGTGTGGAACGGGCCGGGCTCGGCGTGTGTTGATGTCGTTTGCTTCGGCGCGTGTTTTATCCCGGCAACCGAGCAGTGCGTGCAGTTTGATCTGGCGACTTGCGATCTTGTTGGTGGCACATGGTTTGGGCCGGGCTCTGCTGATTGTGCGTCGATCTGTATCGCCGATTTTACTGGCGACGGGAACCTGGACTTCTTCGATGTCTCGGCGTTCTTGGGGGCGTTCAATGCGATGAACCCGAGTGCCGATTTACAAGCCGACGGGGTGTTTAACTTCTTTGATATTTCGGTCTTCTTGCAGGCATACGCGGCAGGATGTCCGTAATTGAATCGCTAAAGGGCTTTGTTTGGGTGAATTGTGATGCCGATATCAGGCTTGCGGGCAACCCGGACTGGAATTGAGACGAATAATATATCACGGGCATTCGCCCATTGAACCGGCGTTTTTCGACCAGACAGCTTTTGTCAACATGAAACCAACAAGTGACCAATATGGTGTCGTCGCCGAGGTGGGCGACCCATCATCAACGGATCAGGAGAGAAGAATATGAATCGTGTACTTTGTGCGTGCCTTTTGGCCGCGACCGGAACAGCTGCCAGTGCTCAGCTTACAACCCAACAAGTCGTCAACGGCATCGACCGCCCAGTATTCATCACCAACGCAGGTGATGGCTCAGGACGATTGTTTGTACTCGAACAAGAAGGCGCTATCCGCATCATCGATGCGGCCGGCAACCTTCTTCCAACGAAGTTCATGGATATCGATGGCACCGTCGTCGGTGGCGACAGCGGCGGCAACGAACAAGGGCTCCTCGGGCTTGCGTTCCATCCTGACTACGCAACCGACGGCGCTTCTGGCGAAGGCAAGTTCTATGTGAACTACACCGGCTCCGGGGGCGACACACGCATCGCAGAGTACCAGGTCTCTGCTGGCAATCCAAACATCGCTGACCCGGGCACCGCTCGGATCATTATGTTCTACGATCAGCCATTCTCAAACCACAACGGCGGCTGGATCGACTTCGGCCCTGATGGCTACCTCTACATCTCCGCGGGCGATGGCGGCTCGGGCGGCGACCCAGGCAACCGCGCGAGTCGACTCAACCAGATGCTCGGCAAGATTCACCGTATCGATATCGATGGCGGCGACGACTTCCCGGCAGATCCAAACCAGAACTATGAGATCCCCGCAGACAACCCATTCGTGGGTACCGCTGGCGCAATCGAATCAATCTGGCACTACGGCCTGCGCAACGCATGGCGCACAAGCTTCGACCGCGATACCGGCGATATGTGGATCGCTGATGTCGGGCAGAGCGCTTGGGAAGAAATCAACCACAACATCGGCAACACCGGTGGTGTGAACTACGGCTGGCGCTGTCGCGAAGGGCTCGTTGGGTTCTCATCATGCAGCGCAACGGGCTGGACCGATCCTCAGCATGTCTACAACCACTCGGGGGGCAACTGTTCGGTCACCGGTGGATACGTCTATCGCGGGTGTGAACTCGGTGAAGAATACCAAGGACTCTACTTCTTTGGTGATTACTGTGGCGGATCCGTCTGGACACTTGATGCGTCCAACGGCTACGCTCGCAACACCGAGTTCAACTTCGGATTCGGGCTCGCATCCTTCGGCGAAGGCGAAGACGGCGAACTCTACACCTCAGATGTATTCTCTGGTCAAGTGTTCAAAATCATCAACATCAACCCAACCGACGACAACGACAACGGCATCCCCGACGCATGTGAAAACCCATGCCCGGCAGACCTTGATGGAAACGGCGAGCTCAACTTCTTTGATATCTCCGCGTTCCTCGCAGCGTTCTCTTCGAATGACCCGATTGCGGATTTTACTGGCGACGGAAACTTTAACTTCTTTGATGTTTCCGCCTTCCTCGCTGCTTACAGCGCTGGATGTCCATAACTGATTCGCACTGACGAACTTTTTCTGGGTTCGATCAATACCTTGGTCGAACCCGATTTTGCATCTCCCGCACGGGCTTTATACATTTCGTTTCTCTTGGAGGGGAAAATATGAATACGCATTCACATGCTTTGACATGGGCTGGTGTCCTTTGTATGACATCGACACTGACCATCGGCACCCCGATTGATCTCGTGGTTGACCCGGCACAGTCATCGCTCGACCTGTCGATCACGGTTGATGTTGGCATTGCCAACGACTCGGACACCGACTCGAGCTCGCTCTCGGGCACGCTTGTGATGGACTTTGATGACGCGGGGAATCCGTCAAGCATCACCCTTGTTGACATGGTGGTCGTTATCGATCAGCCGATGCATTATAACTGGTCGTTCGGATTCTTTGGCTCCGCAAACGCGGCGTTGAACGATGGCACCGTGTTCTATGCACTGCCCGGAACACCGACGGGCCCGGTGCCTGTTGCTGGGGGATCGTTTGTGTTCACAGAAGTCTTGACTGATCTCGGCGGGCTGCTCGAAGTGAACTACGACATCCTTCTCGTCGGCTCGGGCTCAGAGCTTGTCGATCTCGGCGAGCAAGGCTCGGTCGGGTCAGCGTTCTCAGGCAGTGTGTTGGTCGATGGCGACACCATCACTGTTTCGTCTACGCTGCCCATTGATTCAACCCTGCCTTTGATTGATTCGAATGGAAACGAGCTCGGAACGGTCACCACCACGGGCACCGCAACGATTGTCGCTGTTGGCACTGTCCCCGGATGCGAAGCAGACCTCAATGGCGACGGCGAGTTGAACTTCTTTGATGTCAGCGCGTTCCTCGGCGCGTTTGCTGCGATGGACCCGGCTGCGGATATAAACGGCGACGGGTTGTACAACTTCTTTGATGTCAGCGCATTCCTCGCAGCATTCGCTGCCGGGTGCCCATAAAAATATATACACATTTTTTAGTTTAAAGAGAGAGACCACTATATGAAGAACAGATCACTCCGCCAAATCATGTCGGCTGGCTTTATCCCCGCTGTCGTGCTCAGTTCGAACGCATGGGCACAGAGCTTCGACAGCAATGTCGATACGAAGTCGAGCTCGGCGAGCCTTGATGCCTCGATGGTGTTTGATTCTTTGGGCACATTGATCGGCGATTATGACGCTGACACAAACCCCGCGGGCACAAAGACAATCCCCGGATTGTTCGGCGGCTCGGGCAATAACCCAATCGATACATCGCTTTCGACCGCGGTCGATACGTTGCTCGATACGAACCCGGCTGGATCGTTCGTGATCACACCCGACTTTGATCTCGGGCTCGTCGAGATCGACGGCTTGGTGATCGACCTGCTCAACGGTCAAGAGGGCGGGACCGATCTGTCGGTCACCATGCTCTATGGCACATTCCACACGATCAACCCCTCGTTCCTGTACCCCGGAGGATTGCCCATCACGCTTCCGTTGGGACAAATCGGAGGCATCACCCAAGCGGTGCTCACCCAAGCCGCGATCGGCGCGGGCACGCTCTCGCCAACCGATGATCCAAACATCTTCGACATCGCGATGCTCATCACCGGGCAGCTCGATATGGAGATCAACGCTTCGCTTCCGGGTCAAGACCCAACGAGCACCCCGATCGATGCGCTCCCGGTTGTGCTTCCGATCGCCGGGCAGATCGAAACACTTGTCGATGGCACGCTTTTGATTACAATCGATATCGCGCCCGAACCAATCACCCTTGATGTCCCCATCGAGGGGGCAACATTGCCTCCGATTCCTCTTGAGCTGCCGACCTTCGGCACCGACACCGCGTCGGTGATCTTTACCCTGGTGCCAGAAACGATCACATTCAATGCAACCATCGGATTGACCATCTCGGCAACCGGCACCAAGAGTGTGTGTGCTGCGGATCTCAATGGCGATGGGAACTTGGACTTTTTCGATGTCAGCGCGTTCTTAAACGCGTTCGCTGCGATGGGCCAGGCTGCCGATTTTAACAGCGACGGGCTGTTCAATTTTTTCGACATCTCGCTCTTCCTCCAGGCATTCTCTGAGGGGTGCCCATAAACGCAAAGCGAACAAACAAACACGACCTGCTTGTCCGAAATACTCACTGGGTTGAAGTACCGAAATAACGAGGAATTCCGGATGAATTTCCCTTATTTCTAGATAGTTCTTGCAACTCTTTACCGATTCGGAAAGAATCGAACTCATAGATGTGGTTCCACATCGAACTCACGAGCTTTGGTTCATAATCGACGGAGAAGAGTTATGCAAGGTGGTTTTTGTATCGGCACCCTGAAGCACATAAAACGTTCACGCGCAAGCGGTTATATTATTGGACTCGGGCTGATTGCTGGGTTTGTCTCGGCTTCTTACGCGGGCGATCCGAAGACCCAGGTGCCAACAACGCTCAACGACTATGTCCTGCCCGGCACTCAGCCCGGCATGCTCACTGATCCAATCGCTGGCGCAGAAACCTGCGCAAGCTGTCACGGGTTCTTTGATCCAGCACACGATCAGTATTCAACGTGGTCCGCCTCGATGATGGGCCAAGCGATGCGCGATCCCTTGTTCCTTGCTGCGATGACCATCGCCAATCAAGACGCGGCGTTCGCTGGCGATCTGTGTTTGCGGTGTCACACCCCCGGCGGATGGCTCGAAGGGCGATCAACACCAACCGACGGCTCTGCGCTCAACGATGTCGATAAACAGGGTGTCTCGTGTAATGCATGCCACCGGATGGTCGATCCCGATTACAAACCCGGCATCTCACCATTTGTTGATGTTGCGATTCTCAACACACTCGGCCCAGATGTCCCAACGCCTTCACAGGTTCACTCTGGAGCGTTTGTCGTTGATCCACTCGACCGCAGACGCGGGCCATACGACGAAGGTCCGGATTTCTTTTATCATGAGTGGGAACAATCGCCGTTCCATCAGACCTCGGAGATGTGTGCTGCCTGTCACGATGTGTCCAACCCGGTGTTCACCCGTCAACCCGACGGCACATACGCCCTCAACGACATGGATACGCCTCACGAAACCAACAATGTCTACGACACATTCCCGGTCGAACGCACCTACTCAGAATGGCTGATGAGCGACTTTGCCCAAGGCCCAATCGAGATCGGTGATCGGTACGAAACCACACTCACCGGGGTTTCGACCTGCCAAGATTGTCATATGCCCGAGGCAGATGTCCAGGCGTGCCGATTCGAAGAAAATCGCCCGGACGCCTCCACCCATTCTTTCAACGGCGGCAACAACTGGGTGCTCAACGCGATCCGCAATATCGAAACCAACGACTTCGTCACCGGGCTGCTCCCCGAGCTCGTCGAACAATCCGTCAGCCGCACCGAAGAAATGCTCCGCGATGCATCAGACATGGAGCTCTCGATGGTCGGGTCGGATCTCAATGTCCGCATCATCAACCAGACCGGGCACAAGCTCCCGTCCGGGTATCCCGAAGGGCGGCGGATGTGGATCAATGTCCAGTTCTTCGATGCCAAGGATGCCCTCGTAAGCGAGCTCGGTGCATACGACAGCAACACCGCACTGCTCATCACCGCAGACACCAAGGTCTACGAAGCGAAGCTCGGCCCTGACCAAGCGGTATCAGACGCCACCGGCGTGCCTGCAGGACCAAACTTCCACTTCGTGCTCAGCAATGTCCGCTACAAAGACAACCGTATCCCGCCACGCGGGTTCACCAACGCCAACTTCGAGCTCATCGGGTCCGAACCCGTCGCGTACAGTTATACCGATGGCGACTATTGGGACGACACCCAGTACATCGTCCCCGCGGGCGCGACCAAGGCAACTGTCCGTGTGTACTACCAGTCAACGAGCAAGGAATACATCGAGTTCCTCCGTGACGAAAATGTCACTGACAATAAAGGGCAGGTCATCTATGACCAGTGGGTCTTGACAGGCATGAGCCCGATTGTTGAGATGGATGTGGATACATTGATCTTCCCTTCCGCGTGCCCTGCCGATCTCACCGGCGACATGATGCTCAACTTCTTTGATGTGAGTGCATTCCTTGGTGCGTTCGCTGCCAACGATCCGATTGCGGACTTCACTGGTGATGGATTGTACAACTTCTTCGATGTGTCAGCATTTCTCGCTGCCTTCGCTGCGGGTTGTCCATAAACACGAGTCTTCATTGTTCTATCAAATAAAACACCAGCCTTTCGGGGCTGGTGTTTTTTCTTCTGGCTTGTACACTCTGTTTGCTTAATCTTTTCGACGGTCTGTCGCGAGCAGGATTCCTATATTCACCAGGCGTTTGTTCTCGCCCGGTTGGGATGTGTTGCACATCTCCCATATCCGAGCGAGGAGATCATTGAGCTCTTCGAGTGATTCGTCATCCACCCATACCGATGCGATCCCCGCGTGGGTATCGCGCATCGGCCCGCGCACGACCGCGTCGGGATTGGCGGTTGCTCGTTCGTGCAATCGCGCCATGAGCCGACCGACCGCGTTGCCGTAGGCTTGGTGGTAGGCGACATTTTCAGGGTCTTTGGAGTTGTGCTTGGTGCCAACAACTTTCGCTATTGGGCGGTAAAGTTGTTCGTATCGTA
>CAJXXI010000002.1 GCA_913062615.1 uncultured bacterium | reverse complement strand
TTGACGGGTTGCGACGATACACTGATATGGTGAAAACGCCCGGAAAAGCAGACATATCGACCAACGCCGCCAGCCGATCTCGACTCACGATCGAACTCGGTGGGCAACGCCCATTTCTCATCGGAATTGGTGGGTGCGGCATGTCTGCGCTCGCGAGATTGATTAGCGAAGCCGGTTTGATGATTCGTGGGTGCGATTCGACACCATCACCCGTCACTAAAGCACTCACCGATGCAAACATTGTGGTTGGGTTTGATGAAAGCGCGGAGCAACTCCCCGAAGATGCGGATGTGGTGATCGCGTCGGCTGCGGTGAAGCCCGATCATCCGATGATGATCGAAGCGACCCGGCGCGGGTTGCACATCATGAGCTACCCAGAAGCGCTTGGCGTGTGCATGCGCGGACGCACCGGGATCGCGATTGCGGGGACGCATGGCAAGAGCACGACGACGGCGATGCTCGGGTGCGCGTTGACCGATGCGAAGATTGAGCCTTCGGTTATTGTGGGCGCGACTTGTCAACAGCTTGGCAAGGGCGCGTTGGCAGAGAATAAAACCCCGGTCGGGTTTCGTGTTGGTGATGAGAAGATTCCGGTTGGCGATTGGTCGGGTCGGTCGGGGGTGTTGCTCGCTGAAGCGTGTGAGTTCAACCGTTCGTTCCATCATCTGCGGCCAACGATCGCGTCGATCTCGCAGATCGAAGCGGATCATCTCGATATCTATGGTTCGCTCGATGCGGTCGTTGAGGCATTCTCCGAGTTCGCACGATTGATCGCGCCAGAGAAGCAGGGCGGGAAGCTGATTATTTCGCACGATGGTGCGCATCGGCGTGAGGTGAGCGCGGGTCTTGAATGTGCGGTGGAGACGATTGGGTTCAACCCGGCTGCCGATTGGGTGATTGGGTATGACCCGAGCACCGGGCAAGTGAGTATCCGTGAGCCCGATGGGACTGAGCGATCATGGCGGTTGGGGATGCCGGGCGAGCACAATGCGTTTAACTCGGCGATGGCGTACGCCCTTGGTCGATCTGTTGGCAGCGACGGGGCGTTGTTGGCTAAATCGTTTGAATCGTTTGCGGGGTTGGATCGAAGATTGCAGCTGATGGGCACGCGCGATGGGGTGCGGGTGTATGACGATTATGGGCATCACCCGACCGAGATCGATGCGACATTACGGGCATTGGCCCAGAGCGAGAACCCGGCGAAGGTTGGCGGGCGGTTGATCTGTGTGTTCCAGCCTCACCAGCATTCGCGGACGCGGTTTTTCCTTGATGAGTTTGCAACGAGCTTTGAGCACGCGGACATTGTTATTGTGCCTCACATTTACTTTGTGCGCGATTCGGAGATCGAAAAGCACCGGGTGAGCTCGGCGGATTTGGTCGACAAGCTCCGCGCCCGCAAGGTGCGGGCGATGCATCTGTATCCGTTCGAGGCGATTATCGAACAGCTCGAGAACCTGTGTCGCCCTGGTGATTTGTTGGTCGTGATGGGGGCGGGCCCGGTCTGGAAGATCGGCAAGGGGTTTCTTGATGGGGGGCATGGTTGAGCATCAAGGCGACCCAACTGCATATCGAGCACAACGCGCCGGTCCCGACCTGGTTCCATATCGGAGGCAAGGCGGCCAAACTCGCCAAGCCCGAATCTGAAGAGGACCTGATCGCGTGCTTGGAGATCGACGACGAGTTCAAGGTGCTCGGCGAAGGTGCCAACTTGCTTGTGGACGATGGTGGGGTTGATGGGTTGGTGGTGTCCTTGGAGACCGACGGGTTTCGGAAGGTGCTGATTGACGAATCGGCCGGGCTTGTGAGGGCCGGTGCGGGTGTTGCGTTGCCGAGTTTGATCAATCGATGCGTCAAGCGTGGGCTCGGTGGGCTTGAGGTGCTCGCAGGGATCCCGGCAACAGTGGGGGGCGCAGCGATCATGAACGCGGGCGGCGCGTTCGGCGCGATGAGCGATGTGGTTGTTGGGGTGACCGCGATCGACCGTGCGGGGCGGGTGCATGCCTTTGATCGATCACAGATCGACTTTGGGTATCGTCAATCGCGTTTGAATCATCTGATTGTGATCGAGGTTGTGTTCGAGCTCGAATCCGGTGATCCGGGTGAGATTAAGCAATCGCTGAGCGAGTGCATGGCGTACAAGACCAAGTCGCAGCCTATGAGCGAAAAATCGGCGGGGTGTGTGTTTAAGAACCCGGTGCTCAACGAAGCGATTGATTCGATCGGCGAAGCTGGTGAACAGGTTGGCGAGCGGATTGGCGCTGGGATGCTGATTGATCGCGCCGGGTGCAAGGGGATGCGCAGTGGCGGGGCGCAGGTCTCGGATATTCACGCCAACTTCATCACGAGCGAGCGCGATGCCAAAGCTCGTGATGTCATCGAGCTTATCGGCAAGGTGCAGGCGCGGGTGCTTGAGACTTATGGCGTGATGCTCGAACGGGAGCTGATAATTTGGGGCAATGATTCTACAGCCGAATCTAGAACCAACTCTTCGGAGGGGAACCAATGACAAGCGTGCTTATTCTTGGCGGGGGCCCAGATGCCGAACGCGAAATCTCGATCGACAGCGCGGCCGCGATCTATCAAGGGTGCCTTGATGCCGGATTTGATGCAACGCTTTTGATCGTTGATCGGCCCGATCTTGACGAAGTGGAGTCATGGGATGCCGATGTGGTCTTCCCGGCGTTGCATGGTCGGTTTGGCGAGGGTGGTGGATTGCAGGTGTTGCTTGAAGAGGCGGGCGTTGCGTATATTGGGTGCAGGGCGCCTGCTGCTCGGTTGGCGATGGACAAGTTGGGGACGAAACTGATCGCATCGAGGTGCTCGATCGCAACCCCGGCTGCGTGTGTGTTCGATCCGGCGGACTGTGATTGCCCGACCCAGGCGATCTGTCCGTTCGATTTGCCAGTGGTGATCAAACCGGTTGCGGATGGGTCGAGTGTGGGGCTGCATATGTGCCATACGCTCGCTGATTGGCACGAAGCGGTTGCAAGGGTGGGGGATGATCTGGGAATCAATCCGCACCGGGTGTATATGGTCGAGCGGCTGATGGATGGGCGCGAGATGACGGTGTCGGTGGTGTCGTCGGGTCCTGATGAGTTCCGGGCGTTACCGATCATTGAAATATCGCCAGCAGCGGGTGTCTATGACTTTGAGGCCAAATATGCCCGAAACGACACGGTGTACACGCCCAACCCGGAATTAGCCGATGGTTTGGCAGGGCAGATTCAGGGGCAGGCACTGGAGTTGTGCATGGCGTTGGGTGTTCGGCATCTGGCGCGGGTCGATTTTATGATCTGCGAGGACACCCATTGTGGCGTGCTTGAAGTGAACACGATGCCCGGGTTTACGAAGAGTTCGTTGATGCCGATGGCTGCAGCAGCGGATGGGATGTCGATGGGTGATCTGTGCGGGCATCTTGTTCGATGTGCGATCGAGGATCACGCCCAGACCAAATCAGAGATACCAACAGTTTAGTAGAGTTGTTTGATACCGGATAGAGATTCGAGAGAGACGAGAAATATATGGCACGCAAATCAACGAAGAAGAAATCAAAGAAAACCCCCGAAGCTGCGGAGCGCAACCGTCGGATCGCACTGGTCAGCGCGGTGGTGATTGGTGGCGGTGCGGTGTTTGCAGGGGCTGCGATGGGGGTTGGCGAGCTTGACCGCAAGGCGAGCGCGTTTATTGTGCCCACGAATCCGAGCGTGACGATCAACTGGCCGACCGATGGGCAAGGGCAGGTCTGGATGCCTCACACTGATCGCGAGCTGATTGAGAAGAAACTCATCCGCGCGGTGCAGGGTGGCAAAGCGCTCTCGCGATCGGCTTTGGAAGAGGCTGGGCTTGCGATGATGCAGACGGGGTGGCTCGACGCGGTGCCCACGGTTCGGTGGACGAGCGATGGGGTGATCGCGATCGAGGCACAGTGGCGTGCGCCGGTGGCTGCGGTTCGGTTGGGGACGCGTGAGATCGTTATTGATCGTGAGCGCCATGTGCTGCCTTTGGATTATGCGATTGGCGAGAGCAACCAGTATTTCTTCTTGGGGATTGATGCCCGGCTGCCCGAGGTGGGCGAGCAGTGGCAGGGGACGGATCTCGAGGACGGACTCGCGTTGTTGTTTTTGCTTGAAACAGAAGGCTTGCTCGAGCAGGTCGCGGGGTTTGATCTTGGCGATGGGGCCGAGTCTGGCACGCTTCGGATTCTTACCAAACGCGATGCGAAGATCATCTGGGGTGCGGGTCCGGGTCGAGAACGCCCGGGCGAGCAGCCTACGGGCATCAAGATTGATCGGCTCAAGGCGTTATTTAACCGTTCTGGGCTGATTGATGGCGGTTCAGAGTTTGTCGATATCCGCGGGGCCAATATTCTTCTCCAACGCCGAGAGGGATGATGCACGCGCGAGCGTGCTAGTGTTGCCGTGATGGATCAATCACCTGAATCCCAATATGAAAACGTTCCTGAGAATGCTTCTGAACAGGGGTCGGCATTTATGCATCCAGAATCAGCACCGGCGGCGGTCGATCGCGATGTCTTTGGCAATGTGCCCAAACGACATACGGATTGGTCGCATCGTCGGGGCGAGCCTCGGGTGTTTACGCTGTTGTGGATGGTGTATTTGATGGGTGCGACGGTGTTGATGTTTTCGTCAATGGCGACGGCGTATTCGATTAGCCCAGAGATCACGCGTCCGGCGGCGCGGTCGATGCTGATGGTGATTGTGATCGGGTTGAGTGTGTTGTGGCCGATGGTTCGATTTTCGCAGCGACAAGTTGGGCATGTCGAGTTCACCGGGCAGAGCCATGTGGGGAGCGCAATTCGTGATGGTCTGGTGCTCTTTATCCCGATGCAGGCGGTGCTTTGGCCTCAGGCGATGGGGGTGCTTGCGGGGTGGCCGATCGAGGTGGTCAGTGCGATCTCGGCGTTGTTGTTCGGGTGGATCGTTATTCTTGGCGGGGTGATCGCGCTGGGGTGCGCTTCGATTGAACGGAACAAAGGCAAGGAATCTATCCGGGTGGTGTGGATGGTTTTGGTGATGCTGATTGTGTTTGGAGCACCGTTGGTCGGGAGCGTTAATGGGATGGGCGCTTCGGTGGGCGTGGACCGTCCAAGGGTGGGGTGGTTGCTCTCGCCGGTGACAGGATTGCTCGAAATTGTGCGAGATCGGCGTGAGTTGGGGACCAGCGCACGGGTGTTTATTGAGCAGTGGAGGCTGATCATCGCCCTTGTGTGCGTCGGGAGTGCGTTGCTGTTGCTCGCTCGGGCGAGCGAGGTTGCACGGAGCAAATACCGCGCTTAGGATAGCCCCGGTGCCCAGAGTAATGGGCACCTTCGGTTTTGAAGGAGTGTGCGGTATGGATGTGATCACAGCGGATGAAAAAGCAAAGATTCAGGGAAAGCTCGATACGCTGATTGCGAATCGCCCGGTGATTACGGACAGAATCGCCGAGGCTCGTGCGTTGGGTGATCTCAAGGAGAACGCCGAGTATCACGCTGCTCGTGAGCAGCAGGGCATGGATGAAGCGGAGATCCGTCGGCTTGAAGAGCGCTTGTCCAAGGCGCAGGTTGTCGATACCACCAAAACCGCTGACGGCGTGGTGTTTATTGGCTCGACCGTGAAACTCTGTGAAGAGGGCGACGACGAGATCGAGACCTATCGGCTTGTCGGTGAATCCTCGGACGATGGTGGCGATGAGGACATCATCGAAGTGACCGCGACAAGCCCGATGGGCGAAGCCCTGATGAAGGCTCGCGTGGGCGAAGTTGTCCGCGTGAATGCCCCACGAGGGGTCAAACGCTTCGAGATTCTCGAAATCATCTAAAATCAGGCTTGCTGACTGAAATTGCGAGTTCGCGCATCCGAATCATTTTCAGGACGCGTGTTTTTTCTGGTATAGTGCGCGTGCGGTTTCCACACAGACAGGAGAAATGGGAAATGAACATCAAGGCACGCAACATTTTGGTCAACAGTTTTATCACTCGCCGAGTTGCGATCTCGGCGATGCTCGTCGCGGGCATCGGAACCACGCTTGCGATGAGCGGGTGCGATTCGTATGGGCCGAGGATTCATCAGATGCGATCGATGCAGGTGCCTCACCTTGCGGGATCTGCCCTGAGCGTCACGAGTGCGAATGGGTGGATCGAAGCGATCCAGGTCGACCGCGGCGATGTGGGGATCGAGGTTGATCTGTACGGACGCGATGAAGAACGGCTCGGCTTTGTAACCGTTCACGCCGACCGGATGGGCGACGATACGCTCCGTGTCTGGATCGAATGGCCCGGCGGCAAACGCGAGAACGGCGAGGGCGCGACGATCGCACTTGAGCTTCCTGATGCCGATGGTATCGAGGCGCATTCATCCAACGGGCACATCACCATCGTTGGGCTTTCTGGGCATGCAGAGCTCAAGACATCGAATGGTTCGGTCAAGATTGATCTTCACGATGGTTCGGTGTTTGCTGACACAAGCAACGGCAAGCTTATGGCGGAGCGTGTGAGTGGTGAGATCGAGATGTATTCATCCAACGGCAAGATTATTATCACCGATGCGTTCGGACCGATCCGGGCCGAGACATCCAACGGGCATGTGTATGTCTCGACGATGGACGGAAACGAAGGACCGATTCGGGTTCGCAGCTCCAATGGACGGATTGATCTTGATCTTGGTGATGGATTCGTTGGAGTCCTCAAATGCCAGACAGGCAACGGCAAGGTGCACGCTGTCGGGATCGGTGGCGCCGACATGATCGAATCGGGCAAGGGGATTCTCGAGCTTCACTTTGAAGGATCGGATGAGGTGTCCGCGATCAAAACAAGCAACGGCTCGGTGCGTGTTCAGAGTCGACACACCGAGCCGGCGGATGGTTGATCAGATTTAAATCAACCTGAATGTTTCAAACAGCGGTGCCTTACGGTGCTGCTTTTTCTTTGTCGGCGGTCGCCTTGATCAATGCGGTGATCGCTGCGGGGAGCTCAAAGACCGAATCGTCGATCGGGCTTGATTCTGCGGTCAGTATGCTGATCACAACTTCTGTAGGACCAATCTTCTGGACGAGCTTTGTGGGCTGAATCTGCCCGCCGATTTCCTTGTACTCTTTGATCACGGTGATCACATTGAGTTTGCCCATCGATGTATCGGTCTCGGCTTGTGACCCAATCTGGTACCCGCTCTCTACCGCGTAGTAGTTGATTGATTCGTCCCCATCGGTATCGACAAGCCGAATCTTGTGCGCTGCTTGTCCGTCAAACTCGGTCTCTTCAACATACTCGATGGTTTGGTTGTGCTCGAGGAAGCCCAGTGGATAGAGCAGGTTCGTCTGATTGATGATGTCCTTGGCTTCCTCGGCGGGAAGAATCCGAGGCCCATTCATCGCGTCGAGAGACCACGCGACCCCATCATTGAGCCCCGAAGTTGTTTTGCTCATCATCGGAATATCAACAACAACCCGAAGCTTGTCGGGCGAAGAAATTCTTGTTTCGATGGTGCCTTCGAGCCCCATCGCCGCGATCGAAATCGTTCCTGTCTGATGCATGAACTTGATCGATTCGAGTGCTTCGCGCCCGCCGAGTGCTTTGATCATGGTATCGATGATCTTGACTGCTTTGGCGTCATGATTCTTGTCATCAAGCGTGATCGCTGCTGATGCGGAGGATGTGAACGGGCTCGCAGGGATCCCGGAGATGGTGGTGATGGCTACCGCGATGGCAGCTGCTTTTAGAGTTGATTTCGTTTTCATGGTGTGTTCCTTTGTGATCTCTCGAAGTGTTTCGTGTGATTATTCTGCAACTGTCTTTTCGATCCATTGTGCCGCGGCATGTTTGGGGGAATCTATCCCTTTGATCAGATCCTCACGGGTCAGTGGCACAACATGATCGGGCACAACCCCGTCATGCTCGAGCCGATATCCGGTGGATGTGACAAAGTCTGCGATCGCATGAAGCAGCACATCGCCCGATGGAAGTTTTTCCATTGATGCCGGCAGGGCCATCCCGGCCGTGTTGGTGCCAAAGACCTCGACGCGTCCAAGTGACTGCAATCCGCCCGCAAAGACCTCCGAGGTGCTCGCGCTCCCCGAGTCGGTCAGGATCGCGATCGGGCCGGCGAATGGATCCAGAGGCTCGCCCCAGGTCGTGACAATCACAGGCTCGATATTGAACTGCATTTTTGCTGTACGCATGGTCATCGTGCCCAGGGATCCTTTTTCATCCATCAGGAATCGGCCGATGGCAGAGGAAAGCCCGCCGATCCCGCCGGGGTTTCCGCGCAGATCGATGATCAATCCATCGACATCACGAAGCTCGTACATCGCTTTTTCGAATGGGGCCATGATCGGCATCATCCAGATATTGAATGAGATCACACCGATCTCGGTGGACACACCTGACTCTGAGGTCATGGTGAATCGATTCCACTCAAGGTGCGTGCTCATCGCAGGCAGGTTGCCAAACTTGACGAACTCGCCCGGCATTGGAATCCGAGCGATGTTGAGTTCAACGGTATCGTTGTCTCTATTGAGGAATGTCAGATCAATCGTGGTACCCGATGGGCCTTGGAGATGATTATTGAGAATCATTCGTCGGCCATTGATATCAAACTCTGGTCCCTCGAGCGCTTCAGCAAGCTTGGCGAGCCCATCGGCGAGTTCATTGGAGCGGACCTCGGTGAGCACCCACCCGATCTGCACGCCTGCCTCTTGGGCTGGGCTCTGATCGCGGACCGAGGTGATGACCGCTTGTCCATTCATGATCCGGAGATCAAGCCCGGTGTCCCAGCTGCCGGTTCCATCGGTCGCTGAGTCATCTGCGATCGTCGTGTCTTCTTGGGGATTCCCATGATCGGCTTGAATCTCAGTATAGTTTTCAGAAGACATCGCATCAGTCTCATCATGTGATACAACAGCTACATCATTCGTATCATTCGCATCAGGGATAATCCCAAAGTGAGACTGTCCTAATCGATTGAGTGCTTCGCGCATCACCGAGCGGATCTCGCGGCGATTCATTGCTTGGGCAGCTTGGGGGCGAAGCTCATCACGCACGGCGACCCAATCTACCCCGTTTAAGTTTGGATCGAAGTGGGTCTCGTTGATGATCTCCCACATCCGATCAAAGTCTGCTAGGGCGGCCTCGCTGCTGATCGTCCGCTGGGCGGTTACGACATTGGATTGATTGCATCCTGAGACGATCGCAACCCCGCTTGTTGCGAGAACCAGAAGACACACAGAAATACACTTGCTTGTTCGATATCCCACGAAGGACTCCAGCTAAAGGAATGAGTAGACCATGAGCCCATGCAACTCTGGCAAGGCACTCGGGAGTATATATGGGATCTACGCGGTGGGGTTTCACATCATGAAAACCAATGCGATAAATCGGTTCGCCAACTCAGTGCGTTATGAGTGGTGGACCGCTTTATAGACATTAATTACCCACTCGGGCGTCTCTTTATGCAGTCTTTTGAGCTTTGAGCCCTTGAGGAAGTAGTACAACGCGGTCCCCCCCTGAAAGAGCATCGCCAAGGCGATCATGGCGAGATACATCATCGCGGTGGCGACCTGTTCGAGCTGGATCAGCTCGTCCATCATGCCCGCGAGTTCGGGTGTGCTCTGCATCACGGGGTCGGCTTCCATCGCCGATTCGATCATGGTCTTTGATGGCGTTGCGACAAGCATATAGACGGCGTACGTGATCAGTGCGCCCCCGAGCATGAGTTGGTTGATCGCGAGCTTTGTTGGAACGCGCATATCGAGTTTAATGAGCTGTCGGCGGAGGGTGAGTTCTCGCGTGCCGACCCCGGCGATCACGAGTGCGAAGATCATCATCGGCAAGTTGCCCAGGGCGAAGGGCAATGACAAGGCGCCGGCGAGGAGCGTTGTCCAGCCAGAGAAGTTGGCGTAGCGAATCGCTTTTTCGACCGGTTTGGCGCGTTTGGATGCGAGCCTGATCCGATTGAGGTGGGCATCGCTCAGCGGGTTGGCCAAGCCCGGATTCGATGGTGCGGGTTGCTCGCTCTGCAATCGGAGTGGGGTGTGCGCGGGGTTTGGGTCGATTGGAAGAGAACTCATATCTACAATTCGACTGATTGGATCAGTCAGCGGTGGGGTGTTGCTCAAGAGGTGAGATTCTGTTGAATGCCCTGTGTCGTAATCGGGTTTTGGCGTCCGAATATGTAAACGAGCATGTAAAAGAGCCGCCCGATGAAGGACGGCTCTTGGATAGTTTCGTTGTTGTCGATCGGTTATCGGCGACGGCGCGCGGTGATCAGACCCGCGATGGAGAGGAGTCCGAGAGCGCCCGGTGTTGGCACGGCACCAATATCAAAGCTGACCGATTCACCGCTTTGGAGGTAGACGGTGGCGATGGAAATGTTTTCGTTGAAGGTCTCGGCGTCGGTCATGACGAAGAAGAACCGTGAATCTTCGCCGGAATCGAGCAGTGTTCCGAAGTCGAAGTCGATCATGTTTCCATCGGAACTTCGGCTCGCATCGCTTGGGCCTTCATCACCCGGAGCGGTCGCATCGTTGCGATATTCAACGCGTGATTCCCAACCGGCGTAGCCGCTGATTTCGATATGGGAGATTAATCCAGCGAGTTGGCTGTTTGATTCGGTCAACAGGTAGTTAAATGTAAGCTTGCCCGTTTCGAATGAGCGAACGACGCGGGTCATGAATGTGCCTTCATACAAAACTGTCTCGTCAATCCCTTCTGGGTCGGCAAAGATCGAGAAGTTATAAAGAGAGTCATCAAGCACGACGCCAATCAGCTCGGGGGTCAACTGGTTGTCGGTGCCTGAGAGTCCAGTGACGGAATCTCCAGCAGCGAGCCATTGTACATCGCCAGCCGATACGATTGAGCCGCAAGCCAAGGCGATCAAGGCCCCGATATTTTTTGTATAGTTCATACTCATCTCCTCATTGAGCGTGTGTTCTTGTTAACACCCCGCGGATCGTGTGGTCAGATAAAAAATACATCCATTTATGCGATGTGCCACAAAACATCAGAGAATTAGCGGACTATCTAACGAATCCTTGAATTTGAGGCATGAATGGGCATTGCGACGAAAAAAGCCGCCCTCTGACGAGGACGGCTTCTTGAAAATCAAGATTGGATAGAGGTCTTATCGACGACGGCGAGTCGAGATCAGGCCCGCGGCACCCAAGAGTCCGAGTGCACCTGGGGCGGGGATTGGGTTTGCACTGGCGATGCTCATGGAGACTGATTCGCCGGATTCGAGGTAGATCGTGGCGATCGCCGAATCCAAGTAGTAGGAATCGGTATCAACCATCGCGAAGAAGTACCGTGATTCGTCTGCGGTGTCGAGACCCAACGCGAAGTTGAAGTCAAGTATGCTGCCGTCGCCACTGCGTGTCGCGCCTTCTGGTCCTACGGTACCAGGAGAGGTTGTCTCGTTGCGGAACTCAACGCGAGTCTGGAATCCTTCGAATCCGCTGACTTCGATGTGTGAGATTCTGCCTGCGAGCTGGTCGTTTGGCGACAACACGCGGTAGTTGAAGTGCAGGTTTCCGGTTTCGTGTGAACGAACGATGCGGGTCATGAAGGTGCCTTCATAGAATGCATCTTGACCACGCCCTTCGGTGTTGGCGTAGATCGAGAAATCTTGGAAGTTATCCATCTCGATTGAACCAATGAGTTCTGACATTTGGGTATTCATGATGCCGCTGAGTCCGCCAGCGAACTGGTTGGGCCCGAGATCGACAACAGCGCCTGCGTACGCGGCTGATCCGCACGCAACAACGACTGATGCGACGATTGTTTGGGTGATATTCATAAGCTCTTCTCCTCTTGTGTTTTCGCGCCACAAACTGAGTGGCTACTGGAACATACAACCGCATGGAGCGTGTGCCACCCAAAGTCGGCAATTATTGCCGATTTTCGTATGTGAAGAATGAATTGCAAGTGGTTGGATAATCGTAGTTTACGCATTTATCCAAATTAAATGAGCGGGTATTGTTTGGTGTTAATGATAAAATCGAGCTTCAAGCCGCCGTGGGGGAGTTTTTGATGGAGAGGAATCTCAAAAAGGGGCGATCCGATCGGTGTTTTTCATGATGGGAGCTATCAGACCATCAATGGTCGGCATCGGGTCCTCTATAAGTGGTGTTGTTGGATGAACCCGGTTTTTCCGCCGATGGGGGATACACTCGCATACACAGCCTTGTATTGGGCAATGACGGAGGGAATGACATATGAAGGGCATGATTTTGGCAGGCGGCTTGGGCACACGCTTGCGACCAATGACATTGGTGACCAACAAGCATCTGCTGCCGGTCTATGACCAGCCGATGGTGTACTACCCGATCAAGTGCCTCGTCAACGCGGGGATCACCGAGATCATGATCGTGACGGGCGAAGAAAATGCTGGCGACTTCATCAAGCTCTTGCGTGATGGCAAAGAGCTCGGTCTGACCCGATTGGAGTACGCCTTTCAGGTTGGTGAGGGCGGGATCGCTGATGCGCTCAAGCTCGGCAAGCACTTCGTGGACAATGACAAGGTCTGCGTGATTTTGGGCGACAACATCATCGAGAACAATATCAATGATGCGGTTGAGGACTTCCGCAACCAGAAGGACGGCGCGAAGGTGCTGCTCAAAGAGGTGCACGATCCTGAGCGGTTCGGGGTCGTTGAGTTTGGTGATGATGGCGAGACGATCGTGAACATTATCGAGAAGCCAACAAATCCACCGAGCAATATGGCGGTGACGGGGCTGTACATGTATGACTCCGATGTCTTCAACATTTGTGCAACGCTCAAGCCATCAAAGAGAAACGAGCTTGAGATCACGGATGTGAATACAGAGTATCTGCGTCGTGGCAATCTGACGAGCGCGACACTCGACGGGTGGTGGACCGATGCGGGAACGATCGAGAGCTTGCACCGTGCATCGAATCTGATCGCTGATACCGGCGCAAACAAAGTTTAACGAACGGAACGATTCATATGGGACAGACCATCCTCGTCACCGGCGGCGCCGGATTCATCGGCTCGAACCTCGTCAGGTATATCCTTGAGCACCGACCCGATGATCGTGTGATCAATCTTGACGGGCTGACTTATGCGGGGAATCTAGAGTCGTTGGCGGAGTTTGTCGACGAGCCTCGCCATGAGTTTGTGCACTGTGATATCAATGATGGGGCCAAGCTCGACGAGATCATGCCCAAGGCTGATGTCGTCTTGCACCTGGCAGCGGAGTCGCATGTTGATCGTTCGATCCATGATCCGTCGTTGTTTCTCAACACGAACATCATCGGCACCCAGTGCATGCTCGATTCGGCCAAGCGCCACAACATCAAGCGGTTCGTGTATGTCTCGACCGATGAGGTGTATGGCGAGTTGCCTTTGGATGATAAGAGCCAGTTGTTCACTGAATCGACGCCTTTGGCGCCCAACTCGCCCTATGCGGTGAGCAAGACGGGGGGCGACATGCTCGCGCGGGCGTATCACCACACCTATGGCATGAACATCGGGATCACCCGATGTTCGAATAACTTTGGGCCTTACCAGTTCCCCGAGAAGGTGATTCCGTTGTTTGTGAACAACCTGATTGAGGGCAAGAAGGTGCCTTTGTATGGTGATGGGCGGAATATCCGTGATTGGCTCCATGTACTGGATCACTGCGAGGCGATCTGTCGGGTGCTCGATGATGGCAAGCCCGGTGAGGCGTACAACATCGGTGGCAACAACGAACGATCGAACTTGGAACTGACCAAGATGCTGATCGATCTTTGTGGACGAGACGAAACCTTTATAGAGCACGTCCCCGATCGACTCGGGCACGATATGCGGTACGCGATTGATGCGACCAAGATCCGCGACGAGCTTGGGTGGGAGCCGACGCGGTCAGCCTGGCCTCAAGCCCTCGAGGAGACGGTCCAGTGGTATAAGGACAATCTCGAATGGTCCGATCATGTCCGCACCGGTGAATACCGGCGGTTCATGGACCAAAACTACACGAATCAGGGCTAAATGCGATCGGGCAGATATCTGTACCCATCAGCATCGATGAGATGTGTTCGCGATGGGTGTGGGTACGGATTTGTGGTGTGGTGTTTTCTTTTGAATTAAAGAGGACAATGAGGTGCCATATCGGTTGACCAGTGTGACGAGCCAGATACGATTGATGCTGTCAGATCGTGTAAATTGCGATGAGACGATAAAATTGTGGTGCAATGCACACGAATGCCAAGTTCTGGTATCGTGTCATATATGTGTCAAGTCGACACGAGGCACACAACGCATAAAGGGTATCTACCGTGGCGGATAAAGCAAAAAAAACGAAGGCGCATCAGCATCCTGACAAGGATGGGCTTGAAGCATTTGTCTACGACGATCAAATTGTTCGTATGTTTGCGTGGGCAACCATCATCTGGGGCGTCGTTGCGATGCTCGTGGGTGTGATCATCGCGATCGAGCTTGCCTACCCGGATTCGAGCTTTGGTATCTCGTTCTTGAGCTTTGGGCGTTTGCGTCCGTTGCATACCAACGCTGCGATCTTCGCCTTTGCGGGCAATGGCATCTTTGCTGCGATCTACTACTCGACCCAACGGCTATGTAAAGCGAGAATGTATTCCGACCTGCTCTCTAAGCTCCATTTTTATGGTTGGCAGCTGATCATTCTCTCTGCGGTGCTTACTTTACCATTTGGAATCACCCAGGGTAAAGAGTACGCCGAACTCGAATGGCCAATCGATCTCATGATCGCTGTAGTCTGGCTGGTGTTCTTTGGCGGCAACTTCATGATGACACTGATTCATCGTCGCGAACGCCATATCTATGTCGCGTTGTGGTTCTATATCGCCACGATCGTCACGGTGACGATGCTTCATGTCTTTAACAACCTGTGGGTGCCCGCGGGTTTGGTCTACCTTGTTCAGTATGGCGAGATGCCATCGGCTGAACTCGCGCTCAAGTCGTATCCAATCTATGCGGGTGTGCAAGACGCGCTGATGCAGTGGTGGTATGGTCATAACGCGGTGGCGTTCTTCTTGACGACGCCATTCCTTGGTTTGATGTACTACTTCCTTCCTAAAGCTGCCGAGCGCCCTGTGTTCTCGTACAAGCTTTCGATTATTCACTTCTGGTCGTTGGTGTTTATCTACATCTGGGCCGGCCCTCACCATTTGCACTACACCGCGTTGCCAGAATGGGCATCGACGGTTGGTATGGTCTTCTCGGTCATGCTGTGGATGCCATCGTGGGGCGGGATGATTAATGGTTTGATGACTTTGCGTGGTGCTTGGCATCGCGTGGCTTCTGATCCGATTCTCAAGTTCTACATTGTGGGCATTACCTTTTATGGGATGTCGACCTTTGAGGGGCCGTTGTTGTCGATCAAATCGGTCAACTCGCTCTCGCATTACACCGACTGGACGATCGCACATGTCCATGCGGGTGTGCTTGGTTGGAACGGGTTTATGACCTTTGGCATGCTCTACTGGATGATGCCTCGGCTCTTCCAGACGAAGCTCTACTCCAAGAAACTCTGTGCTGCTCACTTCTGGATCGGCACGATCGGTATGGTGCTCTATGTGCTCGCCATCTATGCTGCCGGCATCACCCAAGGGTTGATGTGGCGTGCGTTTGATGTCAACGGGCGTTTGTCCTATCCCGACTTTATCGAAACAGTGACCGTGTTGATTCCGATGTACTGGATTCGCGTTGTCGGCGGGTTGTTGTACCTCACCGGTGCAATCCTCGGTCTCTACAACATGTTCATGACTTGGAAGGCTCGTCCTGAGAAGTATGAAGATGTCGTGCACTATGCACCAGCACTGAGCAAGAACGATCCTGCAGATCCTTCGGCCAAGTCTCGCCTGGGTGCGAACACAGGCGTGGGACACGCGGGCGATAAGTTCCTCCAGGGCAACTGGCATCGTTCGCTCGAACGCAAGCCTGTGAAGTTCACCCTCTGGGTGCTCGTCGCGGTAGCGATCGGTGGCATTGTCGAAGCGGTCCCGATGTTTATGGTTTCGTCGAATATTCCTACGATTACAACTGTGACGCCGTACACGCCTTTGGAGCTTGCGGGTCGAGATATTTATGTCGCTGAAGGTTGCTACAACTGTCACTCGCAGATGATCCGTCCGTTCTTGTGGGAGACCATGCGGTACGGCGAATACTCCAAGCCGGGTGAGTTTGTTTATGATCATCCGTTCCAGTGGGGTTCTCGCCGAATCGGTCCAGACCTTGCTCGTGAGGGCGGATTGCGTACGCATCTGTGGCATTACCGTCACTTCAAGAACCCTGCGGATATCTCCGAGAACTCGATCATGCCTCGTTATCCTTGGCTGTTGTCGAACACGATAAACTTCGATGAGATCCGTGGTCGGGTCGATTCGATGGCTCTGTTGGGAGTTCCGTATGGTGAGTTGCTTCTCGAAGGCAAGACCGTCGAGCACGCCCAGGGGCAAGCCCTTGAGATCGCGATGGAGCTCGAAGCACAAGGTGGACCATCGTATGAAGAGACATATGACAAGAAGGTCGTTGCTCTGATCGCGTATCTCCAGCGGATGGGGACTGATATCTCGAAGACTCCGCCTCTGGTTGAGGAAACTCAAGAGGAGGTGTCGCCATGAGAATGACCGAAATCGTTTCCTATCTTGATCTGTCGATCTATCCGAGTATTGCGTTGATCTTTTTCCTTGCTGCTTTTATTGCGGTGGTGTGGAATGTGATGAGCAAGTCGAAGCAAGAGATCGAAGCGGCGGCGAATATCCCGCTTGATGACGATGTGATTTTTACGCCTCGCGTTTCGATCAAATCCAGTTCAGATACAGACTCAACTCGCAATGGGGAGGCAGCTCATGTCTGATACCAACAAGCCAGATTCATACAAGGGTGAAGCCCACCAAGAAGAGTTGCTCTCGCATAACTACGACGGGATCCAAGAGTACGACAATCCGATCCCGGGTTGGTGGCACATGATCTTTATTGGATCGTGTATCTTTGCGGTGCTCTATGTTGTTGTGGTGCATTTCACGCCGATGATTCCATCGCGTGAGGTTCGCTTGGCCAACAAGATCGCAGCAGCGGAAGAGATTCAGTTCGGCAAGCTCCGCGAGATGCCTATGGATGAAGTGAAACTTCAGACCATCATGGGGAGCGAGGCTTGGCTGGCGACGGGCAAGAGCATCTTCAACGGCACGTGTACCGTTTGTCATGGCAAAGAGGCACAGGGGATCACCGGACTTGGGCTCAACCTGACCGATGACAACTACCTGTATGTCAAGGAAATGATGGACATCGTGGGCTTGGTGACCAACGGCACCGAGAACAAGAAGATGCCCGCCCAGACCTTGCTTAATCCAAACGAGATCGCGATGGTTGCTGCGTATGCCGCGTCATTGCGAGGCACATTTGTGCCAGGTCCTGAAGGATCAGATGCGGGAGAGACCATTGCGCCGTTCCCGGCTCCGATCATGAGCGATGACGGGGGATAAGATCCGATACCCTTTGGGATCGTCGCTGATTCAAACGCATGCAGGCGGGGTGATTCAGTTCGAGGAGACGGTATGTCTGATGAAGTAACGAATCTCGCGCCAGAAGAGCGTGTGCTGTCAACCCTCAATGATGATGGTTCTCGGCGGTGGCTCAACCCGCGTTTGTCGAAGGGTGTTTTTCTCAGCGCTCGGCGTGTGGTTGCTTGGGTGTTGATTTTCGTGTTCTCGGCGATCCCTTGGATCCCGTTCAATGGCAATCCGATGGTGTTTCTTGATATTATTCATCGAGAGTTCACCTTCTTTGGCAAGACGTTTTTGCCGACGGATACGCTGTTGTTGGCGTTGCTTTTGATCACCGGCTTTGTGAGTGTGTTCCTGATCACCGCGCTCTTTGGGCGTGTCTGGTGTGGTTGGGCGTGCCCGCAGACGGTGTATATGGAGTTTCTCTATCGCCCGATCGAGCGGTTCTTCGTTGGTGGTTCGGGCAAGCCCAAAGCGAAGAATTTGCTTGGGCTTCGCAAGATACTCCAGTATGTCGCCTACCTGATTGTTTCGATTCATCTCTCGCAGACTTTTATCTCGTACTTTGTTGGCGCAGCGAATCTCAAAGAATGGATTTGGGGTTCGCCAGCCGATCACCCCGCAGCGTTCGGGGTGATGTTCGTCACGACGGGGTTGATGATGTTCGACTTCGCGTACTTCCGCGAGCAGGTGTGCTGTGTGATGTGCCCGTATGCTCGCATGCAGAGCGCGCTGCTCGATCAGGATTCGATGATTGTCACCTACGACAAGAAGCGAGGGGATCCGCGAGGTAAAAAGAAGAGAGCAAAGAAGAACGAGATTGGCGAGATAATCAGTTTGCCGATTCTCGAAGAAGAGCTTGGCGATTGTATTGATTGCACGATGTGTGTACAGACCTGTCCGACCGGGATTGATATCCGCGATGGGCTTCAGCTCGAGTGCATCGGGTGTGCCCAGTGTGTTGATGCGTGTAATGTGGTGATGGAGAAGATCGGGCGACCTTTGGGATTGATCCGGTATTCATCTGAGCGCATTATCAACGGCGGGAAGAGTCATCTCATCCGTCCACGCGTGATTATTTATCCGTTGATTCTGATCGGTGCGTTGACGGCGTTTGTCTTCTTGCTCTCGACCAAGCCGGCAGCGGATGTGTTGTTTATCCGTGGGCAAGGATTGCCGTTTAATATTCTTGAATCGACTGACATCACGAATCAGGTGCGCGTACGGATTTCGAACCGTACGGAAGAGGCCGCGACTTATACGGTGTCTGTGATCGAACCCGAGGGGGTTCGGATTGATGACTTTACGCCGATGACTATTGATGCGGTCGAAACAAGCTCGGAGATGATGCTCATCATCGCGCCGTACTCGGTGTTCAAGGATGGCGAAGTGATTCTTTCGATCAAGATTGTTGACGATCAGGGTAACTATGAAACAGTTGAGACCTACAAGATACTCGGGCCGATGAGCCTGCCAAAGGAAAAGACACCATGACCCAGAATCAGAGCAAGGACAATTCTGAAATCAAGAACCTGAGTTTCCTCAAGCGGGGCAAATACTGGCCTGCGATTATTGTCGGGATGCTTGTGCTCCATGCCACAATCATCCTCGGCACCCTCACCGTGATCTCTGCTCGCCATGATCTGTATGTCGAGCCTGATTATTATGCCAAGTCGATCGACTGGGACAATCAGCGTGAGATGTTTGAGGCAGCCGACAAGATGGGATGGGTGATCGAGATCGCGACCGGCGAGACAACAACGAATGCCGATCAAACTCGCGTGTTGAGTGTCTCGATCAAGGATGCGAATGGCGATCCGATCGATCGGGCACTCGTCGAACTCGATTGCTATCACCCCGCCTACGCGAGCAATCGGTTGAGCGAGGTGCTGTTGGGCATGGGCGACGGGGTGTATCAAACGACTCTGGCGATGAACACGCCGGGGTATTGGAATGTGCATCTTGCGATCCGTCATCAGGGCGTGCAGGCGATGGTGATGCAAGAGATCGAAATTCGATAAACGGAAATAGGCAGCTATGGACGCATTGGATATTTCTACGATTGAAAGTGTTTGGCCGTTGATTGCGACCGTTTTGTTGATGTCTGTGCTCGGGAGTTTGCACTGCGCCGGCATGTGCGGCGGGCTGATGTTCTTCGCGCTCGGGTCTGATCAAGACCGCACAAAGAAGGCCCGCGTGCGATTGCAGAGCGCGTATCATGGCGGGCGATTGGTCACCTATACCACGCTGGGCGTGATCGCTGGGGTGATCGGGCAGGCGATCGATTTTGGTGGCGGATTCGTCGGCATCCAGAAGGGTGCGATGTTGTTCGCCGGTGTAATGATGGTTGGGTTCGGGCTTTTGGCGCTCGCTCGCATGAGTGGAATCAAGATCAAACACCTTGGTGTACCGAGTTTTTTACGCAAGTTTATTGAGAACGCTCAGCGTGCAGCGTTCGGACTGACGCCGTTCAAGCGGGCACTGACGATCGGTTTGCTCACGACGTTGCTGCCTTGTGGTTGGCTGTACGCGTTTGCATTCCTTGCTGCTGGAACCGCGAACCCGGTCTGGGGCGGATTGACGATGGCGGCGTTCTGGATGGGCACGCTGCCGGTGATGGTCTCGCTTGGCGCGGGGATCCAGTTGCTCTCGGGTCGGCTCAATGCGAAGTTGCCGATTATCACTGCGTCGGCGGTGATGGTGGTGGGCGTGATGACCGCGATGGGAGGGCTTGGGGTTTCGGAGATCACGCGTGCGTCGTTGGGGATCGATGAGTCGTCAAGTGCTGTGCCGATGCCCGGCGAGGTCGATTGCCCGCTGTGCAATACTGCTCAACTCGATGATCCTGCTGATACATCCCTCGCAGAACCTACTCTTGACGACTAAAATGTCCTTCACATGCCAAGCGAATCTGTACAACCCGTTGAGTGCGATCATTGCAAGCTGGCGGTGCCGGCGGGGTTGATCGAGCCAGACGCGGAGTTCCAGTTCTGCTGCAACGGGTGCAAGTCGGTGTGGAATATTCTCCATGGCGCCGGGCTCGATGGGTACTACACGGTGCGCGATGCGGTGAATCCCGATGCCCAACGGGTCACCTCGACCGACGGCAGCTACGAAGAACTTGATGATCCGGCGTTCCAGAGCACATGTGTAGAGAATCTGCCCGGCGGATATGCCCAGACCGAGTTGCTCCTTGAGGGCATGCACTGCGCCGCGTGTGTGTGGTTGATCGAGCGCCTGCCCACAGTGATCGATGGAGTGATCGAATCGCGTGCGAATATCCGTCGGCGGACGACGGTTGTGCGGTATCAGCCAGACAAAGTGAAGCTCTCGGATGTTGCTCGTACGCTCGATCGGCTTGGGTATGCAGCGCACCCGGCGCGAGGCGCGGCTGCCCGCGAAGCACGGGTGAAGGAGGATCGCAAGTTTTTGATCCGGGTTGGCGTCGCAGGAGCGATCGCGGGCAATGTGATGTTGCTGGCGATCGCGTTGCACGGGGGCGCACTCGAAGGCATGGCGGAAACCTGGAAGACCACATTTCGGTGGTACTCGATGGGCTTGGGTGTGCTGGCGTTGGTGTGGCCGGGGCGTGTGTTTTTTATTGGTGCGATCGCTGCGTTGCGCACGCGCGTTGCGCATCTTGATATCCCGATCGCGTTGGCTTTGGCGGTGGGGGGGCTTTGGGGTTCGTACAATACCATTATGGGCACCGGCGAGATTTACTTTGACTCGCTTTCGATCCTTGTGTTCTTTTTGTTGGTCGGGCGTTGGATTCAGCATCGCCAACAGCGCAACGCGTCTGATCATGTTGAGTTGATGTTGACATTGACGCCGACGAGTGCGCTCAGGGTGAATGATGATGGATCGACCGCTCGCGTGCCGATCGAAGCGATTGAAGAGGGCATGCTTGTCGAGATCGAGGCGGGCGGATCGATCCCGGCGGACGGTGTGATTGAGGTTGGCGAAACCAATCTTGATACGTCGTTTATCTCCGGCGAATCTCGCCCGATCGCTGCACGCGAAGGCGATGAGGTTGTCGCGGGCGCAACCAACCTGCGTTCGCCGATCCGGGTTCGTGTGACGGCGGTTGGTGATTCGACGCGTGTGGGCAAGCTCATGCACCTTGTTGCGAGCGCGTCTGCGGACAAAGCACCGATCGTGCAGTTCGCCGATCGGATGGCGGCGAGATTCGTGCTCATTGTGATTGGGCTCGCTGTTCTCACTTTGGTGTATTGGACGATGCGGTCAGGGTTCGCTGTCGGCATCGAGTTCGCGACGGCGTTATTGATCGTCACCTGCCCTTGTGCTTTGGGGCTCGCGACCCCGATGGCGATGTCGATCGCGATGGGGCGGGCAGCGAGGGCGGGGATCCTTGTCAAGTCCGCGTCGGCGATCGAATCAATGTCGAAGCCCGGGTTGATGATCCTCGATAAGACCGGAACGATCACGCAAGGAAAAACGAGTGTTGTCAAAGCCGAGTGCGATCCTCATCTGCTGCTGATGGCCGGGGCTGTTGAAGCGTGCTCGAATCATCCGATCGCGCGTGCGATAGCCAATGCTGGAGAAGAAGAGAACACGCTCGAAGCGAGCGACATCATCCAAACCGTC
Organism: uncultured bacterium; assembly: GCA_913062615.1. Classification (GTDB taxonomy): domain Bacteria; phylum Planctomycetota; class Phycisphaerae; order Phycisphaerales; family UBA1924; genus UBA1924. Next base: position 19,954 of record CAJXXI010000002.1, on the reverse strand, counting down.
GGCTCAGGAATCATCGGGACGGTCAATGCGCAAACGATCACTATTGGCTCTCCAGATTATGTTGACACGCTCTACCCGCTTGATTCCAAGGCTCAAATAGCGATCTGTTCGATGATCGAACATTCGCTCACGCCTGTGGTGATCCATTCGCCCGCAGATGGGTTTGGTGTTGTCGGGATTGGTGATCCGATCCGTGAAGATGCAGGCGACTCGATCCGTTCGCTTCAGGAATCCAACTGGGATCTTTCGTTGTGCTCTGGAGATCATCCGCAGATCGTCGCGAGTGTTGCCAAAGGGGTCGGCATCACGGATGCGTCGGGTTCGGTATCGCCCGAAGCCAAAGCCGATCGCGTGCGTGCTGTTCGGGCGAACGCGGATCGAAGCGTGGTGATGGTTGGCGACGGGGTGAACGATGCGGCTGCGCTCGCGGTAGCGGATGTGGGGATCGCGGTGCACGGCGGGGCGGAGGCATCCCTCGAAGCGGCGGATATTTATTTGACGACACAAGGCGTCCGCCCGTTGGTGGCTCTTGCATCGTTGAGTGCTCATACAATGCGGACGATTCATATGAGCCTTTTATTCTCGGTCTGCTACAATGCCGTCGCGGCGATTTTAGCAATGACCGGGACCATCAACGCCCTCATCGCGGCGATCATCATGCCGATCAGTTCGCTCAGCGTGGTCGCGATGAGCACTCGAAAATGGAAAGAGCCTCGCTGATGTCTGTACTCTATATCATGATCCCGGCGGCCCTTGTTCTCGCCGGTATTGGCATCTTTGGGTTTATCTACGCGGTCAAAAGCGGGCAGTTCGACGATCTTGATACGCCCGCGCTGCGTGCGGTGTTCGATGATGATGACACCATCGCACCACAGGCATCAACAACCGATTCAACAACCGATTCAACAACCGATTCAACAACTGATTCAACTGGCGATTCAGCTGCCGATTCAACTGTCGATTCAGATACGGATTCCAAAGATCATGCATAAATTATTCTGTCTTCCGATTTGTTCTCTCACACTCGCAGCTTTCTTTTCCGGATGTGAGAAGGCGTCTGTTCCATCGGATTCGCAAGCTGTTTCTTGGACATCTACAACGATCGAACAGCTCGATGAGACGGCGGCCGAGCAGCTTGCCCGCGCATTCGATGCCCGCAACGAGATGGAAGCAACGCTCAAGTCGAACCTTGTTGCTTCGATCAAGGCGGATGGGCCGATGGGGGCGGTGGGGGTGTGTTCGATGATCGCGCCGGCGATTGCAAAGGAGCTCAACGCCAAGCACGGCTTGACGATTGGGCGGACATCATTCAAGCTGCGAAATCCAACAAATGCTCCGCCGGCGTGGATGGAGTGGGTTGTCGAGGTAAAACAAGAAGAGTCGGCGTACTTTCTCAAGAACGATGGCACCCTCGCGGTGTCATACCCGATCCACATCGCGACGCCTTGTCTGCTTTGTCATGGCCATGCCGACACGATTTCGGAGCAGACACGGGCATCGATCGAAGAACATTATCCGAGTGATCAGGCGACGGGCTTTGCGATTGATGAGCTGCGAGGCTGGTTCTGGGTCGAGGTGCCTGCGAGCGATTAATGATCGGGAATGGAGCGAAGGAGGATCGAACTCCTGACCTTTCGATTGCGAACCGAATGCTCTACCAGCTGAGCTACCGCCCCGATGTATTCGACACGCCGATTCTATACGCAATGAATCAATGAATCATGCTGATGGATTCGCCCGACGCTTGTTTATCGTGTGTGCAAACTCAATAATCAACCATGCCAACCGTACCGGGCTTTGCTGTCGAAATCAATCATGTGTCTTATACCTATCCCGCTTGGGGTGTTGATGGCGCTACTACGCCTGCGCTTGAGGATGTGAACTTCACCATCGACGAGGAGACCAAGCTGGGAATCCTTGGTCCCAACGGCGGGGGCAAGTCAACGCTCATCAAGCTGATCCTTGGCATTATCAAGCCAACCGCTGGCAGCGTTCGGGTGTTTGGATATTCGCCGATCGAAGCGCGCGAGCGTGGGTTGATCGGGTATCTGCCTCAACGCATCGAAGCTGATCGAGATTGGCCGATCAATGTCGAGCAGGTTGTTGGGCTTGGGCGTGCGTGTCGAATCAAGCCTTGGAAGAAACTCGGCGCTGATGACCATGCTGCGATTGCGAAAGCGATCGAACTCGTCGGGCTTGAAGACCTTGCCTCGCGTCCGATCGGTGCGCTCTCGGGCGGGCAGCTCCAGCGTGTGATGATCGCCCGCGCGATCGCGGGTAATCCCAAGCTCTTGGTGCTTGATGAGCCAACCGTGGGCGTCGACATCGCAGGGCAACAACGCTTTGGGAAGTTGATCGAAACGCTCCATCGCGAACTCGATCTGACTGTAATCTTGGTATCGCACGACATGCGTGCGATCGCAGCGGTGGCCGATCGCGTGGCGTGTTTGTCGCGGACATTGCATTTTCATGATACACCAGATGGGCTCACGCCAGCGGTGTTGGCACAGGTGTTTGCACACGATGTTGCGGGCGTCTTTGGTGATATCCATATCGATGCACACCTCGCTGAGACCTGCGATGACCCATCGCATGCTCATCAGCACCAGCATGATTGTGGTTGTAGTGAGAATGAGGGTGACGCATGAACGAAATCGCCCCGGCCATCATCGCAGCCCTTGTCATCGCGCTGATGGGCGGCGCGTTGAGCATCTTTGTTGTGCTCAAGCGACTCGCATTCATCGGGCAAGGCATCTCGCACGCGGCATTCGGAGGCGTGGGCATCGCCCTCCTCCTGGGTGTGCACGGTGCAACCACCGCGGGGGCGATGGGACAACTCGCCATCGTGGTTGCATTCAGTATCTTCGCAGCCCTCGGGATCGCGGCCCTCTCGCGGACGAATCAAGGACGAACGGACACCGCCATCGGCGTGGTGCTCTCGGCATCAATGGCGCTTGGGTTCGTGCTCTTTACCTTTGTCGAATCAAAGCACGATCATGACGAGCACGGGCACGCGGCACAAGGGCATGAAGATCAACACCACCTGATCGAAGAGATACTCTTCGGCAACATCCTCGACACCACCTGGCCCAAGGCTTCGATCGCGATTGCGGTGGCGATTGCGATTTTGGTCGTGGTCTGGTTTATCCGTCGACAGCTGATATTTTGGGCATTCGATGAACCCGTCGTTGATGCGTACGGGCTTCATTCCAAGCGGATCACCTACATTTTTCTTATTCTCCTCGCGATTGCAGTTGTGATGGCGATGCAGATTGCGGGCGTGGTGCTGGCTGCGGCGATGCTAGTGCTCCCGGGTGCGGGCGCGTTGAACCTGAGCGCCAAGCTCCGGGCGGTCTTTGTGTATTCGATTCTGATCGCGGTGGGCGGGGCAGCGATCGGGATGCTTGTTGGGTTCGAAGCGGGGTTGCCGATCGGTCCGACGATTGTCCTTATCCAGAGCGTCGCGTATCTGCTCACACTAATCGCCAAAGCCGTGTCGGCTCGTCTACGATCTTGACCGATTGTCATTGATGGTTTATTTTGAAAGGGTCACACTATGAAAGCCGAACGAATACTTGCTGAGTTCAACACTATCCGCAAAGACCTCGAAGAGGACAAATCCGATATCGAATGGCTGACCCTGCATCACGCCTTCTGTTTTATTTCGTACAAGATGGGCGATTTTCAGGACTACCTTGACGATCAAGCCTCCCGCGGCGCGTTTAAAGAGTTCGAGGATTAAGCATTGAGTGTTCAATCGTTTGCGGGCATGCGGATCATTTTGCGGATATGGCTGGCTTCGTTCATTCGATTGTGATACTCAAGTTCTTTGACAAGACGCCAGTTGATTTTGTAGTAGTTCGATTGTCGAGCGAACTGGCTTCCCATGCGGTCGGGCTGATCAACTTGGCGGGCGGCCTCTTGCAGAACTGGCAGATACTCATCTCGTTTTCCTGATCGTGCCAAGAGTTTACCCATAGAACTCAGGGCTTGATTGACCATTGGGCCTTCATTGATGAACTTGGTGATCACATCGTTGTACGCGAGCCATGCGTACTCCGGATTGTCTTTGCTTTGCCAGAGCCGACCCTGCATCAGTCGCACACCGGCGGCAAGATCAGGACGAGTTCGGAACTGATTGAATGCCCATTCCCACATCTCATGCTGCACCTTGGGATCTTCGACCGTGTTGATGAGATCCACGAGGAAGTCGTACGAGAAATCTTGGTGCCGCTTGCCACACATTTGCATGACCGCCTTTGACCAAGTACTTTTCTGAGCTTCGGTAAGATCACGCATGTATGACATGTGGATGACATTCGCCCAAGCAGTCGGCGAGCCTGCGCATTTGGTCAAGGCAGACCTGAGTAATGCAAGGCAATCCTTTTCCGAGTCTGTTCGTGGGCGTTTCAGATTGCCTCGGCGGGCGATATCGAAATCAGTATCTGGGTTCCAGTCTCGATTGAGCATCCGCATAACCGCTTTAGCGATCGCCATGCTGTGGAGCACGCTGGTGTTGGATGATGCAGAGGCGATCCCAAGAACGCCGAGCCGCCCGTCGCTGATGCGTTCGCCGGTTTGGGGATTGGTGACATTGCCTCGGAGTTTTTGATATTCAGGATATCGCCCGGCATCAAAGTTCCAAGCCGCTTGCCGGCCCTTCAGCTCTAAGAACCCAACCCAAGCGTGCGATACATTCGCGCCCTTGGCAACGATGTACCCAGATGGAATTCCGTTTGCTTTGGCGACACTCATCGCGAAGTACGCTTGGTCGGCGCACACGCCACCATGCTGCTTGATATTCTGGAGGCCGTAGTTTCCTGCCGCGGTGACTTTCTTGGGCGATCCCTTTCGGTAATGGTCGTAGTCATATTCGATTTCAAAGAATCGTTCGCCGACTTTCTGATTTCGTGTATATGTTCGATGTGCCCATTCAAGGTCTTCAATTGATTCAGAGACATCCACGACATAAACGAGCAAGGCCGTGGGCAGTTTATTGAGGGGGATGGCCATCGTGCTCGCGTGATTGACATAGAAGTCAAAGATCTCAAGGGGGCGGGCGGCAGCAGGATGGTTTTCATTGATTCGAACGGAATATGGCGTGCTCTGTGCACGGTCGTGCACAAGTGCAATTGCCGCAGCGACCCGCGGGTACGCCTTCACCTGCGACGATCGTTTCTTCATCAGTTCATTGATAATTCGAGCGACATGCTCGGCTTGGTCTTCATCAGAAATCTGAATGCCAAGTTCGATCATGAACTCTTGATGTTCAAAAAGTTGATCGATCGTATTAGAGAGATCGAACCTCTTGTTCGAACTCGATGCTCCGAGGAGTAGTTTCGTAATCTCTCGGGCGGCCTCGGCGTGGACAATCGCATCAAACTGGCGATTGCCAGCATGTGCAGACACATAGTCTGCGAGTTGGTTGATCTCGCTGCTGGCGAGTTCGAGTGAGTCTTGATCGGTTACTCGATCAAAGATATCGATAATGTGCGACTCGACATCCTTTGTGAATGCGTCCGGGGCCGAGTTGGCATTCGCTGTATTGGTGAACATCGCAGTTGCACAGACGAGGCTCAGAAAAATAAACACTCGGCAGAATCGATCAAATGTATGCAGCATGCAGACTCCGTAAAATGGAAGGCATTGGGTACGAGTCATAATGATACCATACACGCATTAAAAAAAGCCCCGGTTGCCCGGGGCTTTCATGTTGTAAAGTTAAATGCCTGGCTCAACCAGAATCAAATTCCGAGGATGCCGCCGAGGATGTCGCCGTACGCAACGATGAGTCCTGCGAACACAACCGAAACGATCGAGATCAGCTTGATCAGGATGTTGAGTGCCGGGCCGGAAGTGTCCTTGAACGGATCACCAACTGTATCGCCAACAACGGTTGCCTTATGGTCATCTGAGCCCTTGCCGTAGATGACCAGATCGCCGTTGCCAGCCCCGACGGCTTCCTTGGCACGATCCATGATCGAGCTGCGGACGGTGTCAGGAATCTTGACTGAGTTGCCAGTGCCATCGACCATTTCCTGAGCGGTGGTTGCACCGTAGGATTCGAGCAACTTCTTGGCGTTGTCCCAAGCACCACCGGCGTTGGACATGAAGACCGCGAGCGCGAAGCCCGAAGTCAAACCACCAACGAGCATCCCCATCACGCCAGCGACCGAAAGGGTCAAGCCAACAGCGATCGGGATGAAGATCGCGAGGATCGAAGGGACAACCATTTCCTTCTGAGCACTTGTCGTCGAGATCGATACACACTCAGCGTAGTCTGGGTAATGATGGCCATCGAGATCAACGCCCTTCATTGGCCAGTTGTCTGGGTTGGCCACATCTTCTTCGGACATGCCACCGTTACGAAGTGCTTGGCGAATGAAGCCAAACTGTCGGCGACATTCGTTCATCATCGCGTATGCCGCACGCCCTACAGCGTTCATGGTCAACGCACAGAAGAGGAATGCGAGAAGCACACCAATAAAGATACCACCGAGAAGCTTCGGGTTCGCAAGCGTCACATCATAGAATGTGAGGACATTGCTGATCGAGCCCTTCTTGGCCGATGCGAGTGTTGCAGTCCAAGCCGCGCCATCTTCATCTGTATCAGCAACGGTAAAGACCGTGCCGTCATCTGAAGTGGTGACTGGCAAGACAGTACCCTTGGCAGGGTTTGGCTTACCGATTTTCATCGAGTCAGCGATCATCATGCCGCCGTCGACTTCTGTTGTTTCGCCGTCGCCACTGACCACAGCGTACTTGCCGTAGCCTTGGTAGACTGCGAAATCGCCAGCCATGCCTTCAGGAACCACGAACGCGGTGCCGTCGCCATAGAAGGCTTCTGCCTGCGTACCGATCTGGACCTGAACGATCTGGATGTATGCCGCGAAGAGTGCCATTGCAGTCAATGCTGCCGAACCAATCGCAAAGCCCTTACCGGTCGCTGCGGTGGTGTTGCCCAATGAATCGAGCATGTCGGTGCGTTCACGAACGATCGGAGGCTGCTGAGTCATCTCAGCATTGCCACCCGCGTTGTCCGCGATCGGGCCATATGCGTCGGTTGCGAGTGTAATACCCAAAGTCGAGAGCATACCAACCGCTGCGATACCTACGCCGTAGAGACCCATGAGGAATGAGTCGCCGCCGCCAGCGAATGAGAACGCCGCGATGATTGCAACAACAACGACGAGCAATGATGCCCATGTGGACTTCATGCCTTCTGCGATACCAGCGATGATGACTGTTGCAGGGCCAGTAAGTGCCTGCTCAGCGATACGCTTGGTTGGTGGATGCTCGTACGAGGTGTAGTACTCGGTAGCGTGTGCGATCACAAGACCCGAGAGCAAACCCGAGCAGATCGACAAGCCAAGACGCCACCATGCAGGAAGACCAGCGACCTCGCCGGTGTCCTTAAAGATGAACCAGAGCAGTGCGAATGCGCCAACGACGATCAACGCCGAAGCAACATACACGCCCTTGTGCAAGCCCTTGAGAAGCTGCGAGAAGCTCGCGTTCTCTTTGGCCTTCACGGCAAAGATACCGATGATCGAGCAGAAGATGCCCAAGCCAGCGAGTGCCATCGGTGCAACAGCGAGCTTGAGCCCGAGTTCCGCAGCAGCATCGCCGTTAGCAAGCGTCATCGCAGCCGCGGCACCAAGTGCCATCGTTGCGAGGATCGAGCCGTAGTATGATTCGTAAAGGTCAGCACCCATACCCGCAACATCGCCGACATTGTCGCCGACATTGTCTGCGATGGTCGCTGGGTTACGAGCGTCATCTTCTGGAATACCAGCTTCAACCTTACCCACAAGGTCAGCACCAACATCGGCTGCCTTGGTGTAGATCCCGCCACCAACACGAGCGAACAACGCCTGTGTCGAAGCACCCATCCCGAAGGTGAGCATGATGGTGGTGATTTCAGTGATGCCGCCGCCGACGATGTCGAACTGGTTAAAGATAAAGAACCAAGCCGAGACATCGATGAGTGCGAAGCCCACAACATTCAAGCCCATCACTGCACCCGAACGGAATGCAACGGTCAAGCCATCATTGAGTGAGTTGGCAACCGCGTGCGTCGTACGAGCCGACGCGTTGGTCGCCATCTTCATACCGAACCAACCACACAGGCCTGAGAACAGACCAGCGATCGGCACGCCGATGAGTGCGAATGGTGACTGAAGACCGAGGAAGTACATGATCGCCAAGAAAGCGATGAGCAAGACGAATACGCCCGCAACCACTTTGTACTGACGAGTGAGGTACGCCATAGCGCCATCACGAACCGCTTGCGCGATCTCGATCATGTCTTCTGAGCCTTCGGATTTACTCATGACTGATTTTTGGAAAACCTTGGCCATGATGAGGGCAAGAACGCCCCCGACGGGAGCCAGGTAATACGCCGGTGTCACATCGGACATCGATGCCAGTGTTGGCATGAGTTGCATACTCATTGTGTTCAACCTTCTGTTTGTACAGTTGTGTGTGCAGTGGTTCGATCAGCTGCGGTACATCGCAGCATCGGATTCTCTATAAAACCAGTCGCTTGCACACTTTGCACTGTGCGATGTGAAGCGACACGGATACCGATGCCAACGAAAACGCTGACCCGGTCATGTGGACGAAACAGCCCGATAAGGGGTGCCAAGTATAGATCGACTAATCGGGTAGAATTCGTTGAAACATAAGGGAAAGAGCTTTCTAGGGGGATCCATCTTTGGTCGATTCAGTTCTGAACTGGCGCATGAAAAACCTCCGTAAATTACGGAGGCGTGATGAGTTTCAATGAGGTGATCGCAAGATCACTCGGCGCGTATCAGTCGCGACGAGGAGCAGCTTTGCGAGCCGCACGGTTTTTGCGTTCGGAAGGCTTCTCGTAGTATTCTTTACGCTTGATGTCCTTGGTCAACCCTTCCTTCTCGCAGAGCTTCTTAAAGCGGCGCATCATCTGTTCTGCGCTTTCGTTTCCACGAGATTTGATACGGATTGCCATGTGAACTCCTCAGTTCGTTTCAATAAGGACATCGTTGTAAGACCGAACACCGGTGCGTCGGGTCTGTATCCAAGGCGCGAATCGCTGCAAGGTCAAGCGGGAGAAGCAATTGTGTGCAACAGATATCGATTCTCTGCCTCTTGTCGTGCTCAGAGCCCCAATTGACCGATAAAAACCGCCATGAGACGCTTCTATCACATCATCGCCCTGGTTCTGCTCACCCTGATCGCCACCACTATCTTGAGCGGTTGCCAATCATCACCCTCTTTGCGTGAATCCAGAGCGTGGCATGGGCAGACCCCGATTTATGCGACCTATCGGTTTGGGCTTTTGCACACCGAGCTGCCTCCGGGGCATTCGATCGAATCGGTGATGGCGGTGGCTCGTTCGGTACTTTATCGCCAGGGGCACACGATTGAGGAGGCGTCGGTTTCGCCTCAAGGCGGCCGACTCGTCGCGCTCGCATCTCGCAATCTCCCCTACGACAAAATCAAGATCACGACCTCATTCGAGGGCGCCGGAATCATTATGACGATCAACATCGACCCGGCAGAAGAGAATCGATCGCGCGTCGTACTCGAATCAATCTTACATGGGCTCGGAATCTAAAAAACTCGCTATACTAACATTCTGAGAGCGCTGTGTTTGAAATCGCTCATGAGGGGCGTCTCGTCAAACAGAATGTCTTCACCTCCGCTGTTTCTCAGGACCGGCAAGGATTTCTCACGCACATACCATCGGATGATGACACAATGACTCAGCCAAAGAAAAGCATCGCAGTATGTGTGATCACATACAACCAACGCGACTACCTCATCGAGCTCATCGATTCCATCCTCGCCCAAACCAGAATGCCAGACCAAATCGTCATCGTAGACGATGCTTCACCGGACGATTCGGCCGATGTCCTCCGCCAATACGAACGCGACCACCCCGGGCTCTTCACCATCAAGCTCAACGAGACCAACCTGGGCATCAGCGCCAATCGACACTTCGCCATTCAACAATCTCGGTGTGACCTCACCACCTATGCCGACGGCGACGATCTCTACTACCCCGAAAAACTCCGGCTCGAAGAGCAATGTCTGCTCGATAACCCAGACGCAGGGTTCGTGTATTCAAACATGAACATGATCGATGAAAACAGCAAAGTGATCCGCCCTTGGACTACAAAACCAGAAGAACTCCCCACAGGAAATATCTTCGAATCAGTCGTCGCACACGAGTTTCCCGGCCAAATCCACTGCAGATTCCTCCTCACCGATACCGAATCACTCGTCGAAGCAACCAAACACTCGCAAAGTTTCACACTCTACGAAGACCTCGCTGTCTACATGCATCTCTCAAGTTTTATGAAATGTGCCGTCGTCAATGAAATCAATCACGGCTACCGCCAACACGCCAAGGGCATGCATCGAACCCATCGCGAGACTCATTTCATCGGTCTTCAAGAAGTGAAAGAATACTTCCATCATCTCTTCGTTCAACTAGAACCCCGTGAACGAAAACGAATCGAAAAAAAGTGCAATCATGTCATGGCGGGTTACGCTTGGAGAGCAATCAAAGATCACTACAGGTCACCCACAGAGCTCTCCAAAAAACGCGTCATCATACTCGCGAAAGATGCCATACGCTTGCGGCCCTCATCTGTACGCCCAAAGCACGCTCTGCGGATTCTCGCGACTCAGCTCAAGTCAGCCCGCTGACTCTCCGCGATTCGCCCCAACAAACAACACCCATCCATAAAAAAAGCCCCATGCATTCGCAAGGGGCTTTGTAGTTATAAAATCAATCTCAACGATCATCAATCGAAACATATGGGGCATCGTGCGGGCCAACATAATCAGTCGTCGGACGGAACAAGCGGTTGTCTTCGAGCTGCTCGATGACATGACCGGCCCACCCTGCGATGCGTGCGAGCACGAACATTGGGGTGAAGAGATCGAGCTTGAGCCCGATGCAGTGATAAGTCGTCGCCGAGTAGAAATCGACATTTGGATAGATGCCCTTGGCGGCGTATTCACGCTCCATGACCTGTTCGATCGCGTTGGACTTGTCGTAGAACTCGATGTTCCCCGTGTCCTCAGCGAGCTGCTTGGCCAGGGTCATCAACTCGCTGGCGCGAGGATCCTTTGACTTGTACACCCGGTGCCCAAAGCCCATGATCCGCTCTTTGTTCTTGATCATGTTCATCACATGATCCTCAGCAGCATCGACTGATGGGATCTGGTTGAGCATCTTCATCACGCCCTCGTTTGCACCGCCGTGCAATGGTCCACGCAACGAACCGACCGCAGCCGTGATCGAGGAGTACACATCAGACAGGGTCGAAATCACTACGCGAGCAGCGAAGGTCGAGTTGTTCAAGCCGTGATCGGCGTGGGTGATCATGCAGATATCAAACGCACGGATCATCGCATCGGTTGGCTTCTCACCATTGAGCATGTACAAGAAGTTGGCGGCGAAGCTCAGTGATGGATCGCCATCAATCGCTTCAAGCCCACGACGGTGACGATCAAACGCCGCAACAATCGCCGGGGTCTTGGCCAAGATCCTCATTGATTTCTCACGAGCAGCCTCGACGCTGTTCTCGTTGGGTGATGAATCATCCATCGCCATTGAGCTGATCATCGTGCGGATCACATGCATTGGCTCTGCTTCGATCGGGCAGGAGGTGATGCGGGTTTTCATCGCATCGCACAATGAGTAATGCGAACGAAGATCCTTGGTGAATGCTTCGAGTTCGCTCTGTGTTGGCAATCGCTTGTTCCAGAGCAGGAAGACTGTTTCTTCGAATGAGCTCTTCGAAGCCAGATCGCCGATGGCGATGCCGACATACTCGAGAATTCCTTCGGTACCATTGATAAAGGACATCTCGGTCTGTGCAGCGATGACGCCTTCAAGGCCTTTGGAGAATGTTTTTTCAGCAGTACTCATGGTTCAGTCCTTTTATATGCCCATATTCGGCGAAAAAGCGGAGAGTGAGCCCCGTCAAAAATGAAAAATCGGCTCAAAGAACGGGACGAGATTATAGGCATCATCACTTACTTAGGCGATATGCCACGCGATCTTGAGCGTACGATCTGCCCGTGCTTATTCCGCTGGGAACAGATCGACCGTCCAAACGCAAAGCCATGGTGACCCCGGTGCTCATTGGGATCAATATGGGCGTTTTTATTCTAATGGCGATCCTCGCGAACACGGATCCTGATCTTGAGAGCCGAATCTGGTACTTTGGAGCGATTTCGAGGTCAAACTTTCATCTGTACCAACCGATCACATCCGCGTTTATTCACGATGGGTACATGCACATCTTCGGCAATATGCTCTTCCTACTTGCCTTTGGCCCTTCGGTCGAAGACCGATTCGGTAGATTTGGGTTCATACTGTTTTATCTCGCCGGGGGGGCTGCATCGGGCTTGGCGCACATCGCGCTCGATATGCATCCCGCGGTGGGGGCTTCTGGTGCGATCGCAGCGGTTTCGGGTGCGTTTCTTGTCCTTTTCCCCAGCACCCGGATTAAATGCTTTGTGATCTTCTTTTTCATCGGGATATTCATGATCCCGGCGTGGTGGCTCATCGGACTATTCATCGTCCTCGATCTGGGTGCACAGCTCTTCACCCCAGGCAACGGCATCGCCAACCTCGCCCATCTGGGCGGGTACGGGTTCGGTATTGTGGTGTCCTTTACGCTTTTGATCACCAAGCTGCTGCCCAAAGAACAATACGACATGTTCTCGATCGCCAAGCAGAAAAAACGCCGAGCCGACTTCAGGGTCGCCCACGAGATGCACAAGCTCGCGGGTGTGTATCAGGCCGACCAGAAGCTCGATCCTGTGTCGGCAGAGATCGCCGAGCGACGCGCCAAGATCGGGGTGCGGGTGTCGAACAATGATCTCGACAACGCAGCGGGTCAGTACCTCGATATGGTCGCCAAGTTCCCTGATCGCGCCAAAGCCCTGACCATGCACCGCGATGCCCAGTACCAAATCGCGAATCATTTGTATCAATCAGACCAACGCCAAGACGCAGCCGATGCCTTCGCTCGGTTGCTCGATGCATACCCCAACGACAGCGAACGCAATATCATTACGATCCTCCTCGCCCGTATACAGGCGCATGATCTTGATGATCCGATCGGGGCGATCGAGCTGCTCGAAGAACTTGCGTCAAAGATCACCGATTCAGAAACCAAAGCACTTATCGAGAACGAACTCGCAGCCATCCGCTCATTAAAGAGCGATTAAAACGAAAGAAACACTCCCATGACCACCCTCACACGCACCCGAATCAAAGTCTGCGGCATCACCTCGCTTACAGATGCCAACGCCGCCATAGACGCCGGGGCCGATGCGATCGGATTCGTATTCGTCAAAGACACACCTCGCTTTATCGAGCCCAAAGAAGCCGCGGGGATTATGTTCTCGCTCCCGCCTTTCGTCAGCGCGGTCGGCGTGGTGCAAGACCTCGATGTTGAAGAGTTCTGTGCGCTCGAATACGAATGCCCGACCCACACCATGCAACTCCACGGCAAAGAGCCAGTCGATGTTGTCAGCGCCTGCGGGCCCGGCGTGATCAAGGCGTTCAAATACGAAGACGCGACCATCAACTCGCAGCTGACCCGATGGGCCAAGGTCGAAGAGCTCGACGCGATCCTCATCGACGGCTCCGCCGGGGGCACCGGCGAAACCTTCGATTGGTCGAAGCTCGCCCCGCACATCAAAGACTACCCAAAGAAGATCATCATCGCCGGCGGGCTCGATGCGAGCAATGTCGGCGAGGTCATCAAGACCCTGCGGCCATTCGCGGTTGATGTTTCGAGCGGCGTTGAGGATGAACCGGGCGTAAAGAATCCGCAGAAAATAACCGAGTTCTGTGCAGCTGTTTGTGCTGCCGATGCGAGCTAGATCCCGGCCTTCGCAACCGCGATTAAGGCAGCCATTGCTGAATCTTGCGAGAGCCCATCGGCATGTATGACCGATTCGGCAAGCGATCGGTACAAGTTATCGCGCTGATCGAACAGGGTCTGGACTTCATCGATCACACCGCTGCCCACGAGTGTCGGGCGATCGGTGTTGTCGGTTGCTTTGAGCCGATCTTGCAGGGTCGTTGGTAGCGCGCGGAGATAGATCACTCGGCTGGTGCTGTTTTTAAGCATTGCGGTGCAGCCTGGAGCGGTGGGGGTGCCGCCGCCGAGGGCGATGACTTGATTGGATTGTGCCAGCACAGATTCAAGTGCCTTGGCTTCTGCATCGCGGAAGGTGTTGATCCCATGCGTTGCGATCGCTGCCCCTGCGCCGTCAGCTTTGAGTAGTGCCGAAGTCACATCATCCAAATCGACAAAGCCAACGCTGAGTGAATCTGCGAGCAGTGCACCAAGCGTTGACTTCCCAGACGCACGAAGCCCAATCAAGATCAGATTGGGCTTCGAGTCAGTCATTGGTTTGTCTTCCTAGTTGATTGCGAAAGGGAAAATCAATCTTCTTTGACGCGAGCCATGTAGGATCCGTCTTCGGTCGAGATTTTTACCAGTTCACCGATTGCAATAAACGGAGGCACGCGGGTCTTGAGCCCTGTGTCACAGACGGCTTCTTTGAGCTGGTTGGTCGCGGTAGCGCCCTTGATGCCCGGTGCGGTATCTGCGATGGTCAGGATGACAGCGGAGGGGAGTTCAACCGCTACTGGGCTGTCGCCGTGAAAGAGAATGGTGCAGGTTGCGTTTGGTGCCATGTAGAGTAGTGTGTCGTCGAGGAGGGTTTTTTTGAGTTCGACCTGGTCATAGTCCTTGAGGTCCATGAAGGTGCCGCCGCCTTCGCCATCGTCGTAGAGGAACTCCATCTCGCGTTTGTCGAGGCTGGTGCCTTCGACGACCTCTGCGCCTGAGAAGCGTTGTTCCTTCATGCCCGATCCATCGACCGCTCGCATCTTTGCCTGGATATATGCCGGGCCTTTACCGGGTTTGACATGCCCGATTTTGACGACGATAAAGAGTTTGCCGCTGAGTTCAAGAGCGGTGCCGGGGCGAATTTCATTTGCTTTCATGGTGATATCCGGGGAATGAAGTGGGGAGGTGATTGGTTCATTGTATGCTGCGAGTCGTTGACTCGCGGTATCCATCATAGCACCCATTTGTCGGCATAATCGGGCTCGATCTGGTATGCTCCACTTCTCAAGGAGTCCCCAATCGCCCAGATTCAAACAGGAAACCACGCAATGACTTCCGTACCAACCGTAGATTACCGAAATTTTGATCGTCGGAACTTCCTCGCAATTCTTGCTGCTGTAGGTGCATCGGCTGCCCTCACAGCCCCGGCTATCGCCCGATTCGGGTTCGCCAACGATGATCCGAGTTTCATCTACGCGTGGGATGAGATCAAGCCCGGGTTCCACGCGCTTGTCGATGCCAAGACCGGAGGCAACTCGCTGGTCGTGGTCTCAGGAACGCAGGTTCTTCTCATCGACACCAAGTTTGCTCATCTCGGCGGCGGGTTGCTCCAAGACGCCCAAGCATTCGCGGGCAATCCCGCGCATCTCGATCTCAGGCTCATCAACACCCACCATCACGGCGATCATGCCGGTGGCAACGCGTTGATTGTGCCTCATGCGGATTCGTATGCCCATAAGAAGGGGGTGGAGCGGATTAAGGATCAGCTTGAAAAGTTCCAGCAGTCGGCCAAAGCTGGACCCGCGCAGATCAAACGAAACAAAGGTACCGACGAACAGCTCAAGCTCGCCATCGCCGCCGCCGACGCGGCCGAGTCGTGGACCCGCGCCGACATCGCTCCCAAGAACCGTGTCCCCGACGAGGGCGCATCGCTCACGCTCGGCTCTACCGAAATCAATATGTACCATTTCGGCAGAGGGCACACCGACAACGATCTGGTTGTCCATTTCGCCAACGACAACATCATCCACACCGGCGATCTCGTATTCGCTGGGCTGCACCCGTTCTTTGATCCATCCGCACGCGTCACCGCGATCGGGTGGACGAAGTCGCTCAAGGCTATCCTCGATCTCTGCGACGATGACACGATCGTCGTCCCCGGGCACGGCCCGGTCGGCAACAAGCAAGCCGTGCAAGATCAACTCGAGTACATGAACAACCTGATCGAGCATGTCCAGACGGATATTGATACGGGGGTGTCCAAGTCAGAATCGACTAAGAAAACATGGGATTTCATGGAAGGTCTTGGGTTCGAGTCCATCCGTGGGCGTGCGATCAGTGCGGTCTATGACGAACTGAACTGATTTGATTACGGACACCCGGCACTGAAAGCTGCGAGGAATGCGGAGACATCAAAGTAGTTCCATGCCCCGTCGTCGTTGAAATCGGCGATGGGATCTTGTGCAGCGAATGCGCCGAGGAATGCAGAGACATCGAAGAAGTCTAGTGTCCCGTCGCCGGTGAAGTCGGCGGTGCAGTCGTCGCAGTCGCTGATATCTACAACATAGAACCCTCGGGTGCCAGATGCGACAAATGCATGCGAGCCGCCGAGCGTGAGTTTGCTTCCAAAGAGTGGTTGCGAGCCCTTCCATTGTAAATCCAGCGGGTTTGAAGCGTCGTACACTTGAAGGCCAGATGCAATCATGATCAGGTCAGTCCCGTCCACAGCCATTTCTCCAGTATTGAAGTTGAGTGGGTAGGTCGCAAGAAGGGATGGCGACGCCGGGGTGCTGACATCAAACACACGCATGCGAGAGCTATCTGTGCTGATAAAGAGGGTGTTGTCCATCAGTGCAATCCCTGAGGTAAACTCTGGATAAGAGTTGATGCTCACCTTATGGAGTCTTTGTATGGATTTGGGATCAGTGGCGTCAAAGATATCCAGCGTTGTGTAGCCGCTGGCGAGGTAGATGATCGAGTCACGAACAATCATTTCGGATGTGTATCCATCTACCTGATGGGTGTCTTGGAGCAGCGGATTGGTCGGATCAGAGACATCGAACACGCCGATCTTTGGCAAACCTAATGCATAGAGATATTGGCCTTCAATAACAATCTCTGAGAAATCAGAGTTGTCGTTATGTCCGATCAAAAATGGTGCGCTTGGTGTGCTGATATCAAAGATGTGAATCCCTGAAGTGCCGCCACAGACATACGCGATAGAGTCTTGTACAGCAATGTCATAGGCGGATCCATCTATCTTTGTCGTACTGATCAGGATCGGTGTAAGTGGTGTAGTGATATCGTACACAAGCAGTCCCGTTTGGCGATCCGTGACATAGGCATAGTTGCCTGCTGTTGCGACATTGATCGCCATATCAAAGGTTGGAATCAAACTTGCGACGGGAGCGTGGATGTCGAGATTGGAAACATCAACCAGTTGCATTGTGCCGTTGAAGTCACCTGCCAGTGCGGCTAGTCCATTGCCTACAGATAAAAAATCAAACGATGTAGGCAGACTTATACTCCCGATGAAACTCGGTGAAGTGAGATCCGAAACATCAATAGCTGACAAGCCACTGGTGCTCTCGATGGCGTATACAGTCGAACCGTCCGCAGAAAGTTCACTGATATAACCATCGGTCGGGTATCTGCTGATCAGCGAGGGTGATGACGCATCGCTCATGTCAACAATGGACAGCCCCTCAAAGCTTTCAGCAATGAATGCGGTTGTGTCAATGACAGAGATATCGAGTGCAGTCCCAACGGTGTCATACAAACCCAAGAACACAGGCTGGGCAGGATCGCTGACATCGATGATGTGGATATCCGTGCTCGCGAGATACGCCCTCGAACCAACCACAGCCACCTCGCGGTTTGTTCCGGTGCTGGTATAGGTCCCAAGCAGTGCAGGCGTCGATGGGGTAGACACATCAATGATGTGTAACTCCGAAGTGTCATTGGCCAAATAGGCAGTCGTGCCGACAACATCAATAAACTTTGTTCGACCAAGGTTGTCGAGCAAACCGATTATTGTTGGATTATTCAAGATGCTGACATCGACAATCACCAAACCCGTATTGCGATTTGCAATGTACACGGTTGAGTCAATCCGCTTCATATCAATATTGACGCCTGACATTGCCGTCGAGCCAATGACTGATGGAGCAAGGGGGTCTGAGATATCAACCACATGGAGGTTGGATGAGTCGAGTACAAAGGCTGTCGTGCCCACAACTTCAACAGCCCGCGATATGCCTTGGGTCTCAAATGAACCAAGTACATCCCCGGATCGGCAGGTAACTCCGTCAGCCAGGGTCAAAGAGGAAGCCGAGAATATAGCGAGTAAACAGATGAGGCTGGTTTTCATATTTGATTCCTTTTCTCTGTATATGTCATTGTACATCAATGTATTGGTTTGTGATAAATTTTATTGTAATTGTAAACATATTTCTTCACAATTGATTTCCCGTACGGGATCACAGTAATGGCAATCAGGAGAGTGTGCAGGCAGTTATTTTGCGCTTGAAGCGGGGGGGGTGATCAGAAGATTGAAGATGACTACGGCAATACGGCACTTGATTACATCAGAAAAAAACGAAGTCCTCGCTGGTTCGCGGGCCCAGTTTGAGATCGAGTCCCATCTGAAATGCTTCTGAGATCGAGTTCGATGGTTAGGGGTTATTTCGTTTCGATTTGAGCCGACGAGCCTCGTCGAGGTGCTGCTTGAGGATGCGTTCGGCGCCGATGTCTTTGGGGTGGTAGTAGTGTTTGTCGACGCCGAGGTAGTCTTGGCCGGTGAGTTGGGATTCGGCGTTGTGGGAATATTCGTATTTTTCGGTTTCGAGATCGCGTACGCGTTTTCCGGAGCCATCGGAATGTGCTTGGGGCGAGGTGTTTGAATCGCGTAGGTGCATCGGGACGGGCAGGACGCGGCTGTTGCGGACATCGTCGAGGGCTTCGTTGATCGCGGCGTAGGCTGCGTTGGATTTTGGACAACACGCCAGATAGGTCGCGCACTGGGCGATGGTGATTCTTGCTTCGGGCATGCCGATGCGTTCGGTGAGGTCCCAGCAGGACTGCGCAATCACCACGGCCCGTGGATCAGCATTGCCGATGTCTTCACTTGCGAGGATTGCTAAGCGTCTACAGATAAAGCGTGGATCTTCGCCGGCGTCGAGCATTCTTGCGATCCAGTAGATCGCGGCGTCGGGGTCGGAGCCTCGGATTGATTTGATCATGGCGCTGGCGGCGTCGTAGTGACCGTCTGAGCCGTAGTTGGCGAGCTTCTGTTGGATGGAGTCTTGGGCGAGTTGTTTGTCGATTTGGATCGACGAACCAGGGGTTGAGCGAACCGCGACTTCGAGCGCGGTGAGTGCTCTTCTCGCGTCGCCTTCGGATTTGATTGCCCAGACGCGTTTGGCGTCGTCGGTGATGGTGATGTGTATATTGGGGAATGCCAGCGGGTTATTGATCGCGTTATCGATGAGCTCGACGGTTTCGTCTTCGGAGAGTGACTCGAGGCGGAAGAGGGTTGAGCGTGATATCAGAGCGGCGTTGACCGCGAAGAGTGGGTTTTCGGTGGTCGCGCCGATGAGGGTGATCAATCCGCGTTCGACATCGGCGAGCAGGACATCTTGCTGGGATTTGGAAAAGCGGTGGATCTCGTCGAGGAAGAGGATGGTGCGTTTGCCCGAGTCGCCCAGGATGCGGTAGGCGTCGTCGATGATTTCTCGGATGCGCTTCACGCCGACGGATGCGGCGTTTTCGCGGACGAATCTGCGGGAGGTAGCTTTGGCGATGACCTCGGCGAGGGTGGTTTTGCCGGTGCCGGGGCCTCCGGTTATGATGCTGAATTTCGATTGCAATGCCTGACTGAGGGCGGCGGTTTGTTGGGGGGCAAACTGAAGGTCTGCTTTTTCCTGTGCCCATTTGAGGGCGGCATCGAGTTTGATCGGCGGGATGGTGGACTCGGTTTGATCGATGCGGTGGATGGACTCGGCTATACGTTTTTCGGCGCCGGCGAGTTTGGGGCGCTGGCAGGCGGGACCGAGGAGTTCCTGTTTTTCATCAAGGGC
>CAJXXI010000001.1 GCA_913062615.1 uncultured bacterium | reverse complement strand
CGGAACCCACGCGCTCAGAATAGCTTCGAGCGCACTGCGATCACCGATCTCGGATCGGATTAATGATTCAAACTGATCAACCGCCTTGTTCGCCTTGATTAAATCATCTGCATTCACCCCATGCTTAGAAGATGCTTTGAGCAATCTTCGCATTGGCTCAGGCCCGGGAACCCGATGGACGACCGACATCGAATCCGGTGCACGCACCGCTTTGAGGATTCTCGATGCGAGCACCTTGTCTACACCGAGCTCTTTGGCCAATCGTTGTGGACCACTGTCACCGCCTGGAACTTGCTCGAGTACACGCACAAATCCATCGAGCAAGTCTTTGCCCGCTGCATGAATCCGTACCTCCAAGCTCCCCATCGCTGGAGATTGGAACCGATTATCTAGATTTTGAGTTGGACTATCCACGATCTATTTGTATCTCTCAAAGCTTTGTTTTTAGACAATAAACACTGATTCTGAGTGATTGTAACCGAAATCAAGCCAGATTGCACCCTTTTTACAAAGTTTCCACGAAACTTCCTTGCAACTTTTACCGAATCTGGTATACCTAGGAATATGAGCGGGACGGCTGGAGTTGACAACTCCAAGAACAAATACCAGATACATGAATAAACAAGCCTCCGGGCTTCAATAAGGATCCATGATGAAAAATTCAATGACCACCATTCTTTCACTCGCCACCATCGCACTCGCCTCAAGCACGCTCATCGCCGGCGATACCACAACTACATTTGATAACGGGCTCGAAGGGTGGTCGATCTCGGGACGCACCACCATCGACATTGCGGGCGGCAACCCCGACGAAAACCTCCACGGTATCCTGATCGATGTCTTCGGAGCCGATACACGCAACAGCACAAACCTCAGCTTCCTCGGCGACTACAACCGCTTCGGCGGCGCGATCGAACTGAGCATCGACATCAAGGTGAACTCAATCACCTTTTTCAACAGCGAGGTCCCCCGCGAACTCGTCGTCGATCTTCGTGACTTCGACAACAATAACGGGTTCCCGTGGACTTCAACCTGGTACTCACTGGGGGTGCTCGACTCAAGAGTCAACAACGAATGGGTTACCTACTCCATCATCATCGAGGACACCGCATCGCTCGATCTGCCCGCCGGATGGCGCGGCTCTGGTGCTGAAGATCCCAATACCTTCGAACCAATCCTCCCAGAAGGCCGAACCTTCGCCAGCGTGCTCGAAAGCGTCGACGAGATCACCTTCACAACCTTTGTCCCTGGGTTCTTCTTTGGGTTCACCAACTTTGATATCCAGGTCGACAACATCACCATCCGCTCGATCGCTGGACCATGCCCAGCAGATCTCAACGGCGATGGCGACCTCAACTTCTTCGATGTCTCCGCGTTCCTCACCGCATTCACAGCGATGGACCCGATCGCCGACTTCACCGGCGATGGTGAGTTCAACTTCTTCGATGTCTCAGACTTCCTGAGTGCATTCTCAGTAGGATGTCCATAAACCCAACCCAATGAACTATGCACGCCCAACCAGGCAGTTGCTCGGGACACAACGGATGTAAAAAAGGATTTTTCGATATGAACGTCAATACAGCAACACTATGTACAACCCTGCTCGCGCTCGCTGGCGGGCAAGCGATCGCCCAAACAAGCACGACCACCTTCGATAATGGTTCGGAAGGGTGGAACGGTGGCAACGGCACATTCATCACATCAGACAACACCGGCAACCAGTTCATGCGCTCTGTCGATTGGACATTCGGTGTTCACTATACCAACAACTCCCTTGAGGGATTCCTAGGCGATTACACCGCTTCTGAATCCATCACCCTCTCGGTTGATGTCCGTGTTGACATGCTCAACTCCGAAAACATCCCCGACGGGCGATCTGTGCCACAGATTCGATCGCTGGTGCTTGATCTGAGAAACACCGAGTTTGGCAATGGCGGAATCTTCGCTTACGGCGCGGTGATCTGGGTGCTCGATTCTCAAATCAGTGAAGCCAATAACGGAGAATGGCAAACCTTTAGTGTCACCTTCGATCCCAACTCGCTTGAGTTGCCCGAAGGATGGATCGGCTTTGGCGGCAGCGATGACGCCGACGGCCCAGTCCTCCCCGAGGGCGCGACCTTCGCTGACATCCTGTCGAATGTAGACGAGCTCTCATTCAACACATTCGTGCCTACCGAGTTTTATCTTCAGGTCTTCTTTGATTTCTCCATCGACAACTTCACCATCACCCGCAATGCCCCCGCGACATGCCCTGCCGATCTCAACGGCGACGGTGATCTGAACTTCTTTGATGTGTCCGAGTTCCTCGGTGCGTTTGCAACGATGGACCCCATCGCCGACTTCACCGGCGACGGGCTGTTTAACTTCTTTGATGTTTCAGCGTTCCTCACCCAGTTTTCAGCGGGTTGTCCATAAAAACTAGTCGCTCATCACCGCATCGGCGGGTGGCTGGTGCCACTGGGCATTCTCATCCTTGCCCGATTCCAAGTACCACTGAACCATCCGGTCGATGCCTTCGGTCAACGGCACCTTGGGCTGATACCCAACACCCAGAAGCTTGTCGGCTTCGAACTTGGTCTCGGTTTTAAACATCTTTTTGACACGAGCGGTCGAGATTGGTAGATTCTTGCCGGTGAGTTTGATCACGACATCGAACGGCAACCCGATCAGCATCCCGAGCGCATACGGCATCGCCGGCGCTGGTTTTTTGCCGAGACATTTGCTGACTACATTCGATATTTCAGTGCTGGTCAAATCTGGCTTATCGATGTAGTTAAATATCTCGAACGCTTCGATAGCACGGCTTGGCTTGTCATCAAGCAAACCTTTGAGAAACAGTGTCGCATGCACAATATTCTCGACATAACTCAACGATTTAATGTTTGTTCCCGCACCAAACCGTGCGTACTTGCCCGAATCAATCTGACGAATGAGCGAGTACATATTGGCGAAGTTGTGCACGCCGAAGGTGACGGTGGGGCGGATGATCAGCGCGTGCCGCCCATCGCCTTGCTCGACCCATGTGCTGAAGACTGATTCGCCTTTGAGCTTTGACCCGCCATAAGGCGTGTTGGGCGCGGTCGGTGCGGTTTCTTCGTGAGGCGTTTGTGCATCGCCATAGACCGCGACTGTTGAATAGAAAACAAGTTCCTTCACACCTGCGCGGTCCATTGCATCACAAATCATCCGTGATCCATACTCGTTCACTGAATAATATGTGTCGTGCTCGATGCCAAAGTCATGATGGGCCGCTGCGAGGTTGACGACCATGTCAACGCCTTCCATCGCACGATCAAGTGCTTTGGGATCACGAATATCACCATTGATAAATGGAGAATCCGCTGGCTTCCCTGAAGGATCAACAAGATCAATCGTCACAAGCTCATGCCCAAGCGCGGCCAGATCGCGATGGAAATAGGACCCGATAAAACCCGACCCGCCGGTTATTAGTATCTTCAATGTAGACCCCTGACTGCAAACAACAGGCTCTATTGCCCATTACCCACCCATTGTTAAATCATCATCGTGTGTGAATCATACGACACCTGATTGATCTGGTTCATATCTGGTTGTATTCTCGGCATTATCCTGCACATCATCGCACCAGATCCGTTAAAACCCACCAAACATCATTGGCGCCAACACCACACAAATCACCCCACACAGAATCGTCAACGGGCCGCCAAACTTGGTGTAATCGAGCCAGCGATATCCGCCGGGCCCCATCACCATCAGATTCGTCTGGTACCCGATCGGGGTCGAGAACTCGCAGCTCGCAGCCACGGTGATCGCCACGATGAATGGCATCGGGTTGTATTGTTGATCAAGAGCGATCCCGATCGCGATCGGGAACATCAGCACCGCCGCCGCGTTATTGGTCATCGTCGCGGTGAACAGCGTCGTCAGGATATAGATCGCTGCCAACAACCCGGTGGGTCCCAGCGACGAACACGCCGACACGATCACGTGCGATATATCGGCTGCCAACCCGGTATTGATCATCGCCTGCCCGATACCAAACGATGCCCCGATGACAGTGAGTATCTGGAAATCGACGCCTCTTCGAGCTTGTGGGCCGGTACAGCATCGTGTCACGACCATCAATCCCGCAGCGAGCATCGCTGCGGTCATCGGCTCGAACACACTAAACGACAACAACACCACGAGCAATGCCAAAATCGCGATCGCTGCCCACGCACGATCATGGCGCAGGGCTGCCGGCGTGATGCGCTCGTTGACAAGATAAAAATCACCCGTCGCCCCAAAGCGATCCGAAAAACCCGGAGGCGCTTCGAGCAACAAGGTATCGCCGGGGCGTAAACGGATCTCGCCGAGCTTGCCCGGGATCTGTTGACCCTGACGACGCACCGCAACAACCACCGCGCCATAGCGTGTGCGAATCCCTGATTGACGAATCGTCATCCCAACGAGCGACGAGTTGTTCGAGACCACCGCTTCGACAATCCGGAGATTCGGACGATAGTGATCGTCGGCTTCGCTCTCTTCAACTTCGCTCTCGCGGTGCCCGTGCGTCTCGGTGGTCGCGGGCACCAACCCTTTGATCTGCTGGAGTTCAACAACCGATTCGAGCTGGCCTACAAAGATTAAGACATCGCCCTCATGGATAATTTCCTTAGGCGATACCGCAACCATCGAATCGTCCACACGCTCAATCCGCGACAAAAACAGCCCCGGCAGGTTGCGTAGGTTTGCTTCTTCGACCGTCTTGCCGACGATCGGGCTATGGGGGCTGACCTTGAGCGCAGCGTGGTACCCTTGCCCGCGTGTTTCAGCATCCTCGATCGGATTCGCCCGATCAGGCAAGAGTTTACGGCCAAAGATCAAGATATACGCCACCCCGAAAATCGCGATCGGCAACCCGACCTTGGCGAGTGTGAACATCCCAAACTTGAGTGCAGGGTTATCCAAAGTGACCGGCCCGCCATCGACGGTCACTTGTGCGTCGCTGAGCAGCTTGGAAGTAATCACATTGGTCGAGGTGCCGATGAGTGTGCACACGCCGCCAAGGATCGACGCAAAGGACAAAGGCATAAACAGCTTGCTGGGCGCGATCCGACATCTTCGTGCAACACCCGCGAGCGTGGGCAAGAACATCGCAACGATCGGCGTGTTGTTAATGAACGCGCTCATCACCGCCACCGGAAGCGTCAATCGGATCTGTGCGCTGCGTTCGTCCTTGGGACGACCAATCAGCACCGCGGTGATTCGGCTCATCGCGCCGGTTTCTTTCATCGCGGCGGCAACAATGTACAACATCGCCACCGTGATCACGCCCTGATTGGCAAACCCCTGCACCGCTTCTTGAGGCTCAAGAATCCCAAACACCAACAAGACTAAAAGCACACCCATCATGATGATGTCGGGCGCGAACCGACCCATCGCCATCGTGCCCACCATAAGCACAAGCATGATCCCGGTTAGGATGGGTTCCCAGTTTGCCAATGTGTTTGATTCCTTGTGTGCGTTCTTTAGTCAGCATCGAGCCCGATGCCGAGCTCTTTAATCGCTCTGAGCATCAGCCCGTGAATCCGAGGCGGAGCACACACGATGCCCTTATTCTTCTCCAAACCACGACCATGCGAAAAATCGAGGTTGTGTCCGAATATATCGGTCACAAACGCCCCAGACTCGCACGCAATACAGCACCCGGCTGCATGATCCCAAATCCGCTCGACATACCCCTTGCGGGTCGGCAATCTGAGATACGCATCGGCCTGCCCACGCGCAACAACCGCGTATTTGCACTGCGAATCCAATCTCGCAGGCTCGCCGGCCCGCCCGAGCCCGTTGGCTTCGATCCAGTCCAGGATCCGGTCCATATCTGAAACATTCGTATGGGCCTTCTCGACCGAGCCACAGACCGAGATTTCTTCGGATTCGACATGATCGAGACGGGTGATACGGATGGATTCTGACTCGCCATCATCGCACCGAGATTCCCAGACACCCTCGCCTTTGATCGCGTAATACAGACACCCTCGGCTATCACGCTCATCAAACGGCATCGACATATCGACCGCCAGGTTTGGGCATCCCATCACCCCAATCGTCGGCGTCCCATCCTCGATATACCCCAGCGCAACTGCATATTGCTGATTGCGGAGGAACCCTTTGGTGCCATCGATCGGGTCGAGGGTCCAGTATTTATGGTGTGTTGTGTCGCCCGCTCCGAGATCAATCGCTTCGAGCACCGCATCGGGTGTCGCGTCGTCCCAGACCTCTTTGACCGCAGCGACGACCGCATCAAGGATCATCGCGTTGTCCTCATCGCGCAAGAAGGTCGAGGACTCTTCGGCAACCATTACAAACTCGCCGAGATGCTGCTTAAGTACCATCGCGACAACCGCTTGCGCCGCATAGTCGGCGACTGTCACAGGGCTTTTGTCGTCTTTAGTAATAGTACGGACCGCATCAAGGTTATTCTGAACCTCTCTACAGACGATCGAAGCAGCAACAACCGCTTGGCGGCCGGCGTGGGCGAATTCGGCGATATTGGACATGACTTCCTCTTTTGCTGGGTAATCTGGGCGGTTTTGGCCGATGGAATCATCGGCCAATGAGTCGATGAACTCCATCTTCTTCACCCTGTTTTTGCCTGTGATCGCGGTGTCCAAATGCACAATGGAAGAGCGAACATGATTCAGAGAGATTATACCATCACAGAGGGTGACAAGTTCATCAAGAATGTGTTCGATAAACCATCCACAGGGCGATCGAGACAAAATAATCGGTTTCACGATATTCAGGAGTGTCCGCGTTGAACCCCACACCAATCAACCTCGTCGCCATCATGGCGACCAACTCTCGTTCGTTTATCGAAGAGGTGCTCCGGCTCTACGACCAGCAGACACCATTGGTCATCCTCCGCTCCAAAGAGCAGCTCGCCCTGCTCGAAGGCGCACAGGTTGAACGAGTGATCGAACCCGAAGAGGGCTTTGGTTGGATCCATCACAAGCAGACCCGGTTTCACAATACCGATAATCTCGCCCAAATCACATTCACTTCAGGCACAGAAGGGCAACCCAAAGCAATCGCCCTGAGTCATCGCGCCTTGAACGATGTTGTCGTCCGTGTCAACGAGGCGATGCAGCTCGACGCGAGTGTGAAAGAATATGTCGGCGTGCCCGCGAGCTATTCCTTTGGACTCGCACGCTTGAGAGCATGCGCCGCCCTCGGCGGGAGCACCTACATCCCAGAGCGTGGATTCGATCCTGTCGAAATCGCCAAGATGCTCGAAAACGACGAAATCAACGCATTTTCAGCGGTTCCGACACTCATCCGAACCCTGCTCGCCTACCCAGAACTCTTTTCAGATCACGGATCAAAGCTGCGTTGGATCGAAATCGGAAGCCAATATATGGCTGGCGATGAAAAACAACAACTCCGAGAACTCTTCCCCAACGCCAAAATTGTCCAACACTACGGCTTAACCGAAGCGTCACGCTCAACATTCCTCGATATCACATACGCTTCTGACGAATCGCTCGAATCCGTCGGCCAACCCACCGGCGATGCCAAGGTGCGGATTTCAGATGACGGCCGAATCTAAATCCGAGGCCCACATATTGCTTCTGGCATACTCAACGCAGACGGCATCGTGCCGATCGTTGGCGATCAAGGGTGGTTGAGAACGAATGATCTCGGTGAGATGCGCGATGGGTTCCTCTATTACCTTGGACGATCAGACGACCAAATCAACTGCGGCGGCATCAAGCTCAGCCCAGAAGCAATCGAACAACACCTCTTCGATCGGCTCAATATTCACCAAGGGATCGCCATCGCACGCATCCCCGACCCGATCCGAGGCGATGGTGTGCTCGTGTGCTTCACACCCCAGACAAAGCTCGATGCTGCTCAAGTCGAACAATCCATAAAGGATACCCTCGAGCACATGGGGCTTCGGGTCGGCAACGCCTTGCACACAATGCTCGTCGACACCCTCCCGATGACCGGGTCTGGAAAAGTCCAACGCTCCGAGCTTGCCAGCTTGTATCAGCCCGAGCAGCCGAGCCCTGAAACACCAACCCATCAGCCCGCGCACTCTGGCGATGCTGATGATCTCGAATCAAAGCTTGTCGCAGCATGGCAAAGCGTGCTCCGCCAAGAGACGGTCTCGCTCCACACCTCGTTCTACGAGCACGGCGGCGATTCGCTCTCATCAATCGCACTCATGCTCTCGCTCGAACGCGCCCATGTCGATCGTGATGTGACAGCCCGGGTATTCGATGGCGAAACCATCTCCCAGATCGTCGCTACGCACGATGCGATGCGCGAGGGCACCGCCCAACGAGCGCCACGAACAAACGATCGAATCGCTGGCGATACAATCAATAGTGTGCGTGGGGTGCTCGTGCTCTGGCTCATCTGCATCCATTTCTTGCCCGGTTTATTGGAACGACTCCCGGTCAATGCCGATGAGATCAGCCGATGGCTCAACCCGCTCTATCGCATGGGGACACCGGGGTTCGCGATCATCTTCGGGCTTGGCGTCGGATACTTTTTCTTGCACCAGATGGACAAAAATATCTCTGGCGTGATGACACGAATCCGGATCGCGACCATCATGGTGGCTGTCGGCATCGGGATCCTCGCGATCGTCAGATACGCCAAAATTAAGTTCACCGGCGACTATCTAAGCGTGCCAATTTCGAGCGTTCTGCTCTATTCTGTGTTGATGTATTACCTGCTCGCGGTGCTCAGCATCCCGTTCTGGCATCGGCTTTTAAGTGCCCCCTCCAAGCGTGTAGGCGGCGCGTTGATGGTTTCTGCGGTGTGCTTTGGGATAGATCTTTTCTTAGAAGCTGTTGTCACACACAAGACATACGACAGTGGGTTGGCGGAGCTCATCAGCCTGATGACCATGGCAAAGTACAACTACTTTGTGATGACCGGGACCGTGATGCTCGGGGTGGCTGTCGGATCACATTTTCACCAATCGGTACACAACATCCGCAACGAAGCAAATACATATCTGATGGGCGGCGGGCTCATGATCGCTGCATCGGTGCTGCTCTCGATTGATACAAACGAGATCACCACATGGCTTGATATGGGCAGTCCTCCGATTACGCTGATCGTTGGTTACCTTGGATTGATTGTGCTCATGCTTGGAATGACGATCCGGATACTCTCGATCATCCCACGCAGCGGGATCGCATCCACACTCATCGCCATTCTTGCAGCGTGCGGCGTGCTCTCGCTCCCGATGTTTATTGGACACGAGCTGGTCATCCCATCAAAGGCGATTCTCGTATCACTTGGATTGCCATCGAGCGTCTCGCTGCTCGCGAGCCTGGGTGTGTTCCTGCTGATCGCGGGATACTTTGTGCGTCGCGTGATGAGGATCTATTCATAAACCCGCACTCGCTCGGCTCAGCTGTTGATCAAACCACGCTTGGTTAGTTCAGCGACGAGCTGCTCGACGGATTGTTCGATTGTGTTCTCGCCGGTTTTAAGATCAATCTCAGGATCTTTAGGCAGCTCGTACGGATCATCGATGCCGGTGAATCCTTTGATCTCGCCGGCGCGTGCCTTTTTATACAGCCCTTTGGGATCGCGTTGCTCACAGATTTCGATCGGGGTATTGATAAAGACTTCGAGAAACTTAAGCCCGGCGTCTTCGTGAATCTTGCGGACCTGGTCGCGGTCGGCCTGATAGGGCGAGATAAAACTCGAGATCGTCACCACGCCCGCATCAGCGAAAAGCTTGGCGACCTCCCCAATTCTACGGATATTCTCTTTGCGGTCGTCGGCTCCGAACCCAAGGTTGGCATTGAGCCCGTGGCGGACATTGTCGCCATCGAGCCGATACGCCAGCACCCCACGGGCATTTAAAGCATGCTCAAGAGCAACCCCAACCGTCGATTTGCCCGATCCAGACAACCCGGTGAGCCAGAGGGTACACCCCTGGTGTCCGAGCACTTTGGCCCGATCCGCCCGCGACACCTCTCCATCATGCCAAACAATATTGGTGGATTGGCTTGTTGGGCGGCTCGATGATTCGTTCTTTGGTTGTTTTTGATCGCTCAATGCGGTGTCTCCAGCGGGTGCTGATGGGGCTTGTGATGGACAATATCGTACTTCGATTCAACAAGCACGATTATCGGGCATCTATCGCCCGTGAATATGTCTGATTATGGTCTATACTTCGGCTCAATAGTCTCACGAATCCTGATTTCCCGCTCTCGGAGCGGGAAAGATCGGCCGATGGATGAGACAGATATAAACTGCACAGCGATTGATGCTGATGCCCGTTTTATGATTTTTCTGAGTTACCCCGGCGGAGACCTTCTGGCATGACCTCGGCTATAGAAAAACCCGGTGCCCACGAGCACTACCGACTCACCCACCTCAAAGCCCTCGAGGCTGAGGCGATCCACATCATGCGCGAAGTGGCGGCCCAGTTCGAGAAACCAGCGCTGATGTTCTCAGGTGGCAAGGACTCCATCGTTATGGTTCGGCTCGCTCAAAAAGCATTCCGGCCAGCAAAGTTTCCGTTCCCTCTGCTCCACATCGACACCGGGCACAACTTTCCCGAGGCCCTCGATTTTCGCGACAAGTTCGTCGACGAAATCGGTGAACGATTGATCATTCATAAGGTTCAAGATCTGATCGATCGCGGCGATGCTGTGGAAGATCCAGGCGCGTTCCCATCACGCAACCGGGCACAAATCCCGACATTGCTTGATGCGATTGAAAAATATCAGTTCGACGCCCTCTTCGGCGGCGCTCGCCGCGACGAAGAAAAGGCTCGCGCTAAAGAACGCATCTTCTCGTTCCGTGATGATTTCGGACAGTGGGACCCTAAGAACCAACGCCCAGAACTCTGGAACCTGTATAACGGACGCTCTCGCATGGGCGAGAACATCCGCGTGTTCCCGATCTCGAACTGGACGGAAATGGATGTCTGGCAGTACATCATGCTTGAGGAAATCGAGATCCCAGATCTCTACTTCTCTCATAAGCGTGATGTGGTCGAACGCCGAGGCCAGCTTGTGCCTGTTGGTGATGCACCATTTGGTGCTCGTGAAGGCGAGACCATTGTGAACCGTACTGTGCGTTTCCGCACGGTCGGCGATATGAGTTGTACGGCCGCGACGGATTCACCAGCATCGAATCTTGAAGAGATTGTTGCTGAAGTTGCCGCTGCTCGAGCATCCGAACGCGGCGCACGGATTGATGATAAGACGAATGAAGCCGCGATGGAAGATCGCAAAAAAGAAGGGTACTTCTAGGACATGGCCACCGAAACCACATCCAAAACCGACTTCTCGACCGATCCAAACGCCAATAAGGGCATGGATTTCTCGACAGACGCCTATCTCGATATGGACCTGCTCCGGTTCCTGACTTGTGGCTCGGTCGATGACGGCAAGTCCACGCTCATCGGGCGTTTGCTCTATGACTCAAAGTCGATCTTTGAGGATCAGCTCGAAGCCGCCGAATCTGCCTCGCTCTCGCGTGGTGATCAACGCATGGACCTCGCGCTGCTCACCGACGGGCTCCGCGCCGAACGCGAACAAGGCATCACCATCGATGTTGCCTACCGATACTTCGCGACCCCAAAGCGTAAGTTCATCATCGCAGATTGCCCAGGGCACACTCAGTACACCCGCAACATGGTCACCGGCGCTTCGACAGCCAACCTCGCGTTGATCCTGATCGACGCGCGTCATGGTGTGATCGAACAGACCCGCAGGCACTCTTTCATCACCTCGCTGCTGCGCATCCCGCATCTGGTGGTGTGTGTGAACAAGATGGACCTCGTCGATTGGTCGCAAGACAAATACGACAAGATCCGCGAAGAGTTTGAAGAGTTCGCTGCTCGTTTTGAGATCACCGACATCACCTTCATCCCCATGTCCGCCCTCACCGGCGACAATGTCGTCAACCGTTCAGAAAACATGGATTGGTACCAGGGCCCATCGCTCTTGCACCACCTTGAGAATGTTCATATCGCGGGCGATCGCGACATGATCGATCCACGCTTCCCGGTCCAATGGGTTGTTCGCCCGCAGGGCGACGAGCACCATGATTATCGCGGGTATGGCGGACAGGTTGCCTCGGGCGTCTTCCAGGTCGGCGACGAAGTCGTCGCTTTGCCATCGGGGATGGAATCAAAGATCAAGTCGATCGATATCGGAGGCGATCCACAGCAGATGGCGTCGCCGCCGATGAGTGTGTCGATCCAGCTCGAAGACGATATCGACATCTCGCGTGGCGACATGCTCTGCCGAACACACAACAAACCGATCTCCGGCCAAGACATCGATGCGATGGTCGTCTGGATGGCGGACACCCCGATGAAGGTCGGCAAGAAGTACACCATCCGCCACACCTCCAACGAGGCCCGGTGTGTGATCAAGAACCTGAACTACCAGCTCAACATTGAGACCCTCCACCGGATCGAAGAAGCTGACGAACTCAAGCTCAACGAGATCGGTCGGGTATCGATCCGCACGACCAAGCCTTTGTTCTTTGATCCATACCGCCAGTGCCGAGTGACGGGCAGCTTTATTATTGTCGATGAGCAGACCAACAACACCGTCGGAGCCGCGATGATCATCGGCGAAACAAGCTGATTATACATTCAATCACAAATGTCAACGGGCGATGTATCCTATGATGCATCGCCCGTTTTTTCATGCCTACTCTTGCCTATGGCTACACAGAGTATGGACATCCGAGTTCTTTCCATCGGCACCCTCGCGGCCCATCCGATCTGGGATGAACGACACCCTGTCCGAACCGGGCATTCGACCACAACACTGATCCAGACCAACAATGCTAAGATCATTGTTGATCCAGGGCTGCCCGCGCCCGCCCTCAAAGCCCGGCTCGGCGAACGCGCCAATCTCACACCCGAGCAGATCACCCATGTGTTCTTAACGAGCTTCAACCCAGAATGCCGACGCGGGATCGAACTCTTCGACAAAGCCCAATGGCTCATCTCTGAGAAAGAACGTGAAACCGTAGGCGTGCCCATCGCCCAATCTCTCGCCAACCTCGCCCAAGCCAAAGAAGAGGCAGAACACGCCGGCAATCAGTTTGATGAGGATCAAGAAGCGATGTTCGCGATCATTCAAAGAGATGTCGCCGTGCTTTCACGGTGTGTGCCCGCGCCGGATTCGATTGTCAACGAAGTCGATCTCTTCCCGTTGCCCGGGTACTCGATGGGCATGTGTGGATTGCTCTTGTCAGAACCCACCCGCACAACGCTCGTCTGCGGCGACGCCATCCCAACCGTCGAACATGTCGACCAAGGCAAGGTGCTTCCGACTTGTGCAGATCGCGCACTTGCCCAAGAAAGCTTCAAAGAGGCCATCGAGATCGCCGATGTATTGATCTGCGGGCGTGACAACATGGTCATCAACCCAACCAAACGCGGGCTCTAAACACGAGAAATATATGTCGCTCACGCCTCAACAACGCAAACAGTTCTTTGCCTTGCTCAAAAAGATCAATGACGCGATCGAGGCGGGCCAGTTCGCAACCCCGCTCAAGAAACTCGCCGAACTCGATAAAAAATACCCCCGCCAATCAACAGTCCTCATGCTCATGGGCAAGGCAAACGCCAAGCGAGGTCGGCACGCCGAATCGATCTCGTTCTACAAACAAGCCGTCGATTGCAACGATAAAGACGCCAACGCACGATACGACTACGCCTACGCGCTCAAAAAAGGCGGCAAGTTCGATCTGTCATTGCTCGAATGTGAACGCGCATTGTACTATCAACCAAACCACTTCAATGCCCTCCGCCACAAATGCTCCGTGCTCACAGACCTCGATCGCGTGAATGATGCCAACAAAGCATGGAACGATTTACGCCGACTCACATCCAAAGACGAGCACAACATCAACCACCTGCTCGCGATCGCGATTTCTGGCGCACGCCTTGCCCCTAAGGTAAGAGATGCTCAAGAATCCATCGACGACATAAAACAGTATATTGATGACGAGTTGATCAACGACGAGCTCCGGATCGCGGGCCATTGGCAGACCGGTCGGCTCAACGACCATCTCGAACAATACGACGAAGCGTTCATAGCCTACAAAGCCTCCAAAGAAGTTAAAAAAGCACAATGGAATCCTGATGTCTATACAAAGCGAGTAGACAAACTTATCGATTGCTGGACGAATGGATCCAAGATTCCAACTTCAACGATCGATGGTTCTCGGCTCATCTTCATCATCGGCATGATGCGATCTGGCACATCGCTCACCGAACAGATGATCACCCAAATCAAAGCCATCACACCCGGCGGCGAGATGAACGCGATCACACGCCAAGTCGCCCCGATCGATCCTGCGAACATCCCCTACCAACCATCACTGGCGTATACGCGCGATCGATACACCAAACAGATGATCCAAAAAATGGCCAAGGAAGCCATGGTGTATTACAACGAAGTCGCACGCACCGGCTCGATCACCGACAAACAGCCATACAACTACGCCAATGTGCCACTGATCGCACACATGTTCCCCGGGTGCAAGATCATCCATTGTGTACGCGACCCGATGGATTGCATGCTCTCAAACTACACCCAAGCCTTCGCTCGCCCGCACATGCAAACACATGATCTCTTTTGGCTCGGGCGGTACTACCGAGATTACGAACGCATGATGCAGGCATGGCACACGCTCGACGAGGTCGACATGATCGATCTGCATTACGAAAAACTGGTCAACGATCCAGAAGCCGAGTCCAAACGCGTCATGGAGTTCCTCGGTTTCGATTGGTCCCAAGACATCCTCAACTTTCACACATCAAAGCGAACCATCTCCACGGCATCACGCGAACAGGTGCGCAAGCCAATGTACACCAGCTCGGTCCAGAAGTACAAACGCTACGAAAGCCACTTAGACGAGCTCAAACACGGCTTGGGGATTCAAGACTGATCGCATTCGCTCTGCCTACCCTTCGCGTATGAAGATCCTGCTCACCAACGACGACGGCATCCACGCACCGGGCATTCAAGCTCTCCACGCACAGCTCGTCGGATCGCCAACCCACCCCGAGCCGCTCGGCGAGGTGTATACCGTCGCGCCGCTCACGGTTCAATCCGCCACATCCCACGGCATCACCTTCCACACGCCTTTGATGGTCAAAGATTCACAGATCAACAACCACCCGGGAGTCGCGGTCGATGGGCGACCAGCTGACTGCACCAAACTCGCACTGACAAACCTCTGGGCAGAACAATACGGGCAAGGAACACGCCCAGACCTGGTCATCTCAGGCATGAACGCGGGTGCGAACTGTGGCATCAATGTGATCTATTCCGGTACCGTCGCTGCAGCAATCGAGGCCGCATTCCTTGGCATACCCGCCATCGCCATCTCGCTGCACCTCGATCGCGAGCTCGAATCCGATCGCCCGAATCCGGATTACGACTTCGCGGCGCGTGTCGCACGCCGGGTGCTTGATGATGTCATCGCCGGCGGGCTTCCCAATCAACACGAAGTCCTCTCGATCAATATCCCCGCCACCGGACGCCTGCGCGACGACGCCGAGATCGTTGTCTGCCCGATGAATACCCACGCGATGATCGATCGGTACGACGAACGCACCGCACCCAACGGCGATCGATACTTCTGGGCTGCAGGCAGCGGGCTTGATTTCCATGGCGCAGACCAAGGAACCGATGTCCCCGAACTGCTCGATGGCAAGGTGACCATCACGCCACTGAGTTTCGATCTCACCAACTATGATCGGCTCAAGTTCTGGACCCAGCGTACCCAAAAATAAAACCGGCCGATCATCCTTTGGACAATCGGCCGACCTCTATCTATTTGTGATGCCAGCCTTAGACCACATCAGTTTCGTTGATTGCTTCGATCACCTTATCGATTAAGTCGAGAACGATCTCATCGGTAAGATTCAAATCTTCCATGACTTCTTTGTGAATCACAGCCTCTGGATTATCGAGCCTGAACCCGCCATCGATCATTGCTGTGATCTTGTCCGCAGCATGCACGATGTACACAATCTTGCGGGCTTCTGATGGTGCTTCGGTTGGATTATGATGGAAACCTGCAGCGGCAACGAACGGTGCAGGGAACTTCCATTTCTCACAAAGCCCCTTGCCAAAGTCCTGATGGTTCGCTCCATACATTTCTTCTTCTGTTTCGAGCAACGAAACACTCGGCTTGCCCGATGGATCTGCATTACAACGATCAAGAGCGTCGATCAGGATCGAGCGATCATACTGCATCTCAACCATAATCCCGATGTCGTGGATCAGCCCAGCAAGGTACGCCTCGTCACCAAGACCCATGCCCAAACGATCAGAGATCATCTTGCATGCGATCGCGACCGTGTTCGAATGATCCCAAAGCTCTTTGGCACTAAAGAATGGAGTGAGCTCGCCGCCACGGAACAACTTCGTAAGCGAGGCTGCGATCGCGATGTTCTTGACCGCGTTGAGCCCGAGCATCACAATCGCTCGGTTGATCGAAGCGATCTGGCCAGGAAGCCCATAGAACGAAGAGTTCACCACCTTCAGAATCCGCGAACACAACGCTGGGTCATTACTGATCACCTCATGGAGATCCTGAGCAGAGCTCGATGGATCTTCGACAAGTTCAATAATCTTGAGTGTGACTTCAGGGAGCGTCGCGATGTGCGAGATTTCTTTGAGTGCATTCGCAACCGCTTGTTCACGCTGTTCTTGAGTAGTCGTCATTCTTCGCTCCCGAGCTTTGGGTGGTATGTTTCCATAAAGCTCATCGACACACCACACCCCTAACTTTCGCCCGCATCCGACAATCGAGTCACAATCATCCTCGCGTACACGAAAACCACGCAAAACTCAGTGATAACCCGCATGGACTATGCAAAACTATTGATTTAATACGAACACTGTTTGCGGATCAAACTCGATGTTGAGAAGTCAGTCGAGGCAAGAATCTTCGCGATCCGCTCGCCCGTGTGCCCGTCGCCATAAGGGTGCGCCGATCGCACACAGTCCGAATGCGTGATGGTGTCGAATGCCCCCCGGATCGAGTGGGTATCTTCATCGCCATGGCTCGTCCACCCAACACAGCGCTCGCGCCCAGATTGTCGATCGCCGATATCCACACTCGGACACCCGATCGCACTGCACTCGATCAGCCCGGCTGATGAGTTCCCAACCAACGCGCCGCCGGCTGCACCGATCCGCTTGAGCAACCCAACAAACTGCGTCCGTACCAGCTGAGGCACCACCTGCACATCAATCGGCGCCGACTCAATCGCCGCCATAATCCCACGCCGACCAGGATCAAGGTTCGGATGCAGCACCAGCACCTTCTTGTCTTCAAACGCCTTGAAAACCAACTCCATCACAGCCTGTTCGTCAGCATCCCCGCGCCCGATCGGATGCATCAGCACCACAACCTCAGGCGATCCAAGCTCCGCAAACGCCCCGTCGCCCATCGCTGGAATTTCATCAAGCCCATCAATCGAAGACGACCCGACCACATGCACGCTTGCTGGGTCTTCACCCATCTTGATGATCCGATCCGCGCTGGTTTGGGTCGCAGGAAAATGGATATTGGCCAGCTTTGTAATCGCATGGCGCATCGCTTCGTCAGCGACCCCTTCCGCGCGATCGCCGCCATGAATATGCACAAGCGGATACCCGCCGATGCTCGCCGCACTCGCCGCGGCGAACGCCTCGATCCGATCCCCGAGCACAACCACACAATCCGGATCATTCATCTCCAGCGATCGCCCAAACCGCGAGATTCCTTTGCCGAGTGATTCAACATCAGCCAATCGCCCAACCTGCCCGGCCGTCTGCATCGGGATCGTGTCGGCGATCCCGAACTCGGCCTTCACTTCACGAAAAGTCACCGCCGGCTGGACCAAATGCGAACCCGCAACAATAATCCGAAGCTCGCATTGTTCTTGAGCATGCACCGCATACATGACCGGCCTTAAGAGCCCGAACTCAGCCCGAGTCCCGGTCACAATCATGATCTTCTTCAACTCGTCTGACATTCAAGGTCCTCTTCCACAATCGGCACATCCGCCTCGACCGCACGCGTTGCGACTCGGCCAACGACTGTATCAATCTCAAAGCCCAATATCCCGGTGCCCGGGCGTTTGATCGTCAGCATCTCTCGCGTGATCGTGGTGCCCAATGTGATATCGCATGCACTGACCACTGATTGCCGCGAGACTTCCCGCACATCGCGTTCGCAGTCGAGGACTGTTTTCTCCCCGATCGTATTGTGAACCCATTCAACCCGACGGGCTGTGCTTGTGTAACACTTGAAAAAGCTAATTTCAAATGAAGCGGAGTGGTCAGGACCTGCCGCATGTATGTCATAGGTAAGGTGCTTCTCTAATATACATGCACCGGTTCGAACTGCCATCTGACCAGTAGCCGGATTCGATGTATGATCGCTGTATCCTGTAGGCAAGCCTGTTGTGTCACGAATGACCGGGATTCCTGCGAGAGCTGGATCTGGTGCCGGATAACAACTCACACATTGCAACACCGCCAACCGATCCCGCGCATCATCAAGCCACCCAACCGCTCGCACAACCTCATCAAGCTCACTCGCCCCCGTACTCACAATCATCGGCTTGCCAGTCGCCATCAACACTTCCAACAAAGGCCGATTCACAATGTCCGGGCTCGCCGTCTTGTACGCGTCCCACGCCAAAGTCTCAGCTGCCTCCACCAACTCCATACTAAACACCGTCACGATCGCATGAATCCCGCGCTCATGAGCCCGATCAACCACCAACGCCATCTCGTCGATCGTCAGCTCTAATCGCTTGAGCATCTCGATCGGATCCGTCTCGCCAGCGTTCTTCTGATACGCCGCCAGCTTGGCCGCCTTGCTCATCAACCGATCGGTCTCAAAGAACTGAAGCTTCACCGCGTCTGCCCCTGCATCAGCCGCGGCGTCGGTCAACTCCAACGCACGCGCCACCTCGCCGTCATGGTTTACACCAATCTCGGCGATGATGTAAGGCCGATGATTCATGCCAATTTTTCGATCACCGATCTGCATGAACAGTTCTTTCTTTCAAAATCGCATCTGCGACTATTTGATCAATCCGCGAATCAATATCGATCACATCGCCCTCGCTCGTAATAATCCCTCGCCGATCATTCCCCAGAAAACAGTGGGGGCCATCAGCAGCATTTACCCGATTCATCAACGCATCAGGAGTCAACGCGATCACGCCGCCATCGGGCACTTGTGCGCTTGGTAGATCCTGACGACGGAAACAGTTGTGATACAACACATCGCCTTCCCAAGCCGATACCGCCCCTGACTCATCAACCTTCACTGTCCACCACGGATGATGCTTGCCGACCGCCGCATAACTCTGCACGCTATCACAGCCTGAGTCAACCAACATCTTCACCGCATCATCGATCAATGACTCTGGACGCACGGGCACATTGGCGTACAGAATAATGACAGGGCAATTTGGCGAGCCAACTTCTTCGTACGCATGCCTCGCGGCATCATCAATCGTCGCCGTATCGTGAGCGAGTTCCGCAGGCCGATAAACAATCACACAACCTAGATTACGAGCACACTCGTTGACATCCGCATCATCCGACGACACCACAACCCGCCCGACACACTTTGCGTTCTTTGCTGCTTCAATCGTCCACTGCACACAAGGCAACCCGCCAACAAGCGCATGGTTCTTGCTGGGCAACCCTTTCGAGCCTGCCCTCGCCAAAATAATCGCCAGCGCATTTGTTTCCATGGATATTCCTTTGCTTACGCTGCGTGTTCTTCTGTGGTCGACACACCGGCTTTGGGCTCAATCTGTGAAGATCGCATCGCGCTGCACGCCTGCTGATACGCTTGCTCGATCCCAAGATCGAATGCGTTAATCACACGCCCATGACTCCCGATCGCCTCGCCATGGCGATCAATAACCACGCCGTCGCATTGAATATACATCGTCGAACGATCGAGTTGGCGTTGGCGATCGCTCGGGATCGGAAGCTGCTGAATTCGTTGAGTCTTGATCGCACTAGGCATCGGATCAATCACCGCGCTGCCGCAGATCATCAACCACTTATCAAAGAACTGCTCAATATCCTCATACGCCGCATCGCACCGCGTCAGCCGAGGTACAAACCACAGCGAATGCCCCTGGTCCGCGTGCATCGCATCGAACACCGACTGTATCTGAGCGTACACATCACCGAACCGATCCTGGCCGGTAATCGCAGCATACGCCTGGTTGTTCTCCGCGAGCACATCAACCGAAAGCACATCAATCCCGGACTCGAGCAGCTCGGCACCATCAATCCCATCGCGTCCAAAGTCGGTCCGAAGCTCGACGCACGCGATCCCGTCTTCTTTGGCGAGCTGCGCGAACGCCAACGCCTGCGGGTGCATCAATGGATCACCCACACCATCAAAGACCACCGCAACATCTTCGCGCAACGCGCCCGCGCTCTGGAGCAAGGCATGGGCCCGCTCAAGCGAGAGCACCTGGCGTTCGATCGGCTCGATCGAGTTTCGATTCCATGTTCCCCATTGGCCGCCGACCAATCGCCCGGTGCAGGTCTCAAGCACGATCGTCCGCGGACATACGCGGCCCAATCGTTTCGTTGCCCCACCGAACCCGGCCACACATTGCAATGCATCCGCTTCCACCGCAGAGCCACCGATCGACTGATACGCCTCACGCATCATCGCCGACCGATTCGATGTATCAGCCATCACCCGAACGCCTGCATCACGCACCGCCGGATCAACCTCGACACACATCCCCTTCGCGATCGGATCAAACTGAGGCACCGTCGGGATATCCCCCACCAACGCACCGAGTGTCGCAAAGTGATTCCGCCCCGACCGCTCAGTATTCAACGAGCCTGTCATCGACTTGGCCAACGAATCAACCGTCGCCCGATCAACCACCATCGTCCCAATCCCGGGCACAGCCTGCGAGAACGCCATCCTTTTTTCTTCGTCCTGGCACCGATACCGCTGCACGGTCTCGTTGACTAAATCAGGATCAATCATCGCCCAATCCGCGCCGACAATCGCGCACGCATCAATCGCGTGCTCGTGCATCACTTCACCAAGCAACGCGGGGTGGAGTTGTTCGTCATATACACTGAGCATCCCGATCGATCCACGCCAGCACTCGCTCGACTGCACCCGCGCGCTGCCGTTGCGTGCTGCCCGGTCGCGGAACCGCTGACGATCAACACCAGCGATAATGATCGGCATGTTCAACATGTTCGGCATGCTTGTGTGTGTCGCCCCGATCAAACAGCGGATCGCATCCGGATCAGGCGTGACAATCGTGATCCCATCGAGCTGCGATGCACGACCGAGCCGAGCGATGGTCAGCTCGAGGGCATTCATCCCTTGGCTGATTATGGCTCCCAGATCGCGCTTGGTTCCCAATCCACCAAACTCTGGATCAGCCATCACCACTGCATGAACAACCGCCTTTCGACTCACCTGCCCATCTTGTGCTTCTGATCTTTGCTGAGCGTCTCGCAGATCGTTGGTTTCTTTCGTAGCCAACCCGAGGAACACATCGCGCCCAGCGATCAACTGTTCAGCTACCGCCTTGGCAGCATCGCGCGTCCACTCGACATTGGTAATATCCCGCTCGATCTGCAATCGTTGGCGATCGAGCGCAGTCTCGCCGGGCTTCATCTCGATCGATCGATCATGCTTCATCCGGTTGAGCACCCCAATCTGATTCACCGCTTGGGTCAATCTGAATGCTGCATCCATCACAACCACCCGATCACGGATTGCTTCCACTTTATGAATCAGCTTGTTCACCTTCGGCTGATCGCTCTGAACCTTGAGCATGGCTTTGAGCACGCCGATCGTTTCCTCGCTCAAATACACAATGCGCTCGCTGTCTTCGATGACCGAATCGAGCCGATTATGAATCTGCTTTGTTCGTTCAGCGTCTTCATTGCGAAGATGAACAGTCGCAGGCACACGCACCTCCCCGCCCTGCCCATAGATTTCGATCGCCTGCACGAGCGTCATCACGGTCGTGTGCAGCTTGCGCACCCCGCCCTCGCTTGCATCGATCACAATCAAACCGCTCGCCGAATCCTGCTGAAACTGCGATTCAAACTGCGAGAGGTATGCGCCCATCTGTTCGTCAAGGTAGATCGATCGCCCGTGGATGTCTGTCCTTTTTTGGAGCAACCCCTTCATCCGCACGATCCGCTGCCACTCCATCATCTCGAGTGTGTTGTGCGCATTGAGTTCGCCCGACCACACCTGATGGATCGCTGCGCCCGCCGAGTAATACTGCCCATCGGTGAACCCAAGGTCTTGCCCGATGAAGATCACCGGATCGCACCCAAGGTATCGAGCAAAGTAGTAGCACAGGTGCGCCACTGTGCCGCCCATTGTCAGCCGGCCCATCTCTCGTGTCAGCTCTTCGCCGAGCAGGTTGTCAAGCAGATCATCCCAAACGCACAGCACCTCACCGGGGAACGCGTTGAGAATCGCCGGGTTCGCCTTGGCTTCGACAATCAACCGGACCCCCTCGACATCCTCGGCGCTGATCCCCTCATAAAACCGTTTGCTGATCTCGTGATAATCCAACGCAGCCACAAAGTCGGGCTTGATTCCCAACGCGAGCATCTGCTTGAGTACGGTCTGCGCCGCGATCACCACAACCGATTTACGCACGTTTGGATCGCACAATACATCCAGGTTTCGGCCCAGGCTCGGGCCCGCCGACACCACCACCGCGGGCTTGCCCTTGCACACGTCCTTGAGCGATTCAACCCCCGCGCTCGTCGCATAATAATCCAGGTTCATCATCGCATTACGGAAACTTACCTGCGAATTGGCAAGCGTCGTGATCACATGTGTTCGCGTAGCCTTGAGCACATCTCCGAACACCCGCCCGAACCGTCCGCTCGCATCACCGATCCGCTGAACACTCGGCGGATGGCTTAGAATCTCAACACCCAACCCGATCACCGCTTCGATCCCCTCAAATATCTGTGTCAACGCAGCCGGGTCGTCCACATCAGTCACCAAATAAAACCGCTCGGTCTCGATCATCTTTGAATAATCAACCCGCTCGAACACCGCGCGGAGCAACCCCACATCAGGCTCAAAGCAAATGATGATCCCGCATGTCCCAAGCCGTTCGAGCAGCGTGCCGCAGTGATACCCCATCCCGAACCCAACAACCGCACAGCACGCAACCTCACTGGGATCAAACCGCTCCGCGAATCGCTTGGCTTCTTGCATCGGCTTGCGCTTAGACGCCAACGCGATCCCGTCGAGCTCAACGCTCTCAACCCCCTCGTCGGTCTGCATAAACCGCAGCCCACCATTGGGCATCGCATTGATAATCGATTGAGCAGCCCGCGGGTTCTTGATCCCAAGTGCTGCCATGTTTTTTTCAAACACGCTATTGGTGTGAGGGTTGTCTGCTCCACCGAGCTGTGCAATCCAGTCATCGTTCAAAGCGTTGTGCAAATCGAAATCCATAGGGTTCTCCAGTTCATCACTGTTTCGCTGTGGGCGCACCGCCTCCCCAGCGTCTATATTCCCTTGTGTTATCGGTCTTTCTGATGCCTAGGCTCCATAATTGATGGAACCGAACACCCATTGGCGCACGAATACCAACACGAACACCCACTCAGAATCGAGTCATTATGCAAAGCGCACTCTTCGAGCCTCAGAATCTGCCTCAGCTCCCCGAACCGGGCCTGATCGAGCACTGGATTCTCG
Source organism: uncultured bacterium (assembly GCA_913062615.1). GTDB lineage: Bacteria > Planctomycetota > Phycisphaerae > Phycisphaerales > UBA1924 > UBA1924. The sequence goes on along the minus strand of CAJXXI010000001.1, from coordinate 28,590 downwards.
AATCACCCTTGCCTCTCGCCCTCTCATGCTTCGCCATCGGCATCATCGTCTTTGGCTCGCTCAGGCATACCAAAAACAACACACGCATCGGGCTGCCAACACTCGGATTCACCCTCTTGCTCGCAGCCGGTGTGCTGCTTATAGGCCAACTCATCACCACCGATCGCGAGCACCTCAAAGCCCGCAGTGCCCAGCTCGTCCAAGCAGCATCCACCGGAGACCAACAAGCCCTGGGCAATCTGCTCGCGGATCAGGTCCGCATCAATGCCAGTTTCGTCACCCAGGTCGGCAAAGAACGCATCATCACCCTCGCTGTCTCGCGAGCAGCCCCGATGATCGAGTCCGCATCCACCAAAGAGGTCCGTGCTGGGATCGATGGCCCGCTCATCGCCCGCACCCACATCAAAATCAAGGTCAAAGCCGACATGGTCCCACCATCAAGCTGGTGGTTAATCGAATGGACTAAACCAAACCCAGAATCAACCGACTGGGTCGCCACCCACATCGAACCGCTCTGGATCCAAGGTTTCACTAACCCATAGCCTCAACTCAACATCTTGTATCTTCGCTCAGTTCTCAGGAATCCCCACAAGCTGGCTCGATTGAAGCCGAGTGATCCGCCCACTCTCGGTCCGCACAGTCTCATTGATCCCCTGCCCATTGAGCAGGTTATTAGGGAACTGCTCGCGCATCGTGCGCAACGCCAAAGACTGTGTTGGCGGGCGTGTCGTCGCATCAAAGTCCCGCTCACCGAACACCCCAACGGTCACCATCGAGCGGGCAGGTGCATGATAATAAAACGCCATGACATCCTGCGATCGAAGCACACGCACCGCCTCCTCAGCCGCTTTTCGGTACGCAGCCAAGTCCTCGCCGCTCGACATCTGATAGTCGGATCGACCATAAATCCCGATCTGAAGCGTGTACACCGCCCGATCACCAAACCGCGCCTTCACCGATCGCAAATCATACGACTGGTTCGTACCACGCAAAGAATCGCCCGTCGGAGGCATAATAATTGCCCCCTCAAACAACTTCACCCCCATTAAATCAATCCCCTTCACCCGCTTCAAATCCTTGATTGCTTTGGGATCGGTCTTCGCGAGATAATCGCCGTACGCAATCACCAACCCCGTCGAACGCTGATCAACATACGCCCCAGTAAGCCCGGCCTCGTCATGAATAACCCGAAGCATCTCCTGGGCCCGGGCCGGGCCGCCCTGCCCAACCGTGGTCAGCACAATCGACCACCCACCGGTTTGTGGGTGATTCAGCACCGAGTTATCAATATCTTGCTCCCAAGACTTACGATCGGACGGATCAACTGGCGTTGATTCGGGTTCTGGCGCAAAGACTGCGCGAGACTGATCTGTATAGTATTCGGTCTCATTTTCAGTCCGAGGCTGATCGCTGCCGCAACCCACCATCAAAAAACCGGCAAAAAGGGACATTCCCAACCAGACAATCTGTGTCTGCCTCATGTTTGGATATACGAACAAACTAAAAACCCCCTTGTGATGGTCTGATTTCTTCTTTAGACTCAAATTCATGGAATCAATTCCCAGGTCCATGTATGTGTTATACTTTGTAAGTGGTGATTTGGCCAATATTTACCTCGCATGAACGAAATTCATTTGTTTTTATAGCGATCCGATATGTTCCGTCGATACACAACTCAAGGGATGGTTGAAACAGTTGTTTCAACTACAACATGTAGTAGGTGTCCGGTGGTGGGCACAATACAGAGTCTTGGACACCCAAGACTGGACACAAGAATAAGGCAGATCTTTATGAGTGACATTTCTCCAATCAGTACACAAACAACACATCGAGCAGGACGGCTTCCTATTGAAGTAGCAGTTCATCATCGATCAGCAGAAGACGTTCGGGGCCGTGGTGGGGCTCGAACATCAGACCGCGCCGAGTTCTCGCAGATGGCCCAGTACCTGAGCCAACTCAAATCAGAACCCACAGAACGAACCGATCTTATCAATCGCGTCCGCTCTGAAATTCAATCAGGCACCTACCTCACCGAAGACAAGCTCTCAGCGGTTGCTGACGAACTCCTCGATGATATCAACTTTACGCTCTAACTGATTCATCTGGCTCAATCAGATCAGATCAATACTAAAATATACAGGCTGCAGCACCCCGGTGTTGCAGCCTGTTTTCATTCATACCCAATCCATCTCACTTCCAAAGCTCTTCAAACGCGATCAACCCCGCGCCAACGAGCCCGGCATCATCGCCAAGAATGCTCGCTTCGACGCTCACATTGCGGAGCGATTCCGGGAAGACCTCTCGACGGACCGAATCTCGCACAATATCAACCATCGGCTTCCCGATCGCATGCACCAACCCGCCACCAAGCACAACCTTGTCCAAACTCAATAATGTCACCGTAGAGGCAATCGCGATCCCCAACCGATCGGCAGCGTCATTGACCACCGTCCGCACCAGATCATCGCCCTGCTCATAGGCCATCGCCAACACCTTCGACTTAATCTTGTGCAGCTTCCCATCGGTCATGCTCGTCACCATCGACGGATGATTCGATCGGATCAGCTTGACAAGCTCATGGGCAATCGCTGTGCGTGAACAGTTGTGCTCGACCGATCGTGATCCAAGGTGCGCCCCGGGATACAAGATCATGTGTCCGATTTCGCCCGCCGAGTAGTGCGCCCCGCGATGAAGCTGGGAGTTAATAATCAACCCGCCACCAACACCTGTGCCCACCCAGACCCCGAGCATATTGGGTGTCTCTTCACCGATCCCCGCTCGCCATTCGCCATAGACCGCGACATTGACATCGTTGTCAGCATACACAGGCACCCCGAGCCGATCCGACAACGCCATCACAACCGGCGCATCGTTCCATCGCAGGTTCACCGCTTCGATCACGACACCCTTTTCAGGATCAATCGGCCCGGGCACCCCGAGCCCGGCGGTATGAATCGCAGACATCGGAACATTGGCATCTTCACACGCATCGCGCGCAGCTGCAGCGATGCGATCCATCACCGAATCGAACCCACTGTCCGCATCAGTCTTGATCTTGGCGCGTCCGAGCCCCTCGCCAAACTCGTTGATCACCCCGGCCTGGATATTCGTCCCGCCGAGATCAATCCCCAGCGCGAGCTTGGCCTGATCATCCTTCACAACAACCCCATTAGAGGGTTCGTGGGTGTTTTCATCGGCGTGTTCATGGGTAGATTCTTGTGTCATTGGTACATCTCCAATCGAATCGTCAACAGCGGTCTCTTCATCAGATTATAGTTCAGAAAGCCTTTCGCGGCGTAGAGAAAATCAACACCAGAGCAAACTTAAATCAATCGAGTCTGCACCACCGAACACCCCGGGCACAGACGCTTGATCAAACCCGGATCCGTTGCCCCGACCACGAACAGCGTCGATCCACTCCCCGAAACATGGACCCGATGACCACCTTGCGATTGCACCGATTCTCGAACTGTGCCCAGCTCTGTCGCAACCATCGCTGCTGGCACTGCCAGATCATTGAACCAATCTGAGTCATCTATCAAACCCTGCGATGCGATTCCTTGAACCCGATGAGCATCAAGCGTGTGCCCGGCATCGACCATCGCATCAAACGCTTGGTACACCTTCCCGGTATGGCACCCAAAGGAGGGCACGATCAGCGTGATCGGTGTGCCCACATGATCGCTGCTCAGCCGAGTGATCTGATCGCCAAACCCTTGAACAATCGCAGGGCGTGGAGCAGGGTGATCCAAATGCCCTGGATCAAGAAAGAACGGGATATCCGATCCCAGCTTCATCGCGAGTTTGACAAGTGTTTGGTGATCAAGTTGAAGATCGAATAATACATTGAGCCCCATCAGCACGCCGCCAGCGTCCGCTGATCCACCACCGAGCCCGCCGCCGGCGGGGATTGATTTGATGAGACGAAGACGAACAGGCAATCGCCTGCCGACATGCTCCTCAACCACCTTGTGCGCACGAACACCGAGATCGTCCTCAATCGCCCACTCGACAGGTACATCTTTACCATCGCCACGCGCCCACCGAACTATGTACTCAGTGTCTTGTTGTTCAGGAACTTGACGGATCTCGATCTCGTCACACAGATCAATCGCGTGCATCCACGAACAGATCGGATGAAGCCCATTCGCTTCATCCTCGCGCCCGACACCCAACACCAAGTTCACCTTGGCATGAACCCGGGTCCGAAAAACATCACCATATGCATTTTGTACATCCATTACCAAACTCTAGCGCACTGTATCCCCCGCGAGAGTGTACCTAGAATGAAACCGTGAAAGCGCTCTTTGCTCTTCACAAACGGAGGCTGACCATGATTGTGCAAGACCTGTTGGACGCGATGGAACACATCGCACCGCTCAAACATGCTGAAGACTGGGACAAGGTCGGGCTTGCCCTCGGCGTGCCCGATCGCCCAATCGCCGGGCCGATCCTGCTCACCATCGACCTCACCGAGCGGGTTCTCGTTGAAGCCCTCGAGCTCGGGGTTGGCGCAATCATCGCCTATCACCCACCGATCTTCTCGCCTTTGGATAGGCTCACTGACGCGACCCATACCCAACGAATTATTCGCGGAGCCATCGAAGCGGGTATTGCGATCTATTCGCCTCACACCGCCCTCGACGCTGCGGTCGATGGCGTCACCGATTGGCTCTGTGAAGGCATCAGCTCTAAACCCGGCCAGGCAAAGCCGGGCGCCATCCAAGGCGATTGCCGAGCGATGATCCCCTCGCTCGGAGGCGACACAAACCGCGAAGTCAAAGTCATCACCTTTGTGCCTTCTGATCAGGTTGATAATCTCCGCAATGTCTTGGGTACCGCGGGCGCGGGCGGCATGGGCAACTATCGGCTCTGCTCGTTCAGCACCCAAGGCGAAGGAACATTCTTGCCTCAACCCGGCGCGAACCCAACCGTAGGCAAGGTCGGCTCGCTCGAACGCGTCGCCGAGACCCGCATCGAGATGGTCTGCTCAAAGCACGCGCTCGCGTTGGTGATCGAAACCCTCAAAGAGTTTCACCCCTACGAAACCCCGGCCTACGACATTATTGAGCTGATCCAAGAACCGATCCGTAAAATCGGCGCAGGACGCAGGCTCGTTCTCGATCAGACCGCGACCATCACCGAGCTCGCCGATCGGCTCCGCTCGCATCTCGATCGATCACGCATCCGCTATGCGCTCGCAGATGACGACGAGAGCCGCCAGTTTAAGGTTATTGGTGTCGTGCCCGGCTCCGGGGGTTCGATGGCCCAGCTCGCCAAAGACGAAGGGTGCGAACTCTTCATCACCGGCGAGATGACCCATCATGAAATCCTCGCTGCCAGCCAATCCGGATTGAGCGTCCTCCTCGCTGGGCACACCAACACCGAACGCGGATACCTCAAACGACTCCGCGAAAAACTCATCAAGCTCCTGCCTGGTGCTGCGGTCGTGGTCAGCACGGTGGATCAAGACCAGATCAAAATTGGATAAGCACTATTGGATAAGCACTATTTGGTAAGCACTATTAGATAGGCACTGATCGTCTGCGTCGAGAAATCACTCGCCGGTGTTGATCGTGCCCGAGAGCTCGATTATCGCTTCGGGCACTTTGACCTCTGCATCAAAGAGCACCTCTGACAACCGCCCCGGCGGGATGTACTTCGCAAAGCCATGAAGCGTATACGAGACCTCGCCTGACCCTGCGATCGCCCCCATCGGCAACACCGCGGGCAACGCGAACACATGCGACGAATAAGTGTGTAGCGTGGTCTCCGGGCTCCGTACGCCTGAGAACACTTCAACCCCATCGAGCATCACCGTGTAGGTGATTTGGCGGAGCGGGATGGGTTCTTTGTTGGGATTGGTCGCTTCGACCAAGAACTCGATCACCGAGCGATCGCTGTTGTGTTCGATCTCGCGCACACCCACCGCAGCGAATGTCGGCGCTAACGCCTTGTTGCATCCGCCTAGGAACACTGTTGCGCCAAGCACGCAAACACACAGAGCAAATCGGGATACGGATGAAACACGGTTGTTGATCGAGGTATTCATGACCTACGAGCGTAGCACGCCGGCGACATCGCTGCACGCTCAACAGCCGATTGATTCACGCATTAATCAATCACAGTCGTCATTATCCCATCCCCGACCTGTGCTTCAGTCGAGATCATGATCCATGTCGGGTTATCCCGGTTCTGGGCGTTGGCCATCTCGATATCGATGTATTGAGTGCTCTCGATAAACCCAACCCAATGGATCATCAGCCACCCCATCACCAAACACCCAACCCACGCCCCGAGCTCGGCGCTGCGTTGTTTACGAATAAGCATCAAGATGCCGATCGAGAGCGCGACTGTGCCCGCTTTCCAGGCAGACAAAATCGCGGGCGATTGATATTCCATCATCGCCCGGGCCAACGGATTCACCTCGTTCATCCCGGTATGGGTGATGTACAGAATCGTCAGATACAGATCCACGCTGCTCATCGCCGCAATCGCAAGCGAGAGCGCAACGACACGAAACGGGCGTTGCATGAATAAGCGAGAGACCTGTAGACCCAGATCTTTCCCTTTACTCCATACACAGCTATTCAATCGAACAAGATGATCCAGAACGGATGCCATCATGAATGCGTATCGTGTACCATACCCTTGAGAATCAGCTCAACACCCCGTTCTGTGATCCCGCTGATCGGTTTGTATGATTCAGGAAAGACGATTCACCTTTTCGGACCGCAACCACGACCCCGCCTGTCCGGTTTGAACAGAGACCAGCGCTCATCAATCAACCCGCTCGGAGACAGTTATCACCCGTTCATCATCCATTATTTGTGCTCTTTCACTCTTACTCAGGCTGTCGTCTGGCTCGCCTGTATATGCCCAACAGCTCAACACCCAAGCTGTCGAAAACCCGATCTATATCGCTGATTCACCGATCGCTTCAGATTCCATCGATCGGCTCGCTGATCTGATCGCGCTCAAGAACCTCGACGAGGCTTCACGCCTCGTCAACGAGATCATCACCAACCACGCCGATCGACTCATCGAATCAAAAACGCCAGGCATCTACATCCCCGTCCGTGCCCGTGTCCACCAGTTCGTGCTTTCCAACCCTGATCTCCTCAACGCCTACCGCACGCATATCACCCCAATCGCCCAGGTCTGGCTCGACGAAAACAACTGGCAGCACGCCACACAAAGCGCCTGGCTCACCAAGCCCGGATTCATCGCCACACTCCACCACGCCCAAACCCTGATCGAATCGGCACACTTCCGAGCAGGCATACGGATCCTTGACGAGCTACAAACCCACCCAGACGCACCTGCATTTTCCGATCAAACGACCAAACTCGTTTCGCTCGCCGAGCAATACCTCAACGCAAAGCAACCCAACGCACGCCCATCGCCAGCTGTTTCGCTCTCGTGGAACACCGATCAATCAACCGACCCAATCTCGCTCACAGGAATCGTCCCGGGCGCACTCGCCAACGCAGCACTCACACCCAAGCCCGAACTAGAACATCTCCAAGGCATCAACCAGCCAAGGCTCACTGGCGCGAACTGGAACCCGACCTCATGGATCATGCCCGTTGTCGCCAACAACATGCTCTACACCAACGACGGCGTCACGATCTCCTGCTTTGATCGGTTCACCCTCCGCCCGGTTTGGAGGCTTCAGACCGCGATTGACACGTCGAGTCTTCCTATCTCCGACGACGCCCGCGCCCGGATCGGACGCATCATCGAAGACACGACCACACTGACCATCGTCAACAACGATCTCTATGCACCCGCGGGCTTGCCCCGCAATGGCTCACGCGTTGGTGATACCCGTCTGCTCAAAATCAACGCATCTACCGGCGACATCCAATGGGCGATCGATATCCGCGATGTCGATCCCTCGCTCGCCGACGCTTCGATCCGAGGTCAAATCATTGTCGATCAAGGGGTCGTCATTGTCGGTGCACGCACCAACAACCGCAAAAAACGGCTCATCACCCTCGCCATCATTGGGCTCGATGCGACCACTGGTAATACCCTCTGGGTCCGCCAAATCGCCTCCGCGGGCTCACTCCCATTCCAACAGATGGGACAGCTCGCCCACTCGCCCGTGCTCCACAATGGAATCATCTACTGGACTGATCACATCGGGCTCGGGTTCGCGATCGAATCGGCGACCGGCCAAGTGCTCTGGGCCAAGCCCTTGCCCCCGCCAGATTTGTACGCACGGTTTGCACGCCCATCGTTTTCAAACAACACGCCCGCAATCACCAAACACGGGCTCTTCACCCTCACGACCGACGGCACAAAGATTCTCCAACTCGATCTCACCACCGGGCAAACCATCGCGACCCAACCCGCAAACCCGGTTGGCGAATCGTTGTACCTCTTGGCAGTCAATGATTCCATCGCGTGCGTCAGCAGCTTGTATGTGACCATCTATTCAGCAGAACGGTTTGCAACCGCGACCACCTCACGATCACCAATCCTCGGCGGCTCCGCCGACATCCGCGGGCGGGTGGTTGTGATCAACAATCAACTCATCGTGCCGATCGAATCTGGCGTGCAGGTGATTGACGCAAGCCACCCACAGGCTGTGCACAAGATTGATCTTGATGCTTCGGGCAATATCCTCGCACTCAACGGCCAGCTTATCGTTGTTGATGAGATGAATATTTCGAGCTACCTCGCATGGGACACCGCGTCAACCATGCTCCAAGATCGCATCGCCGACGATCCCGCAGCTGCGATCACCCTCGCCGAACTCGCTTATCGCGCACATCGAACAAACGACACCGTCAACGCGGTCGTTCGCGCGATGGCGATCGTTGCCAAAGAGCCTCTCGCATCACGAGGTGTGCTGCACGATCAGCTCTTTGTTGTCGTGCTCGACATGGTCGAACCGTCGCACGCAAACCAGACGACAGCCCAAACGCCAAGCGAAACGACAAACCAGACGACAAACACAACACTCTCATCGAGCGACCAACGGACACTCCTCTCGCACCTGGAAACCCTCGCCCAATCGCACCAGCAAGTCGTTGCCCACCGCATGGCTCTGGGCGCGTGGAACGAACAACGCAACAACATGCCCGACGCGATCGGCGCGTATCAAGACATCCTCGATCAACCCGCATTGAGCGCATCGATGTGGGAGGGCGCGGGCATCGCGGTGCGAGGAGGGCTCGAAGCTTCGCGTCGGATTGGGTCCATACTCGACGCCGCCGGGTACACACCGTATCGAAAGTTCGACCAACTCGCCCTCGCCGAGCACAGCTTCGTTGATGAATCAATCAATCCAACCCAGCTCGAACAACTCGCCAAACGATTCCCATGGGCGACGAGCACCCCAACCATCTGGCTCGAAGCTTCCAAGCTCTGGAACACCAAGGACCAAGCCGCCGCGTCGATCAATGCGGCAAAGAAAGGCTTAGACGCGACCCAATCACTCATCGCCCTGGGCGTGCACACCGAACAATCAACAGTTGATCAGCTCGCCGAGCAAGCCATCACCGGGATGATCGCAACCAACCGTGCCAAAGACGCCCAAAAACTCGCATCATCATTGAGCCAAAGTTTTCCAAACCTCACCCTGCGTATCGCTGGCGAGATCATCACCAACGATCAAATCGCGATCAAGGCACAGCTCGCCGCCCAGGTGCCTGTGCTCGGCGAAGCCTTTATCCGCGATGCTCAACCCTTGCTGCTCACCGGCTCACCAATCAAGCCCGCGATCCGCATCGACCAAGGCGGCATCGTCCTCCACGCACCCCAACTCGGACGCATCGAGTATGTCCGCGCCGGGCGCGGTGCCTTCGAAACGATTTGGTCGCGACAATCAAAGACTATGGGCACGCCGATCATCCCTTGGCAAGATCACAAACGAACCGTGATCTTGTGGGCACAAGATATCGAGATCGACGACACCGGCACACTCGAAGCGATCGAAACAACCACCGGGCGTGTTGTGTGGTCGATCGAAGATATCCGTACAACGATCGCAAACAAATCCACACGCATCGCTGATGACCTTGCCCGAAATGAAGGACAGTTCGCCACCCCTGTCCAAGGTACCGCCCTGACCACCCAGCTTCTGATCGTCACCGATGGGCACACACTGATCGTTTCTGATCGCATCGGACGCGCTATGGGAATCGACCTCTTCACCGGCAAACAACTCTGGCACATCGACCTGCCCGCCAATCGGCTCTACGACATCGATCTCAACGCCGGCGTGCTCGGAATCTGCGGCATCCAATACACCGACCAACCCACCCAACAACAAGAAGGACTCATCACATCGATCGCTGCCTCGATCGACGCCCGCACCGGCGAGACCATCGGGCATATTGATCGGATCGGACAGTTCCCAAGATGGGTCCGCGTCGGAGACGACGGCAACCTCTTCGTCGCCACCACCCAACGCATCGTCGCCATCAACACCAAAGAAGGCACGCTCGATTGGGTCTTTAAAGACGACGCGCTCGAAGAATCGAAAACCGCATGGATCGCGGGTGATCAGCTCATCGTCCTCGATTTCAACGCTGATCTCTGGGCACTGAGCCTGGGCGAAGGCACCCACGAATCACGCCCGCTTGATCTCCGAGAGCGGATCACCCAGCGAGGCTGGGTCCAGTTGCACCCAACCATCAACGCCTTTTCTATCGCCAGTTCGCGTGGATTCACAGCCTTCGATGAACACCAAAATCTCGTCGCGGTTGATCCGCTCAAAGAATCATCAGACTTGATCGATGTCGCTTGGGGACAACGCCGAGTTGTGTTCATCGCTCAGTCAGAAACCATCGACGATCAATCACAAGCCAAGCTCTACCTGCTCGATCAACACGACGCAAGACTCCTCGACACCATCTCAGTTGCGATCCCGAGCATGCTGGGCAGACACCCAACATCGCTGACCGCAATCGCCGGCGGCGTGATCGTTGGCTACAACGAAGTCTCCATCTTTGTGCGCACAAAGATGATTATTCAATGAATCGGTGGTTTACTTCAACGCGTTTATGAAATCGGCGTATCGGTGATCGTGCACGGATCGATCCCGTCTTGGATCGCGGTGATCTTGTTCACCCGGCGCTCGTGACGCCCGCCATCAAACTTGGTGCCCATCCAAACCTCGACCACCTTGTCGATCAATCGTTCGCCGAGCAAATCGGCAGAGAGGCACAGCACATTGGCATCATTGTGCGAACGCGAGAGTTGGGCGGTGAGTTCATCATGCACCAACGCAGCGCGCAACCCATGGACCTTGTTTGCTGCGATCGACATCCCGATCCCGGTGCCACAGATCAGCACACCTCGATCGGCACGCCCTTTGTTCATCTCTTGACCAACAAAGTATGCCTGCTCGGGATAATCACAACTGCCCTCGCATGATTCGACTATCGCTGCCGAGTGTCCAAGGTGGGTGAGTGTCTCCTGCACGCGTTGGGCGGTGCTCATTCCGCGATGATCCGCGCCGATGATTACACGCATTAACTCTGAATCGCTCATGATATGATCTCCTCGAGTCTGGCTCGGATAAGTCGTTCGAGTTGGTCAGCCACCTCACGATAGACCTCAACTGGGCCGCCGATCGGATCAAGAACAGGATGCATTGCATCAACCGGAAAAACCTTGTTCTTTGCGTGCGGCGCACCCCTTAACACCGCCTGGGCGTGCGAAGGGGTCATCGCAAAGATCACATCAGCCCACTCAACAAGTTCTATTGTGAGCATCTTAGACTGATGTCCAGAGAGATCGATCCCACGTTGGTTCATCACAATCACCGCTTCTTGTGATGCGTTGAACCCATCGCCCGCAGCCACCCCGGCCGAGTTTACCTTGATCAAAAACTCGGTTGGTGCGAGGGTTTGGATCAGTTGCTGTGCGATCACCTGCGCCATCGGCGATCGGCAGGTGTTGCCGGTGCACACAAACAAGATATGTATTTCCTGACTCACAGTACAATCCAATCGATTTATCTACACCGAACAATCTGACTCAACCTACGCATACACAAAGAGTAGCGTCTCGATTTGATTTGTGCGAATTGTCCGCGCCAAGTCTTTGGTGCCAACTGTTCACTCGGTGAATTTTACCAATGTGGATAAGTTCGCCAAAGAATGGTTGCATCGACACGCTTGAGTGATTAGCCTATGGGTCGGAACAGAAATCGGTTGCACCTTTGATTTGATTCGTCTTTGATAAGTAATTGCAACAGCTCGATTTGGACAAAAACACACTCACCGCAACAATCCACCTCGTTGCCTATTTGGTCGAAAGTCTCCACGCATGCCCGCCCACGATCATCAGGTCTTGGAAGATGTCCTTTCGCACATCCGCACAGAACACCCAACGATTGCTCGCAGATGGTTCGAAGACCTCGAACCCCTCGGCATTGTCTCAGGTACCTTTGGTGTGCGTGCTCATTCTGATCCACACCGAGATTATCTCCGCCGAAATGGACTCGAAGCCTTCAACGATGCGGTCCGATCTGTCACCGGACAACTCATCGCGGTCCGGATGCTCGGCCCAAACGACGAGTGGGCTTCAGCGACCAAAAACGCCACATCTACCAAGGCCAAAGCGAACTCTTCGCAGGTTGATACCACGGATGCAAAGATCGAGATTCGCGCAGCTGCCCCCGCATTTGTCGCCGCGGGCGGCATAAAAAATACAGCCTTGGTTGAACCACCGAACCGAACCGAAACCAAGCCCCCGCCCGCTTCGCATGTCGCATCCGAACGCGCTTGGCTCGACCATGATAACGCGCTGCCGATCAACCCTGACTATGGATTCGATCAGTTTGTCATCGGCCCAAACAACCAGATGGCACACGCTGCAGCCGTCGCGGTCGCGGACAACCCAGGGCACGCCTACAACCCGCTTTTTATCCATGGCGGCGTCGGATTGGGCAAAACCCACCTGCTCCAGGCGATCTGCCTCAAGATCAAGCAGAAGCACCCGAGCATGGTCATGCACTATGTCTCGTGCGATGGATTCATGACCCAGTTCATGAGCGCGGTGCAATCCGGGCGCATGGTTGAGTTCCGCCATACCTTCCGCGATGTTGATCTCTTGGTCGTCGACGATATCCACTTCCTCGCCAAACGCGATCGCACGCAAGAAGAGTTCTTCCATACCTTTAACGCGCTGTATCAGGGCAACAAGCAGATCATCATGAGTTCCGATGCCCCGCCCGAAGAGATCCCCGATCTCGAAGAGCGGATGGTCTCGCGGTTCTTGTGGGGATTGGTCGTCAAGGTCGATAAACCCGGATTCGAAACCCGCGTCGAGATTCTCAAGCGCAAAGCCCACAACCGCGGGCTGACCCTCCCCGACGAGGTCGCGACCGAGATCGCCCACCATATTGATTCGAACATCCGCGAGCTCGAAGGTGCGATCACCAAGCTTCAGATTGTGTCGAGCATCGAGAAGAATCCGATTGATCTTGAGCTTACCCGCCGAGCGTTGGGCGCCGAGTTCACCTCATCAACCGCGATCACAGGCACCGGCCCAACCATCGAGCAGATCATCTCCGAGATCATGCAGTTCTATCACATCAAACGGGCTGATCTTTTGGGCAAACGCAGACACAAGTCGATCGCCCATCCACGCCAGATCGGGATGTACCTCACCCGCCAGAACACCAAGCATTCGCTCGAAGAGATCGGCGCCCACTTCGGCGGCCGAGACCACACCACAGTCATGCACGCCGTGCGGACGATCTCGAAGAAGTGCAAGGACGATCAAGAACTGCTCGCCCAAATCCGCACGCTCGAATCTCGACTCCGCTCTACCTAAACACGACACGCACACTCAAAACTGGGCGATAATCGCGCCCAACTGCGCGGTGTATAAGGCGTGGATAACTGGACAGTTGCGCTCGGATGCGTTTGGCGGTTGAGTGTTGGGTCGCAGTTCATGAATTTGGTTGCTTGTGGTAGATGAATTTCCCCGAGCGCAACCGACATGCAACCGACAGCTTAGCAGCAGCCCTATTGCTGCCCTAAACCGCTTAAAACAAATGGATTACTGTCTCGTGATGCGTGTTATTCACCAAATAGGCGCGGTAATTACTACCACCACCATAAATTTATCTAATTGAATTGAATACAAAGAGACATCCGATCGGTCTGAGATCAACAACTCGGATCATCTCGAACGCATCATGTGGATAGACCCATGATAAGTCGAAGAGCTCAGAGTGTGATTATTTCTGATCTCTGAGCGAACGGAAGAACTTGGTGAGTTGTTGGGAGCAATGGGTTTGTTCGAGCCCAGCGATGATTTCGCATCGGTGATTCAATCTTGAGTCATCGCACAGCGAGAACAACGATCGCACAGCCCCGGCTTTGGGATCGGATGCCCCGTAGACCAACCGGCCGATGCGTGCATTCACAATCAGCCCCGCGCACATCGGGCAAGGCTCGAGGGTGACGACGAGGGTGCAGTGGTTGAGACGCCAATCATCGATTGATTCGCACGCCTGGAGGATCGCACTGAACTCGGCGTGCCCGGCCGGGTTGTTGTGCATCTCGCGGGTGTTGTGTGCACTGGCAAGAATCTCGCCCGTGGTCGTGTCATATACGATCGCACCCACGGGCACCTCGCCGAGTGCTGACGAGTCGTCAGCGAGCCCGATGGCCCGTTGCATCATCGACCGGTCAAGATCGGTAGGAGCCGACTGTGGCGATTCTCGATGAGATGTGTTGATCGGCTTGGACATGATGAATCACTCGCCTTCGCCCGCATCTTCATCGGTGACTGCTGACTCATCTTGTGTTTCACGCATTGATTGCCCGCCGAGCACCCGCTCAATGGGGAAGACCTGCAAGATAAACAATCCGAGCTCGTAGAGAAAATACAGTGGCCCAGCCAGCAACAACATCGAAAGCGGGTCGGCCGGGGTCATAAACGCACCAACAATCGCACACACCGCGATCGCGTGCTTGCGATACCGGGACATCAGCTTGGGATTGAGTATCCCGACCCATCCGAGCATCACCACAACCACCGGCGTCTGGAACGCGATGCCGAACGCTAAACCCATGTTGAGCACGGTCTTAATGTATTCCGAGATTCGGTATTGCTGGGCGATGCCGATGTTCGAGGTGAGGTTCATGATGCTGATGATGGGTTTGCCATCTATCACATCGACACAGACGCGTTGTTGGTGGAGGGTCTCGTTGATCCACATCATGCCCACGGTCGGGTCTGGCGGATCAGCTTCGAGTACCGGGATCATTGTGAAAACGATGCCTTCGGGCACCGGCGCGGTGAGGACATTGAGCTCGCCACTGACTTTGGCACCGAACCCGATGAAGAACGAGAGAATCACAGGCAGAATGACGTAGTAGAGAAACAGCACACTGAGCACGGTGAGCAGCGCCGAGAACGGGATAAGCAAGTGCACGATTTTGCGTTCGTGCTTGTACAACCCCGGCGAGACAAACAACCAGAGCTGATAGAGCAGCCAGGGTGATCCCAACAACACCGTGATGATCAGCGCAATCTGAATCACCGCGCCGAAGGTCTCGAAAGGCCCGGTCGCGAGGAGTTGTGAGCCTTGACCGGCTTTGGTGAGCTGATGGCGTGCGGGCTCGATGAGGAGTTGGAGCAGCGGACGCCCAAATCCAAAGGCGATCATAAAAATGGGTACAACACCAATAATCGAGTAAAACACCCGTTTACGGAGATCCTCGAGGTGATCCCCAAATGACATCACCCCGGTGCTCGATACACCAAACGAGCTTGGCTCGTCGCGTCCGGGGACCTGACTGGGTGATCGTTTGTTGAACATAGAGAGCGATTTAAGGGGTATTACCGGACCTGAGCGGATGGTGGGATGGATATTGAGCCAACGGGAAACAATTTGCTCCCAATTCGGTACAACCTGACAGGAAGCACTGTCGTATGCATCTTAGCAACGAGGATAACCGAAGGTAGGTATTGAACCCATCAGACGAAACTGGCGAAACAGGTGATTTGTGAATGAGCAGGGGATGAATGGATCAGCGTTTGATGCTGCGATCGAATCGGCGATCGCGGGTGATCGTGATGCGCTCAATCATCTCTGGCATCAATCGCGTCGGTGGGTGGCTGCGATTTTGTTAGCCCACAAACCACGCGAAGCTGATCTTGAGGATTTGCTTCAGGTGGTGGCGATGCAGGTTTGCCGAAACATATCGACGATCAATGAACCTAGAGCGTTCAAATCGTGGTTGCGGACGGTTGCGGTGAATGCTGCCCGCGAGGAGGGTCGCAAAACGACTCGCCGAAAGAAATCAATGCTGAGGCTCGTTGGGATGGAACACGCAAACGGGCGTCAGCCAGAGTCGGCCGACACGATCGCAGCGGACTCAGACGAATCAAAAAGAATCTATCAGGCAGCGATGTCGCTCCCTGCTGGGTATCGCGAGCCGATTTTATTGCGGTGTGTTCGTTCGATGAGTTATCAGCAGATCGGCGAGGTGCTCGAGCTGCCGACGACGACAATCGAGACCCGCATCGCGCGGGGCAGACGGATGCTCAAAGAGCTCCTCGCACAACAGAGCACGCAGGCAGAGCAACGAGTAGAAGCACAACAGACCGCTGGAGGTGCACGATGAGTGATCAACCTATGAACTCAAATCCAACAAACTCAAATGAATCAAACGATCAGCCTGTGATTGGCTTGCCGGGTGATGAGCGTGATGTGTTGATCTCTCGTGTGATCGATGGTGTCGCAACAAGCACTGATTGGGCAACATTCCGCGCGATCGCTGCCCATGATCCGAGCATCTGGGGCGAGCTTGCTGAAATTCAGACGCTTCACGAAATGGTGTGTGCCCATGTTGAGCACTCGGTTTCAATCGCAGATGGTGTCGAACTCCCAGGCGGGATGATCGACGATCGCTCGATGCGCACCAAAATGGATATTGTCTCACGGTGGGGAGGCTGGGCGGCAGCCGCGGCGATTTTGCTCGTGTGGTCCTTTGGCAAGCCAATGACTCAAACATACAACGATAATGATCCAGTGATTGCGGGTTCTGTAGGCACAGGAATGTTCTTAAACGATGCCCAACCCAATCAGGCGTTCGATCAGTATCTGACATCTGGTCAGAGCTCTGGGCAAGTTGTCGGCGAGATGCCCGAACACATCGTGATCGAAACACGCCCAATGCCCGATGGCACCATCGAGGTGCTGTATCTGCGTCAGATTATCGAACGCCGAGTTATCGACCACGCGTACCGCGAGATGCTCGACGAGACCGGCAATGTGTTCACGGTGCCTGTGAAACTCTCACCACAGAGCAAGAGTTCATTTTAAATCATAAAACATGACAGAAAGCACTCGACAACACATCTCTACAAATAGAAAACACCAACTCAAACACCAACGAAATCGAACGGAGAAAATCAATGACCATGTTACACACACTCAACAAAAAAGCACTCATCGCGATAATGATCGCCGCAACCGGGCTCCCGGCATCAATGGCGGCTGCCCAGTTCAAGGTCGAATATTCTGCCAAGGCAGACACCGCCAAAGCACAAGCCGACGGCGATAAAAAAACAGTGATGGTCTATACCGATCACGACGACGAGCATGTCTACAAAATCAAACTAGTGAATGGTGTGATCGATCTCGTCCATCTTGATGGAGAAGAGCTGGACCACAAGTTTGTTGAACTCAAAGACAACATCATTGTTTTTCTTACCGATGATGGAAAAACGCTCCATGAGATCAAGTTGCACAAAGAGCATAATAAGCCCATCATGCCAAACATGCCTCACCCACCCAAGGCACTCTACGAAGTTCACAGTGAAAACGACGGCAAACATGTAGTGAAGTCCTGGAGCTCATCATCTGGTGGCAACTTCGAGTTGAAAGAAGGCTCGAACGCTTTTTTCGTAGCAGCAGACGCACCAGAGGATGGCGAGTTTGTAGTTGATTTTAAGTATGCCACTCCAAAGGTGATGCTGGGTATCAACCTCGGCGAGCCTTCGAAGATTCTCCGGAAGCATCTCAAACTCAAAGACGGCATGCATGCGATCCTCGTTGAGGACGTAATCGACGGGCTCCCAGCACAGGCTGCGGGACTTGAAGTCTTTGATGTAATCGTTTCAATCGATGGAAGCGATCAAGCCAGCGGCGAGCTGCTCGGAAAAATCTTGGCTGAAAAAGAGGCCGGCGACACGATGAAAATTATTGTGCTTCGCAGCGGCGACAAGATCAAACTCAAAGTGAAGCTCGCCGAGTACAACGCACAGGCACTTGGATCATCCAAAGTAGTAAAAGATTTTCAGGTTAAATCACCCGATGAAAATGTGTTTGAGCTTCAAATTCTCGAAGAGCTCGAAGAAGGAGCTTTCGGCAACATTCAAGGGCTTGAACTCGAGAAACTCAAAGATCGCCTCCATGTCCAGTTGAGAGAACTCGAGAGATCCGGAGAACACCGAGAGATCGCGATCGAAATGCGTGGCAAGGCGATGGCCGCGATGAAGGACGCCGAGCGTCAGATCCTTGAGTTCCGAGATGGGAAGCTCTTTGTTCAGAATGCAAAGGAACTTCATGAGCATGCCAATCAGCTCAAACAAGGACTCCACCAGATTCATGAGCAGCTTCCCGGAATGAATCCCGAGGCTCTCCATGAGCACATGGGCGGGATGGAAAATCGGCTCGCTCAGCTTGAAGATCGTCTCAATCGCCAAATGGATCAGATGAGCGAGCAGATGGATCGGCTTATGAGCATGTTTGAGCGGCTGATGGATCGGCTTGAAGATTGAACATAGATTTTCATTGGAATCAAAATAAAGTGCAGCCAAACTCGGGATTGTGGGTACAACCATGAAACCCGGATCGCACCGATCCCAATGACTAGACACGACCTGCCAAGATGATGTGCTCCGGGCACACTTGGTCAATAACTTAACCACGACGCCGATCCTGGTTCTACAGGATCGACTCCGGCAGCTGCGCGACGAGACCCCGTGCAGCTGCCATTTTTTTTATGGACTTTATCGATCACTATTTTATCCAAAGGGAACGGAACCCGGTGCAGGTGCGTTTGGTATGATGATGGGTAAGGATGCCCACGCAATCACGGAGAATCCGATGGCTGACAGCAACATAAATAACAGTTCACACGCAGGCGAAGAGATGCTCGCTCAGGTTCGAGAGACCTACGACGCTCTCAAATCCGAGATTTCGAAGGTCATCGTCGGACAGGAAGAGGTGGTGGACCAGATTTTGCTCGCCATTTTTTCTGGCGGGCACGCGATGCTCGTCGGTGTGCCCGGGTTGGCCAAGACGCTGTTGATTTCGACGATTGCCCAAGCGATGGAGCTTGAGTTCTCGCGGATCCAGTTTACGCCCGACCTGATGCCTTCGGACATCACAGGCACCGAGGTGATCGAAGAGGACAAGGTCACCGGACACCGTGCATTGCGGTTTGTGAAGGGGCCAATCTTTGCCAATGTGGTGCTCGCTGACGAGATCAACCGCACGCCTCCCAAGACCCAGGCCGCGATGCTCGAAGCGATGCAAGAGCGTCAGGTGACCATCGGCGGCGTGCACCACACGCTGCCCAAGCCTTTCTTTGTGCTCGCGACCCAGAACCCGCTCGAGCAAGAAGGCACATATCCATTGCCCGAAGCCCAGCTCGACCGGTTTATGCTTCAGGTGATGGTGGGATATCCCAACGAGGAAGAAGAGCTTGAGGTCATTCGGCGAAGCTCAAAGAAGGGCGAGGTGACGGTCAACGCGGTGGTTAATGCCCAGCAGATTGCCGATGTGCAGAAGATTATTCAGCACGCCCCGGTGCCCGAGCATGTGCTCCGGTTCGCATTGCGTTTGGCGCGTTCGACGCGGGCCAACGAGAGCGATCAGGTACCTGAGATTATCAGCGACTACATCGCGTGGGGTGCAGGGCCGCGAGCGAGCGAAGCGTTGATCCAAGGTGCCAAGGCGCACGCACTTCTTGTGGGCAACGGGATAGTGGGGATTGATTCAGTCCGGGCGGTCGCCCATCCGGTACTCCGCCATCGTCTCTTAACCAACTTTAATGCCCAGGCGGATCAGATTACACCCGACATGATTGTGGATCAGTTGCTCTCTGAGGTACCCGAGGATGCGATGAGCGAGGCTGATCGAGCACTTTCTCAGCGAGCAATTCGATAAAGTAAACGGGTAATTGTTGTCAAACAAGAAGATTTTGACCTTCATACCTGTATATCTGTATTCACATTGAGTCTGAATCTCATTTATGGTATACTACAGCCTCGATCTCTAAGGGAAGGAATCCGCCTTGCTATCACAAACGACCGAATATGCACTCCGCGCCATGAGCTGTCTTGCCTATATGCCTGATGAGTTGGTCTCGACCGCTCAACTCGCCGAGGTGACCCATGTGCCTATGAACTACCTCGCCAAGGTGCTCCAACTGCTCGCCAAGGCAGATTTGATCACCGGGCGTCGAGGCGTGGGTGGTGGGTACAGACTCAATCGCCCAGCTTCGGATATTTCCCTTATGGATGTGATTAACTCGATTGATTCGATTGATCGGATCAGGTCATGTCCGCTCAAGCTTGAGAATCACTCTGGCAAACTTTGTCCGCTGCACGCTCGGCTCGACGGGGCAGCCAAAGCGTTGATTGATACCTTTGAAGGTATTTCGTTGGCAAATATGATTGCTGAAGACCCTTCGATTCGCCCGTTGTGCAGCGCAGAGATGACCACAAGGGTAAATCTCACGCTCAACAAATCAGATTGAGTGTCTCAACAAAGATTTGGTGACGCTTGTGTTTCATAGGCGTACGATCGTTCGTGAGTGATCAAAATCAACAATCAGAACCATCGTCGACCGATCAAGCTGTTCCAAATACGGCTGATATCCATCATCTCGAACAACAACGCCGAGAGAACCGCGATGCGGTGATCGCGCTGGGCATGCTACCTTATGGCGAGCGGACAGACGGGCTGAGCACGCTCGCTGATGCGCACGCGCTGTATAGTGAAGCTGCGGACAAAGCGAATAAAGAATCGAACCAAGCCCGCAAACAAGCCAAACGGGATAATCCCGATATGGCTGACGCGGATCTGCCCGCGAGTGTTGATCAACGCCCGCGCGTCAAGGTCGCTGGTCGTGTGATGCTCCACCGAGACAACGGCAAGCTCATCTGGCTCAACATCCGTGATCACACCCGCGACACATTCCAGGTCGCGGTCTCAAAGCGCGACTGTGATGAGAACGGATTCAAGCTCGCCAAGGTGCTCGATGGTGGCGATCTTGTGATTGCAGAAGGTCCACTCACCATGACCAACACCGGCGAAGTCACCTGCTGGGTCGATACACTCATCCCCGCGAGCAAGTGTCTGGTGCCTCCGCCAGAGAAGCACGCCGGTCTACAAGACACCGAGCGCCGATATCGTCAGCGGTATATGGACATGTGGGCGAATCCAGAAACAACACGGGTGCTGATGTTGCGATCAAAGATGATGAGCGCGATGCGTCGGTACCTCGAGCGTCAAGACTTTGTCGAGGTTGAAACCCCGGTGCTTCAGGTGCAGGCCGGCGGCGCGGCTGCCCGCCCGTTTTTGACCCACATGAATGCGTTGAGCCTTGATCTCTCGCTCAGGATCGCGCCCGAGCTGTATCTCAAGCGGCTGCTCGTTGGCGGGATGCCTCGTGTGTTTGAAGTGAGCCGAAACTTCCGCAACGAAGGACTCGATAAGAGCCATAATCCAGAGTTCACGAGTCTCGAAGTTTACCAAGCTTATGGCAACTACGAAACAATGATGGAACTCACCGAAGGGTTGATCCGCGAACTGGCACAGCTCGCAGCAAGCGAAGCTGGCGGCGGCGGCGATGATGCATCAGCGATGCCGTTCGGCGATCTGGTGATCGATTACGCAGCCCCGTTTGATCAAATTACTTATGCCGAGCTGTTCGAGAAGGCACTTGGATTCTCGATCGATGAGATCGACAAGGCGCGAGCAGAGTGCGAGAAGCGTGGGTTCAAAACCAAGAGCAAGGACGGCACACCAATCGATGATATCTTTATCATCAACGAACTCTTCGAAGAAGTCGCCGAGCACATGATCGATCCAGCAAGGCCAACCTTTGTGATGGATTATCCTGCGTCGTTGTCGCCCTTGACTCGACCAAAGCCCGGCACCCAAAGCAATGCGGTGCCCTTGGCGGATCGATGGGACATCTTCATCGGCGGCATGGAGATCGGCCCGGCGTATACAGAGCTCAATGATCCTGATATCCAAGAAGAAAAGTTCCGCGAACAACTCGCGGGTGTTGATGATGAAGAATCAACCTTCCGTACTTTCGACGAAGACTTCGTAAACGCGCTCAAGGTTGGTATGCCTCCAGCGGGCGGGCTGGGATTAGGGATGGATCGGATTGTGATGTTGATGGCGAATCAGCGTTCGATCCGAGATGTGTTGCCGTTCCCGATGATGAAGCCGACACAATAACGCGAATCAAAGAATAGCGCCACATAAAAAAACACCCCGCACGAACGCGGGGTGTTTTTTAAGCTAAAGCGAGTTGATTACTCAATCGTTTGATTTTTCCTGAGCAGCCTTCTTTGCTCTTTGGTTTTCTTGGATCTCCTCTGTGGAGACCGTTTTTCCGTTTGGAAGCTTTATATTTGCACCAAACCCATCACCCTTCATAATGGTTTTTCTATCGTGGAGCACATTAATCGTTGCGACGGTTGGAGAAATCTCTGGGAACTTTCGTTGTTCACGCATAGTCTGCAAGATGTTCATCGCTTCGTCGAGCGGGAGTGTACGGAACGCTTCGTCAAACTCGGCGATATCGATGAACTGCTGTTCAGGATTGTCGGATAAGGGTTTTTCGATCGCGGCCACGGCTTGGGCAGCTTCGGAGGTGGCACCTGCTTTTTCAACCAATCCTGCGATTTTGCTGATTCCCTCAGCGAGCAAACCCTGGTAGGCGATACGTGCTTCGTGGACCGAATCATCAAGCACAAAGCGCATGACTTCTTCGAGCCCTTTTTCGCCATCGATCACCTGGATTTCATCGGTGATCGCTTTTTTGTATTCACGGACGATGTGCTGATTCATTCCGCCTTGGATTCGGGTGAGGACGCCTTGATTGAGTAGTTGTTGTGTGAGTGTGGTTTCTGGAACCAAAGGCTTGAGCATTTCTGCGGTCCGACCCATCTCGGTGATGTTGGACATATCAAAGGTTTCGATCAGCCCGCCGGTGAGTTCCCAGTAGAGATCAAGATTGTCGATGACCATGATCTCGATACGGTACCGTCGAGCGAATACGATGGGCATGATTTTTTCGACAGACATCGGCCCGATCGTATGGTTCGATCGCAACGCTGCGATATCGGGCAACTGACGGAGCCTCAGGATCCGGCCGTCGGGTCCTGGCTGGGCAAGCTTTGGATAGGGCACATTGGTTGGCAGCTGAGGAATGCCACCGGTGCCTCGCTTGCCGCCGCTGATGCCGGTCTTTGGTTGCGGGGCAGTTGGTTTGGCTGCTGGCTTTGGTGTCGGCTTGGCTGGCGGGGTATACACAGGTTGCTCTTGCGCGGGCTTGGTTGGTGGCGGTGCGACCTGGGCAAGTGATGGGGCCGATGCGATCCCGAGTGCAAGCCCACAGGTGATGAGCATGGTGCTGAGTTTGATAGTCATAACGATTTCCTCCCGGTGATCCAGTGTTTGGATGATCCGTTTGTTCTGTTTATTAAGCGAGGCGTAGTTCGCCTATGAGTCTGTGCTTCTGGTCGATGACACACGATTATCGACCAATCTGCAGCCATATCCCATGCATCTGCACAGAGCCGACACAACTCCAACGCCTATTGATACCGATTATGACGCTCAATGAGAGTTATTGTTCCCCAATCTCGATTTTTTGGGCGAACAAACCACAATTTCCGGACTATAAACCGTTATGCCCACCTCAAAGCCGACAGCCAATCTTGAAATTGATCAAAAACAACTCGCAGCTGCCATCGCCAAGGCTTCGCTCCTGCGGGGCACCTTCACCCTTCGATCAGGGCGAACAAGCTCGTATTATCTCGATAAATACCGGTTTTCGACCAAGCCTGAGATCCTTGAGCAGCTCGGGGTGTGTTTTCAAACCAAGATTCGCGAGATTGAGCAAAAACTCGGCTTCAAGGTGGATCAGCTTGCCGGGGCTGAGCTTGGAGGCATCCCGCTCGTCACCGTCGCAGGACTCACCACCGGGCTGACAACGATCTTTGTTCGCAATGCAAAAAAAGACTATGGCACCGCCAAGCAGGTCGAAGGCATCATCAGCGAGGGTGACACCGTGATCTTCATCGAAGATGTCGCGACCACCGGCGGCCAAGCCCTCGAAGCAGTCGAGGTGCTCAAAGCACTCGGCGCCAAGGTGCCCGCGATGATTACGGTGATCGATCGCCAAGAGGGCGCACGAGAGAATGTCGAAGCGGGCGGCGTGGCGTTCCATGCACTCTTCACCAAGCACGATCTTGGTGTCGAAGACGACTAAACGAACACAGCCAGCCTATCGGCTTTCGAGCTCTTGCTCGAGCTTCTGGGCAACTTCGGCTTGCTCGTCATACCGCGCTCGGTTCGTCCGGTGATCCATCAAGAAGTGCACCTTGCTCGCCAGTTCTTTGCCGGCTTGCTGCACCAGTTGTTTGCGGGCATGCCCGAGATGGGTTCTCCGTGAGAGATGCACAACGACCATGTGCTCACACTCGGTGACCTTAAGCCATTCGACCAGATCATCGACATGCATGTGCATCCCGATCTTGGCTCGATCTTTATGATCTGGATCGAAGAAGGTGCACTCAGAGATGATGATCTGGGCGTTGCGGACATCATCACGCAGCAGGTGCGGGCCTGGCAGGGTGTCGCCGGTGTAGGCGAGCAATGGGACTTCGAGTTGATTCACAATCTCCTCGCCCTTCTGCTTCATATCCCGGAGTTTTTCCTGAGGCAGCCCAACAAGGTGCTCCTTGAGCTTCGTCCGCTTCTCGATGATCACATATCCGATCGACGGTGCAGTGTGCTCGGTGTGGAACGCGCGGAGCATGATGTTGTTCTTGAGTTGAACTTCTTGCTCGTGTTCGAGTGTGATGAGTTCATAAGGCGTCTTCTGGCGTTCGAGGTTCTGGAACCCGTCCATCATGCCTCGGACATCAGATTCGATCCGCTTGTCGCACACGATCGTGCCCGGGCCCATCCCCTGGAAGTTGCGCTGCGAACACCAATAGGCCAACCCACCGACATGATCCATGTGCCCATGAGAGAGTGCACAGAACTTGGCAGCGAGTGCTGATCGTGGAGCCATGCCCATATCGAAGCAGACATCCATTTCGGGGATATTGATCGTGGTGGCTTCGCCTGCGACGGAGTAGCCTTGAACGCGGAAGGGCGAGAGGAGGAGGAAACCGAGCGAGCCGTCGCGTGGTGGTGGTCTTGGGATCATGGTGCGAACTCCGTTGACAGCGTTTTCGCGCTGAAAATAGCAGTGACTTCCTCGCCGATGCGAGGTCATGGGAGTCTAGGCGTGGGATTCAATAATTGGAGATTCGATCGGAATCGTGTGGGGTTGCCCGCACTCCGGGCAGGTGGTGGAGGGAAGGTTATTGCAGTCGTAGGTGCAGTGGACACACAATCCAGCGTTCCGGAGTTTCGTTATTGATCTTTTTAATAGCAGATCATCGAAACGCTTCAAAGCATAAACAGTTATTGATGGGATTCCAAGAATAATCAGGTATTTCAAGGCGGAGTTCAATGCTCTCTCAAATGAAAATACTGTGACAGGCGGAGCATTCACCTTGAACTCGTCAAGGTCACGATCTAACCGAATGTGCTGAAGAATGGCATTGTCTATTTCAATGAGTTGTAAATCAGAATATTGAACAGGCTCGTCAGAACTAAAAGCCTGTTCGATAGTCGCTATATCCCAAGTGAGTGATTTTGTTTCGTAGAACTCAATTCCAAGACCACTCCAGGGCCCTGGGGCATTCATCACTTGGATATAAATCCGTGAGTCTGGATATATATCCTCGATTTCATGCAAGTCGACGACAGATAATTCGTCATCACGCTCAATAATCCAAAGGGAATGAGACAGGCCGAAAGATGTAGAATGTCTTTGAGCTTTAATGTAGCCAAACACAAAAGGTACGAGCGCAACCAAAAGAATCCATCCTAAAACAAGCTCTATGACGAAAATAGACTGATATCGTTTTAGGTTTGATGATTTCATGTTATCGACTTCCAAGCAAACCGTTCACACAGGATCTATACGCATGATATCAAACATCTGATCCCACCGTCTACTCACGGCGTATCATCGTGCCTATGTCTACAGATCAAAGCCCAGACCAACCCGATCCGAATACACCTGAAACACCAGCCAAGGAATCAGTTGGTGCGATTATCAAACGCCTTGGGCCCGCAGCGTGGCTTGGGATCGCATGGGCCGTGCTGCCAGCGGTGGCGGGGATCACGCTGTTGGTGAAGATGGGTACTGCGACTCGGCTACTCGTCGGGACAGAAGAAAGCCCCGGGCTTCCGTTCGCTGCGGGTGTTTCGTTGTATATCGCAATCTTTGTTGTGTCTGCAGGATTTGGCATATTGCCAACGGTTTCGCAAGCGATCCTTGCTGGGTTCGCCTTTGGGATTGTCTGGGGTTTCCCGGCTGCACTCGTTGGCTTTGCGGGTGCTTCGGTCATCGGCTATCTCATTGCGGGTCGCGTCGCACGCAAGAAGGTTGAAGACGAGATCCAGAACCATCCCAAAGCTGCAGTTATCCGCGACGCGTTCTTGCGTCACGGCAAGATGCGGGCGCTGGTTATTCTGACACTGATCCGTGTGCCACCCAACTCGCCGTTTGCATTGACGAACTACGCGATGGCGGTCAGTGGCGTGAAACTGGTGCCATTTATGATCGCGACGATCATTGGGATGGCTCCGCGGACATTCGCAGCGGTCTGGATTGGATCACAAGTAAGCAACTGGGATGATGTTCATACCCCTAAATGGCTCGTGATCGGCGGAATTGTCCTCGCGGTCGCCATTCTCATGGGGCTGGGGCAGATTGCCAATAAAGCAGTTGAAGCCGCGATGAAATCTGGCGATCTCCCAGCAGATGACGCTGGAGAATAACCGGGCTAGACTCTGGCGATGCCGCCAGTAGTTGAAAACGAGTCTCAATTGCGAAATAAGGGCGCGGCCGATGCGTCGACGGTTGAACCAAAGCCGATTTCAGGGCGAGATGCGCATTGTTCGTCCGAAAATCAGGATGAACTTGCAGGTTCTCACCAACTCGATGTGCTCGAAGCCCGATGTTCTTGCCAAGCATGTGACCTGTGCAGTGAGCATCTATCTATGAGCAGAACGAATCCTTCGCACGTATCACTTTTGGGGCAGGCCACCTGTGTGATGGTTGGTGCTCGGCTCCATGCCAGTGAAAAAGAAGATCGGCGTCGGATTGGATCACAGGCCCTGCATTGGGGCGTGCTGATGGTTGCAGCGTTGTTGTCGATTTCATTCGTGTTGCCGACACTTTCGCTGGGCGCACAAAACTGGATCAATACAAACATACTCCACTCGCCGGGCAACTGGAAACTCTGGGTGCTGAGCACACTCGCTGCGAGCTTGCTCTCGTTCGGATTTGTGAGCCGACTAGGAACAGAACGAGTCCATGGCGGATGCGCGATGTTGCGTCGGCTTGGTCCAGCAGCCTTGCTGGGGATCGCATGGTCTGCAATCCCATCGTTCGCAGGTGTGATGCTGATCCTTAACATGGAACCTATCCGCCTGGCACTCATCGGCGATGGCTTGAGCATGTCGTATCTGATGGTCGGGATGTCGATCTATCTTGTAGCGTTTGTGCTTTTGGCGGGCTTTGGATTTCTGCCTACGGTTTCGCAAGCGATCCTCGCGGGGTATGCCTTTGGCGTGCCGATGGGCCTTGGGCTTGCGCTCCTTGGGTTCGGCGGCGCATCATTGGTTGGATACGAACTTGTCGGGCGGATCGCCCGAAGCCGAGTCGAGCAAGAGCTCCAACGCAAACCAAAAGCCGTGATGCTCCGTGACGCGTTGGTGCACGCGAGCACGCGTCGAGCGTTATTGTTGGTGACATTGCTGCGTGCTTCGCCGGGCTCGCCGTTCGCGTTGACGAATCTGTTGCTCGGTTCACTGGGTGTATCAAGAGGCGTCTTTGTCCTCGGTACTATGCTTGGCATGTTCCCGCGGACACTCGCAGCCGTGCTGATCGGTCAACAGTTCACGACCTTTGGCGAGATCGACAAGCCGCGATGGATGCTCGTTGCGGGCATCGCAGCGGTGGTGCTGTTGTTGATTGTGGTGTCGAAAGCTGCCGCATCGGTGCTTTCGCGCGTTGCGACTAATACAGCACTCGAACCGGTTGCATAATCAAGCTACATCGGATCTTTGATCAGCTGCACCAGCAAGATCATAAAGCTCATCAGCGTGAAGTTGTGCAAGAAGTGTGCGGTCATCGGGGCGATCAGTGAGCCTCGCCATTCGCGCATAAACGCGAACATGAACCCGAGCGCGATCAGCGGGGCGACCATCAATGGTCCATAGTC